>NZ_JAGPXU010000005.1:0-348568 GCF_018070385.1 Micromonospora sp. C97
GACCTCAGGGTCCGCGCGCCGGTCCGTACCCATCCAGGTGTCTCACCCCGGCTCTCGCCGGAGTGCGGCACCCGAGACGTCGCGGCACAACACCGGAAACCCCATTTCCAATAGGACCAGATGGTCCATAACAGCTGCCGCTAAAGATGTCTGGCGGTGCGGAAACACGGTCATTGGGGCGACGCATTGGGTGAATGGGACGTGACACGAGATGGACTCAACGGTCCCATTCGCACGAGATTATCTGGCGCGCTGGATACACTTGACAGATGAGCGACGAGCAGGTGGCTGCGCCGACGAATAGGCGGAGGATCAGTCAACGGGGCATCGCGACCCGCGAGCGGATCCTCGACGCAGCGAACCGGCTGATGCTCGTGCGCGGAGTGAACGCGACGACCCTCGACGACATCCGCGAGGCAAGCCAGACGAGCAAGTCCCAGCTCTACCACCACTTCGCCGACAAGCAGGAACTCGTGCGCGCCTTGGTCAAGTATCGAGGCGCGCTCGTGCTTCAGCGCGAGCGCGGGGGGCTCGAACGACTGAGATCGTTCTCCGGGCTGGTCCGGTGGCGCAACGCGCTGGTCCAGGCCAACTCACTCAACAACGGCAAATACGGGTGCGGCCTCGGGTCGATGGCCCTTGAGCTGTCCGATCAAGATGAGCAGGCTCGATCGTCGCTGTCGGAGACGTTCGCGGCATGGGAAAAGTTGATCAGTGATGGTCTGCACCGGATGCGGGACAGTGGTCTCCTGCGCCCGGACGCCAACCCGGAGAAATTGGCCACGGGGTTGATGGGCGCACTACAAGGCGGCTACCTGCTGGCGAACGCCGCGCACGACGTCGCCCCGATGGAAGTCGCACTGGACATGGCGCTGGACCACATCAAATCGTTCCTCGTGCAGCCGTCCGGTGAACCGACCCGTTAATTGGCCCCATTGGTGGTGATGAGGCTGCTCGCGGTGGGTGCGAGCAGCCGGAGGCCGATGAGGGCGTCATCGTGAGAGCGAGGTGCCGCAGCTTGCGCAACCACCGCCGGCAGTGTTGATTCCGCCGTCGATCGACGCTGACTCCCGCCCGGCGGGCATCCAGTTGTAGCCGCCACATCAAAGGGACCTTTCGGTCCAATTGAAGCCGTGACATCGATCGAGGCGGTCCGGGACGTGACGGCGCACGCCACTCATCGCCCGAGCTTAGGCTGCCCTGCTGTCGAGATTCAGCCGCCGAGGGCGACTCTGAGCTGAGTAGCCGATTGGACTATCTAGTCCGCGAAGGCTAACCTCCGGACGTACCGGCCCGGGCTGACACGCCTGGCCACGGCCCCGCTCAGACTGCGGCGCGGCTGCTGCCAGCTCGGTATCCCTGGACCTTCACCACCGGATGTAGAGGAAGGCACGGCTGATGGAAACCACCCATGATCATGTCGTCGCATCGGCCCGCGTTGTCCTTCCGGCCACCGAGCGCCGACGCACGGACATGACCACCCGCGGCTTCACCCTCGTCGCCGACGAACCGCACAACGGCGCGATCGGTGACGGCCCCACCCCGACCGAGTACCTGTTGATGGCGCTCGCCTCGTGCACCGCCCAGACGCTGCGGCAGTACGTCGACTACAAGTACGACACCGCCGGCGATATCACCGTCGAGATCAACTACCACGAACCCGAGCAGGAAGGCGCGGAGCGCTACCTGCAGCGCACCATCACGCTCAGCGAGGACCCTGACCCCGACGACCTGGCGGTGATGCACGAGATCGCCGAGAGGTCCCCGGTGACCCTGCTGATCCAGTTCGCGTGGAGCGTGCGGACCGAGTTCGTCGGACCGCGCTGAGCACACTCCCGGCGACGGCTACGGCCGCGGGCGAGCCCTCTCGTGGATGTCGCCGGGGAGGGCTCCAGCTATCCGTGCTGGCTCGGTCAGCACGTCGAAAGGTGACGGGTGACCGAGACCAGCACCAGCCGAACGCTCCGGAAGCGGCACCTGAGGTCACCGCTGCGGGCATTCCTGCGAATCCGACCAGCCAGGCCCACGCCGGGCGGATCGACAGTGACATCGACTCCGCCGACAGCAGCGGCGTGTCCGGCACCCCGACGTTCTTCATCAACGGCCGCCGCCACTACGGCGCCTACGACATCACGGCCTTGACCGAGGCCGCTCCGCAAACCCCAGAAGCAGAGGTACGACCCGGAGCAGGCGGTTCGTACCGCTATGGACATCCCCGGCACTGGTGTTGTCGTTGGGACGTGGAGGAGGTCACCGCGTGGATACCGGTTTTCAAAACGTACGGCTGAACGCCACAAACCAACACCTCACGGCGCTGGCGAATGCCGGGGCCGCAGCGTTCGGCCACACCGCCACCCTGCGGGTGGACCGGGCCCTGGCCCAGCTTCTGCGGTTACGCGTCGCGCAGCTCAACAATTGCAGCTACTGCCTGCTGGTGCACCACGCCGCCGCCCGTACCGCCGACATCCCGTCCGCCAAGGTCGAAACCCTCACCGCGTGGTGGGAGACGCACCTGTTCACCGAAGAGGAGCAGGCCGCGCTGGCCTACGCCGAGGCGTTGACCCGGGCCGCCGACGCCACCGTCAACACCCGGCTCCAGGAGGCGCACGACAGGATGGCTGCGCACTTCACCGAGGACGAGATCCTGGAGATCGTGGGCGTTGTCATCAACATGAACGTCTGGACGCGACTCAAGCTCGCCGAGGGTGCCATGCCCACCACGGCGACTCCCGGGTGAGGCGACGTCATCTGCGGCCAGCCGCCCACGGTGTCGAGCCGGGACGGGCTTGTCCCATCCCCGTGCTCTAATCCCGTCATGCATGTCGTCGTCTGCGGCGCGCTCGTCACCAACGGCGCGGTCCTGCTGGTCCATCGCAGCCCGGCCCGCCGGGCGTACCCGGATCTGTGGGACCTGCCCGGAGGGCACGTCGACGCCGGCGAGTCGGAGCTCCAGGCCCTCGCGCGTGAGATGCACGAGGAGCTCGGGGTGCACATCGTGGCGCGGTCCTCGTCACGGTTGGGCGACCTGCGTGCCGGCAGCGGCGAGGACGCCGTCAACGTGGGCGTCTGGCACATCGCTGACTGGGTCGGCTCCCCCACCAACCGGGCACCCGAGGAGCATGACGACATCGCCTGGGCCACGCTCAGCCAGATGGCCGAGCTTCCGCTCGTGTTCGACGCCCTGCCGGCATTGCTTCGATCGCTGCCGGAGTTCGGCCTGCTGCCCCGCCACGACGAAGACGGTTAGCGTCCGGCGGGCTCCGATTCACCACCACGCCCCCGGGCACCACAACCGGCGCACTCACGATAGACATTGCCGAACTTCGATTAATTCGGCTCTGTGTCTGGTGGGTTTCCGTAGGACTGCTCTACCGTCGACACATGGTCTCGCGTCGATCTGTTCTGCGGGCGGTGCCGCTTGCCGCCGCCGCCCTCACCGCCGCCCCAGGTCACTCCCGTTGGCTCGGCTCGTCGTCGACCTCGACGGATGCGGCCCGCGTACCACCGGACCCGGCCATGATGCAGGCCGCCGCCACCGCGGTTCGTGGCTTCACGGCCGACCTCTACCGCACACTGGCCTCGACTGAGGCAGGCGGAAATGTGGTGTGCGCACCGTACTCGGTCGGGCTCGCGCTCGCGATGACCCGGGCGGGCGCCCGCTCGACGACGGCCGACGAGATGGACGCCGTGCTCCACGCGCCGCACCCGCGTCCCAGCGCGCTCGACAGCGGGCTCAACACCGTCGATCAGACGCTCGCCGAGCGCTACCAGAACGGGGACGGAACCAAGCAGCCTCGGCTGACCACTGCCAACGCGTTGTGGACACGACGCGACCTGTGCCTGCGGCCCGGGTTCCGGGACACTCTGGCCGGCTACTACGGCGCCGCGCCGCATCCGGTCGACTTCGGCGGCAACCCGGAGGGAGCCCGCCAGGAGATCAACACCTGGGTGTCCGATCGGACCAACGCGAAGATTCCGGAGCTGTTGCAGCCCGACGGCGTCAGCCCCGACACCCGCCTGATCCTCACCAACGCGATCTACCTCATGGCGGCGTGGAAGTACCCGTTCACCCCCACCGCCACGGCGCTGGGGCCGTTCACCCGGGATGACGGCAGCGTCGTCGACGTCTCCATCATGCGCGGGCCGTTCGACCGGATGGGCTACCTCGAGGGCGACGGTTGGCGCGCGGTCGACGTGCCGTACGCGGGCGACGGGCTTGCCATGGCCATCGTCATGCCGACCCGGGGCGACCTCGCCGCGGTCGAGGCGAACCTCGACGCCACCTGGCTGGGCGCGTTGCTGACCGGGTTCCAGGTCACCGACGTCCAACTACGCCTGCCCCGATGGAGGTTCCGTCTGCCAGCCGAGCTGGGAGCCGCGCTGGGCAGCCTCGGCATGCCCACGGCATTCACCGCACAGGCCGACTTCACCGGCATGAGCACTGACCCGTCCCTGTGCATCGACGACGTGGTGCACGAGACGTTCATCGCGGTGGACGAGAAGGGCACCGAAGCCGCGGCCGCGACGGCCGTCGTCGTCCGGCCGCCGTCGATTCCGCAAGGGCCGCAGTTCTTTGTGGACCGACCATTCCTGTACGTCATCCACGACCGCCTCACCGGCGTACCGCTGTTCCTCGGCCGGGTCCACGACCCCTTGGTCACCAGCCGAGCCTGAGCGAAAGGCGGAATTGGCGTCTCCCTGCCCAAAGGCGGCCTTCCACAACGTGAGCGCAGGGCGAATCGGCTGGCGCAGGCAGAGCAGAATGGACGGCATGGGAGAAGCACAAGATCGAGCAGTCGCTATCGTCCAACGTGCCGCCGGAAACACAGTGGCACCTGCGGTTGCAGCTCTCCTGACGGTGGCAGCGGCGGTGCTCAACAGACCAGAACTCGGCGTCGCAGCCGTTCCCGCCAGCGCACTTGCGGGCTCCGTCGTGGAGGAGTCGGTGTCGTTGGTTTACCGTCTCTGGGCTGCGGAAGGTGCACAGCGCTTTAGCGAGGCCGTTGAGTCGGAGAGCGGATCAACTGTCGATGACCTCGCTGCGGGAGAGCAATCCGATCGTAAGACCCGGCAGTTGCTGGGCGAGGCCGTCGGGGCCTCAACCACCACAGCCGACGAGTGGAAGATCAGGGTGCTCGCTCGGGCCTTTGTCGTGGGCGCAAAAGACAAGTCCAGAGCTGACGAGATGCGCATGCTGATTGCACTCTTGGAGGATTTTGAAGGGGTCGACGCGCGATGCTTGTCAGTGATAAACAAGGCACCTGAGCAGTTCCGCGTAGAAGATATCGCCAAGCGAGACAGAGGCATCGCCCATGTTGCGCCGATCCTCGTCCAGAAGTTGGCAAAGTTGACCTTCATCGAAGCGGTCCCACGTAGTCAACAACACCTGTCCGGCGAGGAGAGAGATGAGTTGCGGGACGCGCAACAGACGATGGGCGAGCCTGAACCACGGTTGCCGACGAACTACCGGCTTACGGACTTGGGACAGACGGTCGCTCATCTCCTTGGCCGTATAGGTGCGCTCCCTCGTCAGCACCCTGCCGAGAGCGCTGACTGAGGAAGCACGACAACAGTTGCCTGAACTCCTGCGGGTGTTCGATCGCCGGCACGTGCCCGCATCGGCCGAACACGTGCAGACGGACGTCGGTCAGGTGTTCGAGCAGGGGCCGGGTTGCCGTTTCGAGCGGAGTGATGCGGTCCTCGGCGCCGTGCACGAGCAGCACGGGCGCGCTGATCGCTGCCAGCGTTCGCGCCGAGAGGGTGAGGTCGTCGACCCATCGTGCCCGGGGTGGAGGAAACAACGACGCGAAGGCCGCCTCCCCCGCTCGCATCGCGGCCGCCCGGGCGTCGACTGCCGATTCGGTCACGAGCGCCTGGTCGAGCACGAGGCGACTCAGCATGTCTCGTGCCCCGAGCTTGCCGGCGGGGGCGGCCCAGATCGCGTCGAGCCCGGCGGACAGGGGCGCGCCGGGGGCGCCCATCGTCGCGACCGCCACGACCCGGGTGACCTGTCGGGGGCGTGCGGCCGCCAACGCCAGCGCCACGGCACCGCCCATGGAGTGACCCACCACGGCGTAGTGCTCGATACCGAGAGCGTCCATCAGGCCCGCGGCCTGCTCCGTCCACAGCCGAAGCCCGCCCGTGGAGCCCGCCGGGACGGGCGTACGGCCGAACCCCGCCTGGTCAGGAGCCACGACGTGCCAGGACGTGCCGAGCGCCTGCGCCGTCGCTGCCCAGGCGCCGGACCCGGTCGTGCCGGGTCCGGAGCCGTGCAGCATCAGCACCGCGGGTCCGGTGCCGCTTTCCAGGACGTGGACCGGGGAGCCGTCGACCGTGACGGTCCGAAGTGCCGTCACGGGCACAGGCCAGCTGTGCTCATGCGGATGCGGGGTTGACGGACTTCGAGAAGACCTCCATCATCGCCCGGCCGAACTGGGGCATGTCGGGCCAGCCCCGGCAGGAGACGAGGTTGCCGTCCACGACGTCGGGAGCGTCGATGACGGTCGCGCCGGCGTTCTCCATGTCACCGGTGATGGGCGGGAAGCAGGCCGTCTTGCGGCCCTTCAGCAGCCCGTACACCGCTGGCACCTGCGCGCCGTGGCACACCAGCGCGATGGGGAGGTTGCGGGCGAAGAAGTGCTCGGTGATGCGCCTGACGTCGGCGTCGACCCGGATCCATTCGGGGGCGCGGCCGCCGGGGATGATGAGGGCGTCGTAGCGCTCGACGTCCACGTCGGCCCAGGGCACGTCGACCGGCAGCTTCCGGCCGTTCTTCTCCACGTAGGCGTCGGAGTTGGGGTCGAACTCGTGGATGACCAGTTGCACGTCACGCATCGTCCGTGACGAGACGTCCACGTCCCAGCCGCCCTCCTGCACGCGGTAGTAGGGATACATGGTGTCGAGTTCCTCGGCGGCGTCGCCGGTCAGCAGCAGCGCTCTGGGCACCTGCTTCTCCTCGCGTCTGGGGGCGGGTGAGGTGGTGGATCCGATCGAATCCAATCCGATCCGATTGCGCTAGCATTCCCCGGCCCGGCCCGCCCGTCAAGCGTCTGCCGCCATCCCGTCCGCGTCCCTGACGCCGTCGAACAGTCGCCGGAAACGCTCGCCGGAGCGCAGGATGTGCCGACGCATCGCGTACGCGGCGGCGTCCGGGTCACGCGCGGCGATCGCGGCCACCACGTCCTCGTGCTCGGCCATCGCCAGGTGCGTGACCTGGGTGTCGTGGTGGAGCCGGAAGAGGTGCACGTGGCTGTGCAGGCGAGCGAGCGCTTCGCGGATGACCTGGTTCTCCGCGCTCAGGGCGACGAGATCGTGGAAGGCGGCGTCGCGTAGCCCGAAGGCGCCGTACGCCGTGGGCCCGTTGCCCCCTTCCAGCTCCGCCATCTCCTCCAGCATTCGTCGCAGACCGGCCACCTGCTCCGAGGTCGCGCGTTCGGCGGATCTGCGCGCCGCCGCCGGTTCGAGGAGCAGGCGGACCTCGAGCATGTCCTCGAATCGCTGGCGGGTGATGTGCGGAGGGATGCGGTAGCCGGCATGGGGCACCCGCACGACCAGGCCCTCGGCCTCCATGCGGTTCAGTGCGTCCCGGATCGGCGTCTGCGAGACCCCCAGCTCTCGCGCCAGGACGTCGATCGTGACGCGGGAGCCGGCCTCGATCCGTAGCGACATCAGCTGTCCGAGCAGCGTGTCGTACACCTCGTCGGCAAGCCGGCCGCCGGATCTTCCCGGCGGCGTTCCGCCCGCGACGGCCCTACGGCCCCGCGCGATCATCGCTTCGTCGTCCATCGTGACGTGAGGTCCTTTCTTGCGCCTTCGGGAACCTGTTGACATCAGTCACAACGCTGCGACATGCTGACGCCCCACACCGGATCGTATAGGAAAAGCGCTGGATGATCTTCATTCTGCGCCATCGCGGAACCGCCCGCCATCGCACCTGTGACGCCAGCCCGCGGGTCGGCACCCCGCGACAGCCCGGCGGCGACACGCCTGAGCAACCCCGCAACTGCACGGCGAAGCACATAGCGAGGCCTTAGAAGTCCCCACCCCAGAAAGCAGGCCCGAAGATGCGATATCAGAAGCGAACAGGACGATTGTCCGTTCCCGCCCGGAAGGTGCAGCTGGCGACGGCAGCCATGCTGCTGATGGCCACGACCGTGGCGGCGTGCGGCGGCGACAGCAAGGACGACGGCGCGAAGGCGAGCGCCCCGAAGGCGCCGGCGGCCATCCCGGAGCTCACCAAGGACCCGCTGACCCTCAGCTTCATCTGGTTCGACTGGCCCCCCGCCCAGGCACTGGAAGCCTTCGCGAACGCGGAGTACAAGAAAGAGCGGCCGAACGCCACCATCAAGGTCAACACCGTGCCGAACGCCAACTGGCACGACGCGATGTTCACCCAGTTCGCCGCGCGCAAGACCGACTTCGACATCGCGATCCTGGACTCGCAACACATCGGCGAGGCCATGACGAACGGCAACATCCTCGACCTCACCGACTTCGTCAAAGAGAACATCGACGTCAACGCCTACAACCCCTACCTCCTGGCGGCGTACGGTCAGTTCCCCCAGGCGGAGACCGGCAAACGCGACGAGAACGCCAGCCTGTACGGGCTGCCGCTGCTCGGCGACACCTGGACGATGATCTACCGCAAGGACCTGATCGGCGACAAGCCACCGCAGACCTGGGACGAGATGATCTCAGCCGCCGAGAAGTGCCAGGCGGACAACCCCGGTGTCAGCGGGCTGGCCTTCCACCAGGCCAACGGCTCCGACGCCGCGGCCGTCACCTACAACACCGTCAACGGCGTCTACGGCGGCAACCTCTGGGACCCCAAGACGCGCAAGATCGACGGTGTCCTCAACGACGCCGCCGGCCAGGAGGCGATGGACGTCCTGGTCAACAAGATGAAGCCGCTGACCGCGAAGGGCTCCGGCAACTGGTTCATCGACGAGGTGAACGCGGCTGTCGCTCAGGGCAAGGCCTGCATCGCGTTCAACTGGATCGCCGCGAGCGGCGGCCTGCTCGACCCGAAGCAGTCGACGCTCGGCACCAGCCGGGAGCAGATTCTCGACAAGCTGGGCTTCGCCACCCTGCCGAGCCAGAAGACGAACCTGGTCCCGCTCGGCGGTATGGGGATGCACATCTCGGCCTACTCCTCGAAGGCGAACCAGGCGGAAGCCCTCAACTTCATGAAGTGGTTCGAGCAGGCTGACGTCCAGAAGAAGTGGGCCGCGGCCGGTGGCGTGCCAGCGCGTACGGACGCCCTGGCGTCGCCGGAGTTCCTCAACGCCGGGCCGTTCAACAAGGTGTACGCCGACTCGGTGCCGCGGATGCGGGACATGTGGAACGTGCCCGAGTACGCGCGCCTCGTCGACATCGAGAACACCAACGTGAACGCGGCGCTCAACGGCGCGAAGAAGCCGAAGGACGCGCTCGACGACATCGCCAAGGAGCAGCAGAACGTGCTCGACTCCAGCAACCGCAAGGGCGGCGGCGGACTGTGAAAGACCCCGCACCGCTGACCACCGACCACCCCGGGCAGGTGGTGTCTGTGACGCCACCTGCACCGGGGCGGTCCCGGCGGCTGAGCGACCGCTGGCTCGCCGTCACGTTCATCTCCCCCGCGATGCTGCTGTTGCTCGGCATGTCGGTGTTCCCGCTGCTGTGGGCGTTGTACCTGTCCTTCACCGACTACTCGGCCACCCGCGGCGGGCCCGCCAACTTCATCGGGTTCGGCAACTACACCGCCATCCTGACGTCGGCGCAGGTCCACACGAGGGCCCTGACCACGCTGATCTACGTGGTCGGCGCGGTCGGCCTGCAGACGGTGCTCGGCTTCGGCATCGCCTACCTGATCTCCCGGCGCACGCGCGGGCGGGGAGCGCTGACCACCCTGTTCCTGGTTCCGATGATGCTGTCGCCGGTCGTGGTCGGGCTGTTCTGGCGGTTCATGCTCGACGCGCAGTTCGGCGTGGTCAACAGCATGCTCGGCTCGGTCGGCCTGGGGCAGGTGGAGTGGCTCACCCGGCAGCGGACGGCACTGGTCTCCCTGATCGTCGTCGACACCTGGCAGTGGACGCCGTTCATCATGCTCATCGCGCTCGCGGGCCTCACCGCGGTGCCCAAGTACCTCTACGAGGCCGCCTCGATCGACCGGGCCTCCGAGTGGTTCCGGTTTCGCACGATCACTCTTCCGCTGGTGTGGCCGCTGCTCCTCATCGCCGTGATGTTCCGGGCGATCGAGGCGTTCCGGCTGTTCGACCTCGTCTACATCCTGACCAGCGGAGGTCCGGGTGTCTCCACCGAGACGTTGTCGTTCCACATCTACAAAGTCGCGTTCCTGGGCTTCAACTCCGGAACCGCCTCGGCGTACGGGATCCTCATGGTCCTCGTCGTCATCGTCCTCACGCAGTTCTACCTGCGCTACCTGAACAAGCTCAAGGAGGACTGATGGCCGTCTCCGTTGACGAGGCCGTGTCCACCGGTCCAGCCCCGGACCACGGGCCCCCCGCGCGCCGCCTCGGCGGTCGGGGCCGCTCCGTGGTGGAGATCGCGCTGCTGACCGTCCTGGCCGTGGTGATGCTCTTTCCGGTGCTGTGGATGCTCGAGACGTCGATCAAGGAGAACCGGGACGTCTACGCCATCCCGGCCAAGTTCTTCGACTTCGCCGTCACTCTGCAGCATTACAAGGATGTGTTCGTCGCTCAGGGCGACGGCCGCACGCCGGTGTCCGTCAACTTCCTCAACTCGGTGGTGGTCGCCGGAGCTTCCACGGTGCTGGCCACCGTGCTGGGGGTCCCGGCGGCCTGGGCCTACTCGCGCTTCGCGGTGAAGGCCAAGAAGGACCAACTGTTCTTCATCCTGTCCACCCGCTTCATGCCGCCCGTGGTGGTCGTGATCCCGATCTTCCTGATGTACCGGCAGATCGGCCTCTACGACAACAAGCTCGGCCTGATCCTCATCTACACCGCGTTCAACGTCCCGTTCACGATCTGGATGATGAAGGGGTTCGTCGACGAGGTGCCCGCCGAGTACGAGGACGCCGCCATGCTCGACGGGTACACGCGCCTGCAGGCGTTCTGGCGGTACACCCTGCCGCTGCTCGTGCCCGGCATCGCCGCGACGGCGGTCTTCGCCCTCATCTTCTCGTGGAACGAGTTCGTGTTCGCCACCTTCCTCACCTCCAGCGACAGCGTGCGGACGGCTCCCCCGGCCATCGCCGGCCTGATCGGCGGTACCACCACGGACTGGGGTCTCGTGGCCGCCGCCTCCGTGGTGTTCGCCCTACCGGTGCTCGTCTTCGCGTACCTGGTGCGCAAGCACCTCATCGCCGGTGTGACGCTCGGGGCGGTGCGACGCTGATGGCGGGCATCGAGGTGACCGCGCTGCACAAGCGCTACCCCGACGGAACGGTAGCGGTCGAGCACGTCGACCTGTCCATCGGCCACGGCGAGCTGTTCGTGATGCTCGGCCCTTCGGGTTGCGGCAAGACGACCACGCTGCGCGCCATCGCCGGCCTGGAGAGGCAGACGGCGGGCGACATCCGCATCGGCGACACGCTGGTCAACGACCTGCGGCCGGCCGAGCGCGACATCGCCATGGTGTTCCAGTTCTACGCTCTCTACCCGCATCTGCGAACCCGCGACAACCTGGCGTTCCCACTGCGGGCCGAGGGCCTGCCCAAGCAGGAGGTGAACGCGCGGGTCGAGGAGGCCGCCCGGCTGATGCGGCTCGGTCCGCTCCTGAACCGACGACCGCGCCAGCTGTCCGGCGGGGAGCAGCAGCGTGTGGCGCTGGCTCGCGCCCTGGTACGCCGACCGCGCGCGTTCCTGATGGACGAGCCGCTCACCAACCTGGACGCGGAGCTGCGGGCGGACATGCGCACGGAGATCAAGCACCTGCAGGGAGAGCTGGGGGCGACGATGGTCTACGTCACCCACGACCAGGTCGAGGCGATGTCGCTCGGTCACCGGATCGCCATCCTCAACAAGGGCCGCGTCGAGCAGATCGGCACCCCCCTGGAGGTCTACGACCGTCCGGCGAGTCTCTTCTGCGCCGCGTTCATCGGCTCCCCGCCGATGAACCTGATCGAGGTGGAGATCGCCGACGGGCGGCTGCACGCTCAGGGCGGGTTGGTCCTGACGCCACCGTCGAGTCTGCCACGCGACCGTCGTTTGGTCGCCGGCGTCCGGCCGGAGGCGCTGGAGGTCACCGCACCGGGGGCGGAAGGCTCGATCCCGGCCCGGGTGGTCTCGGTGGAGTGGCTGGGCGACGAGATCATCTACGTGGTCGACCACGGCGGCCAACGTGACGTCCGGGTCCGGATGCCACCAACTGTTCGTTTCGCCGCTGACGCGAAGGTCGGGCTGCGGCACACCGGCGGAACCCCGGCGGTCTACGACGTGAGCACGGAAGAGCTGGTGGCCTGATGGGAACCGTTGCAGCACAAGGGCTGCGCAAGTCCTTCGGCAAGGTCCAGGCGCTGGACGGGGTGACGCTGGACGTGCCGGACGGCTCGTTCTTCGTCGTACTCGGGCCCTCCGGGGCAGGCAAGACGACGACCCTGCGGGCGATCGCCGGCCTGGAGAAACTCGACGCGGGCACGGTACGTCTGGACGGCAGGGACGCGACCGGCGACGCCCCGGCCGCACGCGACCTGGCCATGGTCTTCCAGAGCTACGCCCTCTACCCGCGACACACGGTGTACGAGAACATCGCCTCGCCGTTGCGGGCACGCCGCTGCTCGTCGAGCGAGATCGCCGCCGCCGTGCAGAAGATGTCGAGCCTGCTGCACATCGAACGCCTCCTGCAGCGTCGTCCCGCCCAACTGTCCGGCGGTGAGATGCAGCGTGTCGCACTGGCCCGGGCACTGGTCCGTAGCCCGCGCGCGTTCCTGATGGACGAGCCGCTGACGAACCTCGACCTCAAGCTCCGGGTCGAGATGCGCACCGAGCTCACCCGCATCCACCGCAGCCTCGGCGCCACCTTCGTCTACGTGACCAACGACCAGGTCGAGGCGCTGTCCATGGCCGACCAGGTCGCGGTCCTCAAGGAGGGCAAGGTGCAACAGGTCGGAACGCCGACCGAGGTGTACGAGCGTCCCGCCAACCAGTGGGTCGCCGGATTCGTCGGGAGCCCGCCGATCAGCCTGCTCACCTGCCGCGCCGAGGGAGATCGTCTGGTCGGCGCCGACGGCTGGACGCTGCCGCGACCCCGCTGGGCCACGGCTGAGGACGGTCAGGCGCTGCTGTTGGGCCTGCGCGCGGAGGACCTCTCCGTCGAGCAGCGTGGGGACGCGTCGTTGTCGGGCGAGCTCTACGGGCTTGAGCCGCTCGGTGACCGAACGGTGGTCGACGTCCGGGTGGGGACGGAGATCGTCAAGGTCAAGGCACGACCCACCGTCAGCGGTACGCCGGGCGAGCGACTGTCGGTCACCGTCGACCTGGACCGTGCGCACCTGTTCGACGCGGGCTCCGGGCTGTCGTTGTCCGAGGCGGGGCGGTAACCGCGCCCGGCGGCGACGGCACCACGCGCCAACGAGTGGCAGCCGGGCGCCGGCGGACCGTCAGCAGTGCGTACGGCCTGACGACGCCCGGCCGGGCGCGGCCCGAGAAGACGACCGGTGGCGTCGGTCCGTGCGCACAGCCGCGGTCGCTGAGCCACGACGGACATCACCAGGAAGATCACAGGAGGCGACGGAATGAGTGATCCGATGAACGTCCTGGCCCCGGAGCACCGGCGGCTCCGGATCGGCGACGCCTGGCGCGACGCCGCAAGCGGAGCCACGTTCGCCGTCGAGGACCCCGCAACCGGCAAGACCATCGCCGAGGTGGCGGACGCCGACGTCGGTGACGGACTCGCCGCGCTGGACGCGGCGAGCGCGGCGATGGCGGAGTGGGCGGCGACCCCACCGCGGAAACGGTCAGAGTTGTTGACAGCGACGTACCGGGCGCTGACCGGGCGATCCGAGGAGGTCGCCCGGCTGATCACGCTCGAGATGGGCAAGCCGCTCGCCGAGGCTCGGGCGGAGGTGGCCTACGGCGCCGAGTTCTTCCGCTGGTTCGCCGAGGAGGCGGTGCGCGTCGAGGGCCGGTACAACACCGCTCCCGCAGGTGGATATCGCATCCTCACCGTGCCGAAGCCGGTCGGGCCGTGCGTCTTCGTGACGCCCTGGAACTTCCCGTTGGCCATGGGTGCCCGCAAGATCGCTCCCGCCCTGGCGGCGGGCTGCACGACGATCACCAAGCCGGCGGCCCAGACGCCACTCACCATGCTGTTGCTGGCCCGCATCATGGAGGAGGTCGGCGTACCCCCGGGGGTGGTCAACGTGGTGACCACCAAGCGTTCCGGCGCGGTGGTCTCCGCGCTGCTGGCCGACGGTCGGACCCGCAAGCTCTCGTTCACCGGGTCGACCGAGGTCGGGCGCGTGCTGCTGCGACAGGCAGCGGACAACGTGCTGCGTACCTCAATGGAACTGGGCGGCAACGCGGCCCTGATCGTGTGTGCCGACGCGGACCTGGACGTCGCGCTCGACGGCGCCATGGTGGCCAAGATGCGCAACATCGGGGAGTCCTGCATCGCGGCCAACCGGATCTACGTCGAGGAGCCGGTGCGCGAGGAGTTCACGGCGCGCTTCGCCGAGCGGATGGGCGCGCTGTCGATGGGCCATGGTCTCGACGACGGCGTGACCGTCGGGGCGTTGATCGACGAGGTCTCGGTCGCCAAGATTGACGAGCTCGTCGCCGACGCGGTCGACCGCGGCGCCCGGGTCCTGGTGGGCGGTGAGCGTCCGGATGGGCCGGGCCACTTCTACCCGCCCACGGTCCTCGCCGACGTGCCCGACGATGCGCGGATGCTGCAGGAGGAGATTTTCGGCCCGGTCGCGCCGATCATCTCGTTCACGTCCGACGACGAGGTGATGGCGAAGGCCAACGACACCGAGTACGGCCTGGTCGGGTACATCTTCACCCGTGACCTTCAGCGGGCGCTGCGGTTCGCCGAAGGGCTGGACACCGGGATGCTCGGCATCAACCGTGGCCTGATATCGGATCCGTCAGCTCCGTTCGGTGGCGTGAAGCAGTCCGGGATCGGCAAGGAGGGATCACACGAGGGAATCCTCGAGTATCTCGACGTCACCTACGCGGCGATCGACCTGCCGTGACCGACCTGCCACCCCGGGCACCCGCCCCGCACATCGCCGCCGACGTTCCGGAGAGGCACGGACATGCTTGAGACCGTCCGCGGACCACGCCAACTGATAGTGGGCGAAGGGGTCGCGCAGAACATCCCACGAGTGGTGGCCGAGAGTGGCTCGCGAGTCCTCGTCGTGACCGACCAGGTTCTTCTCCGGCAGCCGGGGGTGGCCGAGATCGTGGCCGCCGTGCGGGAGAAGGTCGAGGCCGTCGAGGTGTTCGCCGACGCGACTCCCGACGTGCCGCTGACCGATGTCGCACTGGCCGTCTCGGCCGCCGCCAAGGTGGACGCCGACGTGATCCTCGCCATCGGGGGCGGCACGGTGATCGACCTCGCCAAGATCGTCGGCGTCATCCGGTGCCACGGTGGGACACCACGCGACTTCTACGGCGAGTCGAAGGTGCCGGGGCCGACGATCCCTCTCGTGGCTGTCCCGACGACGTCGGGCACCGGCTCGGAGCTCACCCCCGTCTCGGTGTTGACCGACCCGGACCGCGAACTGAAGGTCGGCGTCTCCAGCGTCCACATCGTGCCCGACTTCGCCATCGTCGACCCCGAACTCACCTACTCCTGCCCGGCGAGCGTCACCGCCCACTCGGGCATCGACGCGTTCTGCCACGCGGTGGAGAGCTACACCGCGCGGCCCCGCGCCCACGGACCGCGCGACCCGGTGGAGCAGGTCTTCCTCGGTCGCAACCCGGTCACCGACCACTACGCGCTACTGGCCGCGGAACGGATCGCCCGTAGCCTGCGTCGTGCCGTCAGCAACGGAGGCGACACGGACGCCCGCGCGGACATGTCCTACGGGTCCATGCTCGCCGGGATCGCCTTCTCCCACGCGGGCAACGCGGCCCCGCACGCTCTCCAGTACCCCATCGGCGCGGCCACGCACACGCCGCACGGCCTGGGCGTCGGGCTGTTGCTGCCCTACGCGCTGGACGCGGCGAGGGACGCCATCGCCGACCGGTTGGCCGTCCTCGCCCGGGTGTGCGGGCTCGACGTCGCCGACGCCTCCGACGCCGAGGCCGCGGAGGTGTTCCTCACCTGGCTCGACGGGCTCCTTGCCGACATCGGCATCCCCCGCACCCTGGCCGACATCGGCGTGGCCCGCGCGGACCTGCCGCGCTTCGCGGAGATGGCCAGTGGCGTCACCCGGTTGATCCAGAACCATCCGGGCCCGACCGACACCGCCAGCCTGACCGCGATCCTCGAAGCGGCCTGGACCGGGGACCGGACCCGACACGTCCTGACCCCGAGCACAGCCAGCGACCTGCCTTTCCCCTGACGACGACCGTCCCGGGGGCCCGTACCGTCAGCCCCCGGCACACGTCGTGAGCAGCGCGGCGTCGGCGATTCCCGGCACGCCGACGTGGGCGGCGGTTTCATTCGCCGGCCTTCCACTCGAAACCGTCAGGGTCGGTGAAGGTTCCGGCGCCGCTGCCGATGACGAGCCGGTGTGATCCGGTGCCGTCGGGCGAGACGCCCGCGTCCTTGGCGGCGGCACGACGGCCGTACAGCGCCAGCTTGATGTTCGACGTGGCGAACTCGACGTACTTGCGGCCGAAGCTCTTGGCCACGGTGAGACCGTGGTCGACGTAGAACCGTTTGGTCGCGGCGACGTCGTCCACTCCCAGCAGGAGCACCATCTCGTCGATGTGCCGGTTGGCCGGTCCGGTGTCCTTCTTCGCCGATGTCGCGATCTTCCAGATCGTGCCGTACGGGTCACGCAGTACCCCGCCGTAGCCCCAGAAACTCTTCGCGGCCGGCTTCAGTGTCGTCGCTCCGCCGGCAAGGGCATCGCCGAAGAGGCTGTTGACGGTGCCCGGCTGGGACACCACGAGCGAGACGGCGAAGCCACGGAAACCGGTGGTGGGTGCGTCCGACGCGCCGACGCGCAGACGGGGACCGAGGCCGAAGGCCGCGGTGTAGAAGTCCTGGGCGGGCGCCGGGGCCGGCACTTCGAGCGTGACGGAGTCGATGGTGAGCATGAGTGGTTCCTTTCGGGCTGTGCGGTTCTCGGTTGCCGGACCGCGAAGGAGTGAAGGCGGGTCGGGGATCTGGCGGTGCTGAACGCGGCGGCGGCTCGGACGAGCCCTGCCGCTCACCTGTCCTGAAGCAGTCCCAACAGGTTGCCGTCGGGATCGGCGACGGTAGCCACGAGGCGGCCGCCGCCGACATCGTGTGCCGCTTCGGTCACCGTGGCGCCGACGGCGCTCAGCTCGGCCAGCTTCGCTTCGATGTCCGTGACGTGCCAGTAGGTCAGGGGCGCGGTCAGGCCCTGCGGTCCACCGCCCGGCACCAGGCCGATGTGCTGGCCTGCCGCGTTGAAGCCGACGTAGTAGACCGATTCGTCCGTCGGCGGTACGCCGAGCAGCGCCTCGTACACCGCCGTGGCGCTGGCCAGATCCGACACCGGGTGCAGCACGGTCCGGATGCCCTGCGTGGACGAGTTCGCCATGGTCACTCCCTAGGTCGCGGGCCGCTGCCGGCCCGGTCGGTTGCGTGTCCACAGCATGTCCTCCGGCGTGCCCGGCGCGGATCCGTGGCGACCACGGAGTCGACCACGGAGTCGACCACGGAACCGGCACACGGAGAGGCGTACGACAGAATGGGGTGGTGGTTGACGTCTCCCCTCGGGAAGCCGAGGTGCTTGCCCTGCTCGGAGACCATCTCAGCAACGCGGAGATCGGCGCACGACTCTTCATCTCGGTGCGTACCGTGGAGACACACGTCTCCTCGCTGCTGCGCAAGCTGGAGGTCCCGGATCGCCGTGCGCTCGCCCAGCGGGCGCGTGAGGTGGCCGGCGGTGGTGCCGCGCCCCAGGCGCCGGTTCTGCCGGCCCCGCTGACCTCGTTCGTCGGTCGGGTGAGCGAGCGAGCTGAGCTGAGCGAGCTGATCCGGGCTCACCGTCAGGTGAGTGCGGTCGGGCCGGGCGGAGTGGGCAAGACCCGCCTCGCGCTGGCGGTGGCCTCGCAAGCAGGTGGTGACTACCCCGACGGTGTGTGGTTCGTCGATCTGGTTCCGGTCGCCGACCCCGACATGATCGCGGCTGCGGTCGCCGTGGCGCTCGGTCTGGGCGAGCAGCCCGGTCGGGACATGACCGAGTCCGTTCTCGCCGCGTTGGCCGACCGCCAGGCGTTGCTGGTGCTCGACAACTGCGAACACGTACTGGACGGGGTGGCGGTCCTTCTCGAGCGGCTCTTGGCGGCGTGTCCGGCAGTGACGGTGCTGGCTACCAGTCGGGCACGGCTCATGGTGCCGTTCGAGCGGGTGTATCCGGTGCCGCCGCTGTCGCTGGGTGTCGACGGCGAGTCGGACGCGGTCGCGTTGTTCATGCAACGGGCGGCAGCGGTGGGCTGGCCGCTGGATCCTCCGCTGCGCGACCAGGTCGCCTCGATCTGTGAGCGCCTCGACGGAATGGCGTTGGCGATCGAGTTGGCTGCCGCACGCTATCCGATGCTGGGTCTGGATGGCATCACCGCCGCCCTGTCCCATCCGCTCCGAATGCTCACCGGCGGTGCCCGTACCGATGACCGGCACCGGTCGGTGCGCGCCACACTGGACTGGAGCCACGCCCTGCTGGAGCCTGCCGACCGGGCGCTGCTGCGCCGGGTGTCGGTCTTCGTGGCGCCGTTCACCACTTCGGCGGCGGCGGAGGTGGCCGAGACGGAGGAGGGCATCGTCGCCGACGGGCTGGCCCGGCTCGCTGAACAGAGCCTGCTGGTGGTGAGGACGTTCCCTGGTGGAACCGAGTACCGGGCGCTGGAACCCATCCGCCAGTACGGGACGGAGCGGCTCGCCGAGGCCGGCGAGCTGGTGGAGTCCCGTCACCGGCACCTTCGCTGGTGTCTGGCCACTGCCGCTGACCTTGCGGTGGTGCGGGCGGATTGGCGTGCCCGGTTCGACCCGGTGGCGGACGAGCTTCGCGCCGCGCTGTCGTGGGCGGTCGACCGGCCGGAGCAACGCATGGACGCCTATCACCTTGCCCGCCAGCTGGCGGAGATGGCCTTCATTCGTAACCTGGTCGGCGAGTCTCAGCTGCGGTATGAGCAGGCGGCCGCGCTCGCTGTCGAGCCCGCTGCCGAGGCATCGATGCTCCGGCACGCCGCTGCCGTGGCGGGATGCCGCATGCGCGGTGACGACATGCACCGTCTTTGGCAGGCGGCCGCGCAGGCCGCCCGCCGAGCGGGAGATGCCGCCGGTGCCGCCTCCGACCTGGCGACCGCTGCCACCAACACCTACCGGTTCTGGAGCAGGTTCGAACTACTTCCGCCGCCGGAGGAGTCGATCGCGCTCATCCGCGAGGCACGAGAGCTGGCCGGCGACGACCCGGCCGCCCAGGCCGCGGTGGCGCTGGCCGAGGCTGGGGTGCTCAGCGACGCGTTCGGCGCAGCCCAGGGCCCACCCGACAACGCGGTACCCGAGACGATCGCGCGCGCCGAGCGGGCCGTCACACTCGCACACCGAACGCGCGACCCGCTCGCCGAGGCCGCGGCGCTCGATGCGCTCACCGGTGCCCAGTGCTGGGCCGGCGAGACGTTCACCAGCGCAGCCACGGCGCGACGCCGGGTCGCGCTGCTCTCGTCCCTACCAGCTGCCCCGGCCAACACCCATGAACTGCTCGACGCCCTCGGCAACGCCACCGAGGCCAGCCTTGGCGCGGGCGATCTGCCAGCCGCCCGCCGATTGGCACGGCAGATCGCCGACCACCCGCTGCTCGTGGAGGTTGGTCATCGTGCCACCAGTTGGCTGCTGGTGGCCGACGCGCTCGCGGGTAACACCGACGACGTACTGGCCGGCAGTGTGCGGTTCCTCGACGCGTGGCAGCGGGCCGGCAGCCCCGCCAGGTCAGTCCTCGGTCCCGCGGCAGCCGGCGTTGCGATGATCCATGGTCTCCGTGACGATCGGGAGGCCCAGAGCGTCTGGACCGCGGTCCTGAAACAGCTCGGCGTCTCACACGAACAGACCTATGGCTACGGACCGGTCTTCGACGCGATGCTGCTGCTGCACCGGGGGCAGGCGCCAGAGGCGCTGGAACGGATGGCTCCCGAACCGGGCGACGTGTGGAAGTCAGTCACCTGGATCTGGTTGCACTGGTATGTCGCGCTGCGCGCCGAGGCCGCGGTGCTCGCCGGGGGCCCGGGCGCTCGTGACCATCTGGCCGAGGCCAGGACCGTCGTGGCCGGCAACATCGTCGCGGAGGCCATGGTGCAACGAGCGGAAGCGCTGCTCGACGGCGATCAACAGGCGCTGCTCGCTGCGGCAGGTACGTTCGACGCCGCCGGCTGCCGATACCAGTCCGCACGGACCCTGGTGTTCGCCGGTGGCGGCCATGCCCGGCGAGGCGCGGCCATACTCGGCGACCTTGGGCTCGCCCCCATGGTCCCCTGCCGACTCCAGATCACCTCGACCTGAGCTTCCGCCGATCCGGTGCACCGCCATGACCGCCTCGTCGCTGGTCTGCCGGCCTCCACAGCTGCTCCGCTCATAGTGCGGACGGCCGGGCTCGACGTCGGGTCACTCCTGCGGTGCGATCAGCGTGTCGTCGGTGGCGTCGCGGACCGTGATCGCCTCCACCGGGCAGGAGTCAGCGGCGTCGAGGATGACCTCGGCCGGGGCGACGACGTCGGCAAGCGGCGCGGACTGGCCGCCGACCAGGCGGAAGTGCTCGGGTGCGGTACCGGCGCAGATGCTCGTGCCGATGCAGCGGCGCGAGTCCACCCCGATCCGCCAGGCGGCACTCACCAGGCCACCGGCATGCCGAGCAGGCCCCGGACCAACATGCCCCGCTTCCACTGCAACTCCTCCTCGGGTACGGCGAGCCGCAATCCGGGCAGGCGGGTCACGAGTGTGGCGACGGCGACCTGCAACTCCATGCGGGCCAGCTGCGCGCCGACGCAGTGGTGAACGCCGTGCCCGAAGCCCAGGTGCGGGTTCTGCTCGCGGCCGAGGTCCAGCCGGTCCGGGTCGGCGAAGACGGTAGCGTCCCGGTTCGCCGACGACAGTGAGCCGAGGACCGGCTCACCGGCCCGGACCAGCACCCCGCCGACCTCGACGTCCTCCTTGGCGTACCGGGCGAAGGAGGAACCGACGCCCAGCGGCACGTACCGCAACAACTCCTCGACCGCGGCCGGCACCAGCGACGGGTCGGCCCGTAGCCGAGCGAGCTGGTCCGGATTGTGCAGCAGGACGTACACGAAGTTGGGGATCTGGGTCACTGTGGTTTCGTGGCCGGCCGCGAGCAGCCCTCCGGCCAGCTCCACCAGCTCGGTCTCGCTGAGCCGATCCTCGTTCTCGTCGCGGGCGCGCACCAACGCGCCGAGCAGGTCGTCGATCCCCGGCTCGCGGCGGCGCTCGGCGACCAGATCACCGATGTAGCCCCAGAGATTGTTCAGGTACTCCTGGATCGTCTCCATGGGCAGCGAGGTGGTCGAGACGATCGCCTCGGACCAGGTGTGGAAGCGGTCGCGGTCGGCGTACGGGACGCCGAGCAGCTCGCAGATCACCTGGATCGGCAACGGTGTGGCGACGTGCTCCACCAGGTCGGCCGGAGGACCGAGGCGGACCATGTCGTCGACCAGCGTGTCGGCGATCTCCTGGGTGCGGGGGCGCAACGCCTCCACCCGGCGGGCCGTGAACGCCTTCGCCACCAACCGGCGCAGCCGAGTGTGATCGGGTGGGTCCATGGTCAGCATGCCGCTGTACTGCTGGCGCGGGGTGAGCCTGGGCTCGTCGCGCTGGACGGCCGGGGCGCGGCCGAACCGGACGTCGCCGAGGACCGTACGGACGTCCTCGTACCGGGTGGCGAGCCACGCCTCCTCACCGTAGGGGAGCTGCACCCGGGTCATCGGCTCGCTCTCGCGCAGCTGGCCGTAGGTCGGGTCGACGACGAGGCGGTCAGGAACGCTGAACGGGTACGCCCGCGCGGGTGGAACGGTTCGGCTCTCGGTGGTCGGCGCGCTCTCCGTCATCCGGATTCCCTTCGTCGAGGCGGCGTGATCCTCAGGCCGGCGCCGTGTGGTGGCGGCGCCGGACTGCCAGCGTCCAGAACCTCACGACAGCACACACATCAACGCTCGGTGACATGTCGATGTCGGATCGTAGCGATAGATGGGGATGATCGCCATGGCGGCCGGTCCGCGCCCGTACGGGGAACTCATCCCACGGTGAAGTGTTTGTCCCCGCCCGGGCTCTCGAGTTCGTCGAGGACGGCGACGGCAAGGTCCTCCGCCGAGATTCGGGACGCGCCGTCGGCACCGGTGATGAGCGTCGCGGTGCCCCGTCGGTACGTACCGGTGCGGGTTCCGGGTTCGAGGATGGCGGGCGGGCTCAGGTAGACCCAGTCGGCCCGGTGCGCCCGGCAGGCGTCGAGTTGCGCGATGCTGGCGGCGGCGATGCTTCGCCAGGCCCGCGGCACGTACTCCGGGCTGTCGAGGACGAGGCGGTCGGGATGCCCGGGGGTCCGCAGCGGGGCGGCACCGCCGACGACGACGATGCGCGTCCGGGCCGCCTCGGCCGCGTCGAGCAGCGTCGTGGTGGTCGCGGCGACGGTGTGTTCGTACCCGGGGGCGGGACGGATCGCCGCCACTATCGCGTCCGTGCCGTCGAAGAGGCGGCTGAGCCGCCCGGGATCGTCAGTGTCGCCGGCGACGGCGGTCACGCCGCGCGGCAGTGCCGCCGGCCTCCGCCTTCGGACGATGGCGATCGGGTCGTGTCCCCTGCGTGCGGCCTCGTCGACGACGCGCGAACCGACCATTCCGGCGGCTCCGACCACGGCGATCTTCATTGAGTTGCCCCTTCCGGTACGAGTTGGGCGCCCGGGTGGCGCGGGCGGGTCGGCGCGGGTAGCTGCCCCGCGACGATTGCGGCCAGTGCGAGCCCGAAGCCGAGAAGCTCGATCGGGCCGAGCGTCTGATCGAGCAGGACGGCACCGAGCAGCGCGGCGACCAGCGGCGACAGCAGACCGAGGACGGCGACGGAGGTCACCGGCAGCGCGATGACGCCACGGAACCACAGCACATACGCGCACAGGCCGCCGACCAGGCCCAGCCAGAGGTAGCCGAGAACAGCGGGCGGGTCGATCGCTGGTGGTGGTCCTTCGACGAGGAAGGTGACGGGCACCAGGAAGAGACCGCCCGCGCTGAGCTGCCAACCGGCGAAGGCCATCGGGCTCACCCCGGCGGGACGTTGCCAACGCTTGGTGAGGGTCACCCCGAGCGCCATCGTGGCCGCGCCGAGGAGGCCGGCCACGATCCCCACGGCGTCGAACGTGGCATTCGGTCCGATCACCACCAGGCCGACGCCCAGCACCCCGGTGACGCCCCAGACGGCGCGCCAGGCGGAGAACCCCTCCCGCAGGAGCGTCGCGGCCAGGACGGCGACGACGAGCGGCTGCACCGCCCCCAGGGTCGCCGCGACGCCTCCCGGCAGCCGCTCGGCCGCGACGAAGAGCAGCGGGAAGAAGAGCCCGATGTTCAGTATGCCGAGCGTCGCCGCTTTCCCCCACCACGCGCCGCTCGGCAGCGTACGGGTGAACGCCAGCGCCACCAGTCCGGCGGGCAACGCGCGCAGGAGTCCGGCGAACAACGGGTGGCCGGGCGGAAGAAGCTCGGTGGTGACGACGTAGGTGGTGCCCCAGGCCAGCGGAGCGAGCGCGGTCAGTGCGGTACGCGGCAGGTTGCTGGAGAAGCCGGCTCCGCCGACGGGTCTCTGCGCTCCGGAACGTGTCATGTCAGAAAGTCTCGTCGCGCGCTCATTGATGAGTCCAATGCATGTTTGTCATCCGACCGATCTACAGAGAAGATGGATCGGTGGAGCTTCACCAACTGCGCTACGTCCTCGCCGTGGCCGAGACGAGCAGTTTCACCAGGGCCGCCGAACGGTGCCTGGTCGTCCAGTCCGCGTTGAGTCACCAGATCGCGCGGCTGGAACGGGAACTCGGTGCGCGGCTCTTCGAGCGGACCAGCCGCCGAGTGCGGCTGACCCCGGCGGGCGCGGCGTTCCTCCCCGCCGCCCGCCAGTGTCTGGACGCCGCCGAACGCGCGGCCGCCGAGGTCGCGGCGGCGGTGGGAGAGGTACGGGGACGACTGAGGGTGGGTCTGATCCCCACGGTTGCGGCCGTCGACATTCCGGCCACCCTCCGCGCGTTCCGCCAGCGGTACCCGTACGTTCGCGTCGGCCTCCGTGTCGGCGGGAGCGACGCACTCGTGGAGCAGGTCAGGCAGGGCGTCATCGACGTGGCGTTCCTGGGGCTGCCGGAAACGGTGCAACCAAAGGGCGTCGACGTGCACGAATTGGCCCGGGACCGGCTCGTCGCCGTGGTCGCCCCGGACCATCCGCTCGCGGAGGAACCGGCAGTCGACCTCGACCGGCTCGCCGCCGAGGTCTTCGTCGACTTTCCGGTGGGCAGCGCCGGGCGGGCCCAGACCGATCAGGCGTTCTCCGCCGCCGGCCTCGCCCGCGACGTCGCGTTCGAAGTGACCGCCGCCGACCTGATGGCCGACCTCGTCGCTGCCGGTCTCGGCGTCGCCATGCTCCCCTCCGCCTACGTGCCACGACTCAATGGGGTGACCACCATTGCGGTCGCCGACGCGCCGGCCCGGGTCGAGCACCTCGTCTGGAGTCGCCTGGGCCGGACCCCCGCGGTAAACGCCTTTCTCGCTGTTCTGAAGATCCCGGGCGGGGCACACCCGGAGCGGCAGCGACCCGGCCGGTAATCACGACCCTGGCGGACGTGCCCGGCGGCTGGCGGTGAATATGTGGCGGACAGGTCGTCCCTGGCGATGATCGAGCGGGGACGCGTCGTCACCATCTCCTCGATCGTCGCCGCAATGGGCTTCCACCGCTTGATCGCGCACCGGGTGACGACTCCCGGGCGGGAGGTATTCACTCATCAGCTGGCCCACGACGTGGGACGACGCGGCCTGACGAGGAGCGCAGTGGTGCCAAAATGACCAGCGCCTTCGCGTGGCACACGCCCGGAACGCATTAATGGGCGACGTCGATCGGTTGCGTCGGAGGTATTGACGAAATGACGGCGACCGTCGCCTACCTACTCCCCCAAACCGCAGCGGGCCCACCAGGTGGATGGCGATTCCCCCAGCAGATTCGCGGCGGAATCAGATCCCTGCGACTGTTACGAACAGCACGAGAGGTGGGCCGCGTCGGTTCAGGTGGCCGCCCGCCGAGAAATGCGCAGAACAGTTCCTTCGCTCGGCCCGGACCTCACGGTGCTGTGCATTAACGACGCCGCGATAAAATCGTGGTCCGCGCCTACTCCCACGCCTGGGAAAGAGACTCGAAGGTCTCCGGATCGGTGTGACACGGAATTACGCAGACGAGATGGCCACCCGGGGCCCGCAGGGTTACGCACTCCAGCCAGCGACCGACCTCGACGGCGCCGTGGGCGATCAGTCGGCGGGCCTCCGCCTCGACGTCGTCGGTCTCGATGTCGACGTGGTAGCGAGCCTGGTCATCCACTGCCTGCACCGCCAGCACCAGCCCGGGCAGTGCGCCGTGCAGGGAGGTGAACTGCTGCTCGTCGGGGACCGTACGGGCAGGCACGCCGAGGGCCTCCGACCAGAAGGCGGCAGCTGCCGGTGCCTCACCTCGGGGTACGTCAATCAGGATCGTCGAGAGTCTGCTGCGATGCGCCACGATCAATCATTATCCACATCCATGCGGAGATTCGCCGCCATCGCATGACGGCCAAATAGGGCAAACAGGAGCCGTCGCGACCGCCCCGACCAGGTCAGGAAGCAAGCGAACCAGCTCAATGCCGTCCATGCCGGATTCGACGACCCACGGCAGCCGGTCGCCGCCAGCGACTACCCGTAGTAACCGTCGATCCGCAGCGACACTGGCGCACAGCGGCGACGCCTCGCGGTGGGCCGCCACTTTCACTGACGCCTATTCGTTGATCTTGCCCAACGGGTGGAGATGGCGCTCGATCCCGCCCACTCGCTTGTCACCTGGCGCAATACTCCCGCAAGGCAGCTGAGGCGCGGTGTCCGGGCGGATCCGACGACCACATTGGGCTGGACGTGCGCTGCGGATCCGGCGTAGCATCCTGCTCCAGAGAGATCGTCAAGCGATCGCCGCTGGTGAATGCAGCCAGCGGATCGGGGGGAGTAATGAACTATGCGCTGCCGCTGCAATACCACTTTTCCTGCGCTGCCATAGCGCCACATCCCTGGATTCTTGCCACTGCGCCAGAGGAATGCGGCGAAACACGATGACAAGGCCAGTGCCGACCTTCACGAGCCTATTGGCGTGATGTCGGCTGGTGCGCGCCAGCCTCGGACCGCACTGCAGGCCGCGACGGCCCGGCAGGCATTCCCGCCTTCACGGCGGTCGGACGGCGATACCAGCAACGCCGCCGGCATCGCACCCGGCGGCGTGTCCAAGGCCGGGAGCCCGCGTCGGTTCCGTCGCTCGTCGGGCCGGCCGGCCGGGCCAGGCGCATCAGCAGCACCTTCGACCGTCTTCTGCACACACGTCGCCCTCACTCCGCCGGGGACGAGGAACGCCCTCGCGCTGCGGTTCACCGAGCCGCGCCGCGGCGTCCCCGCGCTGGCTCAGCCTGCGAGCCGGCGGCACCAGCGGGTGTGAGACGACCGGCCACCTCCCTCCGCACAGTGGCTACGTGCTGGCCGATCCCGATCGCCGGCGCGCCACTGTCCGGAGCGATTGTGCCGACTACTGGAGCAGCAGGTCCGTTGAACGGCCCGATGCACACGGGGCACCAGATGAGAGGGGTTTCGCGAACCGTGGTGACAGTGGATATCTTCGGTCGCTGCCAGTCATACACCGAGAGCCAGGAGGCTCGCGCAGCCAACGTTTACCCGTACTTCATTCCCTTCGAGGGGCACGACGCGACAGTCGCGCAGACACTCGACGGCGACATCCTCATGTGCGGCTCGAACAACTACCTCGGGCTGACCTCCGACCCGCGCGTGAAGGCCGCGGCGCAGGCGGCGATCGAGGAGTACGGCACATCGCGCACGGGCTCGCGCCTGCTCAACGGCAACACGCCGCTGCACGACGCACTGGAGCAGGAGCTGGCCAACTTCCTCGGTATGCCGGCGGCACTGGTGTTTCCGACCGGCTACCAGGCGAACGTCGGCGTCATCGCATCCCTGCTGTCGCGTCACGACGTGGTCATCCTCGACCGTGAGGCGCACGCCTCGGTCTACGACGGCTGCGGCATGAGCCGGGCCAAGACGCGACGGTTCGCCCACAACGACATGGACGACCTGGAGCGGCAGTTGGCAGCCAGCCCCTCGGACGCCGGCCGGCTGGTCGTCGTGGACGGGGTGTACTCGATGGCCGGCGACCTGTGCCCGTTGACCGAGGTCGTACGGCTGTGCCGGCAGTACGGGGCCCGCCTGCTCGTCGACGACGCACACGGCATCGGCGTACTGGCCGACGGCCGGGGCACCAGCGCGCACTTCGGCGTCACCGACCAGGTCGACCTCATCACCGTCACCTTCAGCAAGTCGCTGGCGTCGATCGGCGGTGCCGTGGCCGGCCCGGCGGATGTGATCGAGTACCTGCGCCACCACGCGCGCAGCCTCATCTTCAGCGCGTCCGCCCCGCCGGCCAGCCTGGCCGCCGCGTACGCCGCGCTGCGCATCCTGAAGGCGGAGCCGGGGCTGTGCCAGCAGGCGGTGGAGAACGCGTCGTACGTGCGTCGCGAGCTGATGGCCCTTGGCTACGACCCGGTCCCGAGCGAAACGCCGATCGTGTCGGTACGGCTCGACGGCGTACCGCAGACCCTGCTCGCGTGGCGCAACCTGCTGGACCGGGGCGTCTACGTCAACGCGGTCATCCCCCCGGCCGCCTCGCCCCGGCTGCGAGCGAGCTTCTCCACCACGCACACACCGGAGCAGCTCAAGCGCGTCGTCGCCGCGTTCGCCGAGGTCGGCGACCTGATGTCAGTGGAGGACCAATGACCGTCAACCAGCTCGAACCCGCAGTCAGGACCTGGGACCTGGTGGTTGCCTGGGCGCGGATGTGGCGCCTGCACTTCGTGCCCTTCTCGCTGTCGGCAGGTCTGGTCGGCATGACCGCACCGCCGGCCGGGGCCAACGCCGCGAGCATCGTGATCGGGCTGCTGTTCTGCACCCTGGGATACGGCGTCGGCGTGGTCATCAACGACTGGTTCGACCGCGAGGCCGACGCGGTCAACGCTCCGGACCGTCCGTTCGTCACCGGGCTGATCAACCCCCACATCGGCTTGGCGTTGACGCTCACGCTGTCCGCTGCGCTGATGGTGGTGGCGATCGTGGTCGCACCGACGCTGGCGCTGTGGAGCGTCATCGCGATCGGCGGGCACCTGGTCTACTCGTGGACCAAGCGCATCCCCATGCTGGGCAATCTCGTCAACGGCGTCGACATGGCGCTGTTCACGGTGCTCGGCGCCGTGGCCGTCCGACCCGACGCGGGATGGCTCGAGATCCCGGCGGTGACGTGGTTCCAGACGGCACTGGTCGCTGTCACGTTCAGCGGCTTCTGCCTCGTCGGGTACTTCAAGGACATCGAGGGCGACCGGGTCGCCGGCTACCGCACGCTGCCGGTGGCCATCGGCACCAGGGCCTCCAGCCGGATTGCCGTGATATTTCCGGTCGTGGCGGTGATAGCGGCGGGCACCGCCGCCGTGGCGGAGGCCGACAGCGCGAGTGCCTACGCCGAGATCGTCTGCTGGGTGCTGCTCATCGCGTCCGCGCTCGGGTTCACGCAGAGCCTCGTGACAATCAACCGGGCGCCAGAGACCCGGGCGTACGAGGCACTGGTCTGGTTCATCAGGGCGACCACACTGTTCTTCCTGTCGCTCGGCGCGCTGCACCGACCGACGCTCTTCCTCATCGTCGGCGTTCCGATGATGGTCTACCTGGAGCTGACGCTGCGGGCGACCCAGTCCTCCCGGCAGGCGTGACATGACCTCCACCGCCCGCGAACGGTTGCCGCTGAGCGCGGCCGAGAGCAGCCTGATCATGGCGATCCGCGAGCGCATGACCCGGTCGCCACGGCAACTCAACAACGCCTTCGAGGCCGACGCCGAACTCCTCGACCTGGGCGCCGCCGGGCTCCTGGCGGTCACCGTCGACACCTTGAACGACGGAGCCGAACTGGCCACCGCCACCACGCCGTACGCGAAGGGCTGGTTGACCACCACCGTCAGCGTGAGCGACCTCGCCGCGGTGGCCGCCGACCCGGTCGCCGTGCTGATCTCCTGCTCGCTGCGCCCGGACAGCTGGACCCTCGAGGAGGCCCGTGAATTCGGGCGCGGCGCATCCGAGGCCGCCGAGCGGTACGGCTGTCACATCGTGGGTGGCGACACCAACTGGGCCAACGAGGAGAGCTTCACCTCGTGCGCCCTGGGAACCGTCCCTCGCGAATCCATCCTGAACCGGATGGGTGCCCGGCCCGGCGACGCGCTGTACGTGACCGGCCCGATCGGAGCCGGCAACGCGGTCGGGTTCCGCGCGCTGGCACTGGGCGGTACGGGCGCGGGCGAACCGTGGCTACCTGAGGCGCGGGTGACCGCGTGCGAACCGCTGCGCCGCTACGCCCGGGCGTGCATCGACACCAGCGACGGTCTGTTGAGCGCGGCGGTCAGCCTCGCCGAGGTCAACGGGCTGGGGGCCGAGGTGATGCTGCACGACGAGGTGTACGCGCCGATCGTCTCCGCCGTCGCCGACTCGGCGGGCCTCCCCCGGTGGTGTTCGGCTGCCGCCGAGTGGGGTGAGTTCGAGCTGCTGTACGCGATCGATCCCGCCGACGCCCAGGCGTGCTCCCAGGCGCTCACGCAACAGGGACTGCGTCCGTTTCATGTCGGACACCTCGTCGCCGGTCCGGAGCTGCTGATGGTCGACGAGTCAGGCCAGCGCCGTGAACTGCGAAACCTGCTGACGCGCATGCGCGCACTCGACCCGGCCGGGTCGCTGCTCACCGACCTGCGGGCCCTGCTGGCGGAGGGTTCGTGATGGGGTCGGGTCTCGCTCTGGTGACCGGCGTCACCGGCTGCGTCGGCCGCGCGGTCGCCGCAGCCCTGCGGGAACAGGGCTGGTCGGTACGCGGGCTGGTGCGGGCACCCGCGCCGGACGACGCGACGTACTCGGCCCACCGTGGTGACCTGACCGACCCGGAGTCGCTGCGCGGCTCCTGCACGGACGTCGACCTGGTGGTGCACGCGGCCGCCGATCTGACCGACTGGCGACCCGGCCCACGCATCTGGCAGGTGAACCGGGACGGCACCCGGGCGGTGCTGGACGAGGCGCGGCGCTGCGGCGTCTCCCGATTCGTCTACCTGAGCACCGTCGACGTCTTCGGTTTCCACGCCAGGAAGGTCATCGACGAGGCGTCGCCACGGCGGGTGCCGCGCTACCCGTACCCGCTGTCGAAAGCTGCCGGCGAAGACCTGGCGTGGTCGTACCACGGGAATGGTCTCGATGTCACTGTGGTGTACCCCGCCTGGGTCTTCGGCCCCGGCGACCGCACCTTCCTGCCCGAGCTCGTGCGCGGGCTGCGCGCCAACCAGCTCGTCCAGTTCGACCGTGGGCTACCGCCGATCGAGTTGACGTACAGCGCGAACCTGGCCGACGCGATCGTGCTGGCCGGCACCACTGCCAGCTGCGCCGGCGGCCGGTTCATCGTCGGTGACTCGTACGGCCTGACGTTGGGGCAGCTGTTCGCCTCGGTGGCCGAACGGATCGGGGCACGGCCGCCGACCACCTCGGTCCCCTTCGGCGCTGCCCTGGCCGCGGGGGCCGTGTCCGAACTCGCCGGGATGGCCGGCATCGGCATCAGATCCGGCCGGCCGCTGCTCACCCGTTACGCGGTTCGGTCCGTCGCCGGAGGCATGCGGTACGACGTCGGCCGGATCCGGTCGATCGGCTATTCACCCCGGTACGGCTTCGAGGAGGCGCTGAGCCTCGCCATGGCGGAACTGGAATTGGAGCAGGCGCATGGCAGCCGATGAGAACGACCCGGTCGTCTGCATCACCAACCCCGCGTCCGGTGTCCAGCGCAGGGACACCATCATGCGGCGGATCGCCACGGAACTGCCCGAGGCGCGGTGCTGGTCCACGCGCTATCCCGGGCACGGCATCGCCCTCGGGCGGCAGGCGGTCGAGGACGGGTACGCCACAGTGGTGGCGATCGGCGGCGACGGCACGCTGTCCGAGGTGGCCAACGGGGTGCTGGAGGCGGGCGGGGAGAAGGTGCGGCTGGCGTACGTGCCGGCTGGCACCTGCAACGACTTCGCTCGTGGCCTGCGGCCGGTCACCGACCTCGGTGACCTGCTCGACCGCACCCGCGACCGGGAGACCGACGTCGGAACGGTGACCTTCACCCGGCCCGACGGCACCCGGGACCAGCGGTACTTCCTGGTCAGCTGCACGGTCGGGCTGATCAGCGTGATCGGCCAGCGGTTCACCGAGAAGACACCTGTCAACCGGGTGCTCAAGCGACTCAACCTCCAGCTCGCCGAGACGGCGTCGAGCATCCGGACGCTGGCCCGCTGGCGGCCGGTGGCGGTGCGGTTGGAACTCGACGGCGAACCGTCGCACCAGAGCATCAGCAATCTCGCCGTGCTCAAGGTGCCGTACTTCGCCGGTGGGCTGACCTTCGGCCGCACGCAACCCCCGCCAGCGGGCTACCTGGACGCGGTGCGGGTGTCGGGTGTCGGCCGCCTCGGCGTGGCCGGGCTGATGTGGCAGGTGTTCCGCGGGGCCGCAGCGGGACATCCGGCGATCCACCGGCAGGAGGTCCGCACCGTGTGCGTCGACGCGGACAGCCCGCTGCCGGTAGAGGTCGACGGCGAGATCGTCGGATACACCCCGGCCGAGTTTTCGATACATCCGTCCTGCCTGACGACGGTGGTATGAACCCAGCGAGGGAGCGACACGTGAGTGCCCCGACCATGTTCCACATCGGACTCGTGGTTCCCGACTACACCGGCCAACTCAGCCCGATGGCCACGCTCGGCAGAGAACTGCTCCGGCGGGGCCACCGGGTCACCCTGATCTCCCTGCCGGACGCCGGAACGAAGTCGTTCACGGCCAGGTTCGCCTTCGCACCGATCGGCGAGCGCGAGTTTCCGGTGGGCTCACTGGCGCGCTTCTCCGAGGAGCAGGGTCGGCTGACCGGCCTGGCCGCGGTGCGTTTCATCGTCCGAGGGTACGTGCGCGAGGTCGAGGTTCTGCTGCGGGACCTGCCGGTCCTGGTGCAGCGGCACGGCATCGACGCGCTGCTGGTGGACCAGGTCTACGGCGCCGGCAACACCGTCGGGGACCACCTCGACATTCCGGTCGTGAACGTGTGCAACGCGCTGGCGCTGAACACCGAGCCCGGTGTGCCGCCGTTCATGACGGCGTGGCCGTACCATCCCTCGCCGCTCGCGCGGGTGCGCAACATGGTGGGCGACCAGGTGATTGCCTGGGTCATCCGGCCGGTGCTGCAACGGATCAACGACCGTCGTGCCGCGTGGGGCCTGCCGCTGATCAAAAGTGTGAACGACGGCTCGGATCTGGCCCAGATCACCCAACAACCGCCGTTCTTCGACTTCCCCCGCACCCGCCTGCCGGACTCGTTCCACTACACCGGGCCGTTCCACGACGAGGACAGCACCGAGCCGGTGTCGTTCCCGTGGGAGCAGCTCGACGACCGCCCGTTGATCTACGCGTCGATGGGCACCCTCCAGAACCGCCTCCCGCACATATTCGAGGCGATCGCCACGGCCTGTGCCGGACTCGACGCGCAACTGGTCATCTCCCTCGGCAGCACCGACGTCGAACCCCCGACCGGCCTTGCCGGAAACCCGATAGTGGTCCGGTACGCGCCCCAGCTCGATCTGCTGGCACGGGCGTCTCTCGTCATCACGCACGCCGGCATCAACACCACACTGGAAGCGCTCGCCCATGGCGTGCCGATGGTCGCGCTGCCCGTGGGCAACGACCAACCGGGCGTGGCCGCCCGACTCACGTACCTCGGCGCCGGCGAGTTCATCCCGGTGCACAAGGTGACTCCGGCGCGGCTGCGGGCGGCCATCGACACGGTGAGCGGCGACCCCGCCTACCGGGCGAAGGCGCAGCACTACAAGCGCCGGATCGCGGAGTTGGACGGCGTACGACGGGCGGCCGACATCGCCGAGGAGGCGTTCCGGACACGCCGGCCGGTACGCCGAGAGATGTCCGAAACGACGGAAGGTGGCCGCCGATGACCCCGCAGGCGGGACGGATGGCCCGGCAACTGCCGACCCTCAACGGTCTGCGGGGGCTCGCCGCGGTCACTGTCTTCTTCTCGCACACGACGTTGTTCGGCTTCTTCGCCGACGAGCGGATCGACGACTGGTGGTACCTCGTTCTCAGCCGTACCGGCTCCGCCGCGCTCGGCTTCTTCTTCATCCTCAGCGGTTTCGTCCTGACCTGGTCGGCTCCCGACCACGAGCCGAATCGCCGGTTCTGGCGCCGCCGGGCCGCCCGGATCCTGCCGAACCACCTGGTCGTCTGCGCCGTGTTCATCCTCCTACTGATCCTGGTACGGGGCGGCGCGCCGCTGTGGCCGACGGTGGCGAACCTGGCCTTGGTGCAGAGCTGGATCCCGAACGAGTTCATCTTCAACGGGGTCAACCCGCCGAGCTGGTCGCTGAGTTGTGAAATCTTCTTCTACGCGTCGTTCCCGTGGGTGCTCGCCGGCATCCGACGGCTCAACGCCACCTGGCTCTGGTCGCTCGCGGGTGGCATCGTCGCCGCGATACTCGTCGCGCCCGCCTTCTCCCTGGCGTTTCTTCCGGCCGAGCCGACGTACACCTACGCGGACGCGGCATTTCCGCAGTTCTGGTTCGTCCAACAGTTTCCGATGATCCGGATGCTGGACTTCGTCCTCGGAATCGTCATCGCCCAGCTCGTCATGCGGGGGCTGTGGATCAGACTGAGCCTTCCCGGCGCCGCACTTGTCACGCTGGCCTTCTACGGCCTCTCCGAGGTCGTTCCGCTGCTCTACTCGGTCGTCGCGGCGATGGTCATCCCGCTCGCGTTGCTGGTGGCCGCTGCGGCCCGGGCGGACGTCGAGGGCCACCGCTCACCGCTGCGCGGGCGGGTCACCGGCTGGCTGGGCGACACGTCCTTCGCCTTCTACCTCCTGCACATCCTGGTGTTGTACGGCGCCGCCAACATGGCTCCGAACGGCTTCGGCGTCGCCGCCGCGCTCGGCGTGATGATCGGTGCCTACCTGGTGACCCTCGGCCTGGCCTCGCTGCTTCACGTCGGCGTGGAACGGCCGATGATGCGCCGGTTCGCCAAGCCCCGCAAACCGGCGGCTGCCCCTGCGGCCGCCGCGACGCCGGCCGCTGAACCGCTGCCCGTCGCGACGGGTGACGGGACGCGGGTCACGTAGCGACAGTCGGACCCGGAACCGAACGGCGCCCTGGCTGATCCGGTCCGGATCAGCCAGGGCATCAGGTCACCTGACGGTCAGCGTGGCCCGGACCGCGCCGGCCGGACGCAGCGTGACCATTGGTACGACCTCCAGCCGCTCGCCACGCGTGTCGACCCGGTATCGGGTGAGCAACGCGCTCAGCAGGACGGTCATCTCCAGCAGCGCGAAGTGTTCGCCGATGCAACTGCGCGGGCCGCCACCGAATGGGAAGTAGGCGTAGCGCGGTCGGTCCTGCTGCCCGAGGAACCGGTCCGGCGCGAAGCGCTCCGGGTCGGGCCAGAATTCCGGATGCCGGTGCGTGACCCAGGGGGCGACCACCACCTTGGTATTGGCCGGAATGCGGTGTCCGGAAACCACGACGTCGGTTTCGGCCATCCGCTCCATGCTGTACACGGGCGGGTACAGCCGCATGCCTTCCATGATCGCGGCCCGCACCAGCTCCTGGTCGCCGGTGCCGGCCGCTGCCGCGACCCGTTCCTGCACCTCCTGGTGCTGACCCAGCAGATGCATGGTGAAGGCCAACCCGGCCGAGGTCGTCTCGTGCCCGGCGAGCAGGAACACGAGCATCTGGTCGCGGATCTCCTCCATGGACAGGGTCTGCCCGGTCTCCGGATCCTTGGCCGCGAACAGCCGGCTGAGCATGTCCTCGGTCTCCTCGCCGCCGGTTCGCTGCCGGGCGGCGATGATGCGGTCGATGATGTCGTACTGGGTCGCGCGGACCTGCGTGATCCGGCGCGATCGTGGAGTCGGCCAGCTCAGCGGCAGCTTGACGACCTGTAGGGCGCGTGCCAGCGCCAGGTCGCCAAGGATGGGCATGAGCTCCTGTAGCCGGGGAACGACCTCGTCGATGTCGTCACCGAACAGCGCCCGGCCGACCACCCGCATCGTGTAGCGCTGCATGACCTGGTAGAGGTCCACGACGGACCCGGCGGTGACCGCCATGTCGTCGACGACGCGGGCCGCCTCCTCGGCCATCAGCTCGGTGTAGCGGGCCACCCGGCGCGGCGTGAACAGCGGTTGCAGCGTCCGCCGCTGATGCAGCCAGCGGTCTCCGTCGCTGGTCAGCAGGCCCTCACCGATGAACTCCCGAAGGATTTCGTACGCGCTCGCGCGACGGCTGAAGACCTGGGGCGTGGTGAGGACCTGGTGGATGCCGTCCGGGTGGTGCACGTTCACCACGTCGACGCTGACGGCGCGTGGCCCCCGTGGCAGCCCGACGTGGTAGGCCACCACGTCGCCGTACCTGTGGAAGCCGTTCAGGATCGATCCCAGCAGGTCCTGGCGGAGTTCCGGCAACATGCCGAGGAGCGGATGACCGGTCGGACCCGGTAGGGCGGTGGCCTTGGACAACTGTGTCGTCACGGTGATCCCCGTTCAGTCGATCGACGGACGTCGACTATATTTCCACGCGCCGTACCCCTTTTTCAGCACAGAATCCCGGCAGCCGGCAGCGATGGTTGCCACTGTCGCCGTCGCCAGCAGGCAAGAGGTCGGCACCAACCGACGCCCCGCCGGTCGGTCGCGCAACGACAGCCGGGCGTGGCACCGCTGGACGGCGCACGCCCGGCTGTGCGGGGCGACGGGCGCGGCGGGCGCGCTCGCGTCGGCGGGTGCTCACCAGTGGCGGTACGACGCCCAGTCGAAGTCCGCGTAGACGCCCTCGGCACCCAGGTCCTGAACCCACAGGCCGACGAACGCGCCGGTGAAGCCCCAGCCCTCCGGCTCACCATCGACCAGGGTCGCGGCGTACTCGTCGGACAGGATGGTGGCGTCGAGCTCTGCCGGCAGCTCGACCCAGCGCGCCTCGCCGGCCAGTTGATAGGCGAAGGTCAGACTCGGGCCGTCGAAGGTGGCCCGCAACGTGATGTCGCCCGCGCTCGGCAGGTCGACGTGGCACGCGTCGTGCATGACCCGCCGGCCGTTGTCGCACGACATCACCTCGAGCACCGGCTGGCCGTCGTCGTCGGCGGTCACGTAGGCGTAGTGCCAGTTGCGGGTGTTGTAGTAGGCGGTGACGCCGGCGAGCTGGCGGTAGTTGGCCGGCTCGAAGCGCATGGCGGCCGTCAGCTCGCACTGCTGCGCGGTGACGCGACGCGCGACCAGGCTCGGACGGTGCCGGCCGACCGGTGACTGGCCGCCGTGAATCCGCAGGATCGAGGGGTGCGAGGTGAGATCCACCCAGTCCGCGGTGGCGGGACGGCGCAGCGTCGACCACTCGGGGCCGAGCACCGGCTCGGTGAAGTCGTCGCGCTCCTCCGGCAGATCCGCCGCAGGCTCAGCCTCGCCCGGCACGGGCACGAGCACCGCCGGTATCCCGTCCTCGATGCGCGGCCACTCCCCCTCCGGCCAGTGCACCTCCTGGATCGCGGTCTCCCGGCCGAGCACGCACCGGCCGAGGGGGGTGTACGGCCGGGCCGTCAGGTGCGCCAGGTACCAACGCCCGTCCGGCGTGGACACCAGGCTGCCGTGACCGGACTTCTGCAGCTCCAGCTCGGGACGGCCCTGCGAGGTGAGCAGCGGGCCGTCCGGATGGGCCTCGTACGGCCCGAACAGGCTACGGGCGCGGGCCATCGTCGCCTGGTGCGTCCAGGAGGTGCCGCCCTCCGCGGTCAGCAGGTAGTACCAGCCGTCCTTCTGGTACACGTGCGGTGCCTCGGTGACGCCGGCGGTGGTTCCCTGGAAGATCGTCCGCTCGGTGCCGACCAGGCGACGGGCCTCGCGGTCGTACTGCTGGATCTGAATGCCCGCGAACCGATCCCGGCCCGGCCGCCAGTCGGCGACCATCGACAGCATCCAGGTGGTGCCGTCCTCGTCGTGGAACAGCGACGGGTCGAACCCGCGCCCGTGCAGCACGACCGGGTCGGACCAGGGACCGGCGAGGTCGCTCGCGGTCACCAGATAGTTCTGCGGATCCCAGTATCCGCTGGCGAAACTCGCCACGTCGGCGTACAGGAGATGAAACTCACCATCCACATAGGACAGATCGGGCGCCCACACGCCGTTGGAGTCGCCCGCTCCGCTCAGGTCGAGAAGCCGCCGCTCGGTGATGACGCCACCGAGCGGGCGCCAGTGCACCAGGTCGGTCGAGTGGTGCAGCCGGACGCCCGGGTACCACTCGAAGGTTGACGTGGCGATGTAGTAGTCAGTGCCGACGCGCAAGATCGACGGGTCGGGGTTGAAGCCGGGAAGGACCGGGTTTCGGATCAGCCGGCCAGGCACCTCGCCGCCGTGGGGCCCGGCCGCTGCCGGACTCTTTGTTGCGGTCGTCATTTCGCTTCTCCGTAACGGTAGCCTCGTCGAAAGTTTCGACGAGGTTCGATCGCCTGATCGGCACAGACTAGCCGCTATTACACCTTAGTGACAATGGCGTTGGCCTGTACAGCCGCGTCATGTCCACTGTCGCTTGCTTCCGGAAGTTGCTCCGATAGTTCACCTTCACCACCTTCTTGCAGGCTTCGTAATTAGGGGCCGGGCGGCCCACTCCGGCACCGCTGACAGCCGGCCGGATCCGGTGGTGAGGCGACCTGCCGACCAGAGGTGCGGGCGGGCGGCGCGGCACGGGACACGGTGGCCGGTACGGCCACCGGGCAACCGCCACCGGTGCTGTCGCGTCCGCTCCACGACACCCCGACAGCGGTGCCACCGCCCCGACAAGGTGCCGAAGCGGCGGTCGTGGTGTGACACCCGACTGGCTGCGGTTTCACATCATTCAGCGGCGCAGGAATTGCGTGGCCCCGGCCGCCGCCACCGTTGTCAGCCGCCTAATGCCGCCACGATCTGCTGCCCTCTCACCGGCACGCCCGGACGGCATCCAGGAAACTGCGGGCGTAACGCGGGGGTGGCACCGGACGGCGGCAGACGTACGCGCTGGTGATGGCCCCGCGCAGCCGCGGATGGGATGTTTGCCCGGTCCGAACGGGATGCGAGGCTGAACGTGTGGCCTCCCGATCGGCGTACACGTGAACAACCCTTGGCCGTCCGGCGGCCTGGACGGAACCGCGCTCCCCCTGCGGCAGCCCGACGACATTCTCGCCACGGCCGCCCACCGGTGACGCCCGGATGAGCCTGGTGTCGGCGTTCGTACCGATCTGGATTCTCACCGCGGTCGGCTACGCGGCCTGTCGTTGGGGCCCGCTGGGCGAGGGGGCGGCGTCGGTGCTCGGCCGGTTCGTGTTCCAGCTTGCGATGCCGGCCGCCCTGTTCCTGGCCCTGTCCCGAATGCCGCTGTCCGTGTTCGACGGCCGCTCGCTGCTCGCCTTCGCAGTGAGCACCGTCGCGGTCGTCGGGTTCGGGTGGGTCGGCGCGAGCTGGCTGTTTGGTCGCAGGCCCGGCGAACGGCCGATCTGGGGCATGGCCGCCGGGTACGTGAACTCGGCGAACCTCGGCATCCCGATCGCCACGCAGGTCCTCGGCAACGTGTCGTTCCTGGCGGAGGTGGTGCTGCTGCAGGTGCTGGTGGTGACGCCCGTGATCCTGGTCGCCCTGGACCGGCACAGCGACCCGGCCGGGCGGGTACGCGTCCGCCGTATCGCCTCCCTGCCGATCCGTAACCCGGTGATCCTGGCGTCGCTGCTCGGCGTCGCGTGCTCGGCCGCCGGCCTGCGACTGCCGTCGGCGGCCGGCGCGTCGCTCACCCTGCTCTCGGCAGCCGCCGTTCCGGCCGCGCTGGTCGCGCTCGGCGCGTCGCTGCACGCTCCGGCGCCGACACGAGTAGAGCCGGCGGAGCGGGTAGAGCCGGCGGAGCGGGTAGAGCCGGCGGAGCCAGCCGGGCTGGCCGAGCTGGCCGTGATCACCATGCTGAAGCTCGTCGCACAGCCGGTCGTCGCGTACGTGACCGGGCTGGCCCTGCACCTGTCCGCGCCACAGTTGCTCGCCGTGGTGGTGTGTGCGGGCCTGCCGACGGCGCAGAACACGTTCATCTACAGCCAGGAGTACGGCGTCGGCGAGGCGGTGACCAACCGGGCGGTGCTGGTGACCACGACGCTGTCACTGGCCACAGTGGCCGGGGCCGCGACGCTGCTCGGCTAGGGCCTGCTGACCCGTCCAGCACGCGTCTCGGTACGGCGAGCGCCCGACCCGCTGGCCGCCGTCGTCGACGACCAGCGGGACGGCAGCACGGGTGCCGATGGGCCGCCAAGGCGCCGAGCGCGCATCGGCGGCCCACCCCCTCAGCCGTTGTCGATGAGGCTGGCGATCTCGTTGTAGATCAGGTGCGCCTTCGCGCCCTGGTTCGACGGACAACCGCCGAGGTGGTGCAGGGCGATCACGCGGTGGCTGGCGTTCAGCACCGGTGAACCTGAGTTGCCACCGGAGGTGTCACAGCTGTAGCTGATGTTCCAGGTGTTGTAGTTCGCGTTCCGGACGGCGCAGGTCGCGCCGTTCTGGGCGTCCTCGTAGATCGACAGCCGCTTCGGGCTGCCGTCGCCGTGCCCGGGGATGTAGATCCGGGTGCCGTTGCTGGTGGCGGTGGTCGCCAGGTACAGCGTGCCGAAGCCCTGGATGGCGGCGAAGTTGTTGACCGAGAACAGGGTGTAGTCGAGTTGGCTGGAGCCGCCGCTGCTCACCTTGTAGAGGGTGGCACCGCTGACCTTGGTGCCAGCGCTGGGATTGGCACCGCCACAGGTGGCGCACTGGTAGTTGAACTGCATCTCGCTGCCGCTCACGGCGGACTGCGTCGAGAAGCAGTGCTTGTTCGTCAGCATCCGGTTGGTGTTGCCGACCCGCCAGGTGGTGCACATTCCACCGCCGCTGATCAGCAACCGCGCCACCGCCCTGCCGCGGGCGTACTCGGTGGGGTGGCTGTTCTGGTAGCACACCACGTCGCGGCGGGCGTCGGTGCTGCACACGGACTGGGTGGAGAAGTTGTGCGCGGCGACCTCGGTGCGGTCGTATCCGCGCCAGAACCGGTCGATGGTGGCCGCGCTGCCCCGTGCGGGGCGGCTGCTGTGCAGTGTCACCACTGCGGTGTCGCCGTCCACCGACATCGCCCAGAAGCCCGGCTGTCCGTCGGTGGTGTAGTCCGAGCCGGTCGCCCGGTTCAGGTGGCGGTCGTACCGGTAGCTCTCCTTGCCGTCGCGGCTCGACACGGTGACGTAGTCGCCCTCGGCCAGTCGCAGTGAGCTGAAGTGCACCTTGATGTAGGTGGCGCCGGGGTGCTGGATGACCTGTGTCCCGCCGTTGGGGGCGTAGGACAGCGAGCTGCCGACGGTGCGGAGTTCGCCGATCGTGGTCACACCCTCTGCCGAGAACTGGTTCGATTCCGGTGCCCGCTCGGATGATGGCGCGAGAGGGGCAACCGAGTACGCCTCGGCGGCGGGTACCGACAGTAGGCTCAGCCCGAGTGTGCAGGCAGCGAGCGCGACCGCCCCCGTTCGTAGGCGGTGCAGGGCATGTTTCATCTGTCGCTCCTTCTCAGGAATCAGCACCGAGACGTGCCTTCGGTCTTCCTACCTGAGATGACGCAAGAGATATAATCCCATCTATGTCATAGCGGTGCCGCTAGATCAGCCGGCGCCGTATTCGCCACACCACCACACCGATCAGGATCGCCGCGACGGCGACGAACACCGCCGCCTCGATGAGCTGGAACGTCCAGAACCGGTCGGCCGGGTGATAGACCCCGAATCGCTGGATGCCCCGCGCGTGCAGGAACTGGTTGAGGTTCTCGCCGGCCCGGTTGGCGGCGCCCTCCAGCTCGTGGTACTCGGTCCCACTCAGCCTGCGCCCGCTGGCGTCCACGTAGCCGCGTTCGATCACCCAGTCGGCGAAGCCGGGCACGGCCCGGCGCCCCGCCTGGTCCGTCGTGCCGCCGACTCCGACCGGCTCCGTGGTGGTGAGCGGCGTGGCGTACGCGGGACGGGCCAGCAGCGCCACCGCCATCCGGGCGGCGAGGAACGCCCCGAACGCGACGCCGAACGCGGGCAGGCTGCGCCGCAGGATCGCCCCGGCGGCGGTGGCGACGCCGAACGCGAACAGCGCGTACGCCACCGGAACAAGTCCTTCCAGGTCGAAGGCGTCGTACTGGAACCGTCCCTCCCAGGCGTCGAACGGCTGACGGAACCAGGTGAGCACCGCGGTGAACATCCCGGTGAGCGCGACGGTGACGCCGGCGAGTGCCGCGAGCTTGGTCGCCAACCAGCGCATCCGCGGGACGGCCTGCGTCCAGGCGAGCTGCCAGGTGCCGTCCTCCAGTTCGCGCGCGAGCAGCGGCGCACCGAGGAACGCACCGATGACGACGGGGACCAGATAGAAGCCCGCCAGGAGGTTCTCGACGTACCCGTACTCCTCGTCGAGCCGGCGGAAGGACGCCGCGCAGGCCTCGTTGACACCGGCGTCTCCCGCGCACCCGGCGGGACCGCCGGGGAACAGGTCGTGGGCCTGCGTCCCGAGCACGAGCAGGACGACGGCGAACATGCCGACGAACAGACCCAGGACGCAGACCTCGGCCCGGTGCTGGCGCCAGATCAACCACGTCATGCCGGCACCCCGGACGGGACGGTGGTGCTCGGCTCGGACGGCCGACGCAGGTACGCCAGCACCAGCTCCTCCAGCGCGACCGGCTGGGCCTGCCACCCGGGCGCGGGCGGGAGCCCGCCGTCGCGTACCAGCAGGCTCGTGTGGCGGTCGCTGTGGACGGCCTCCACGACGGCGCCGGATCGGTCGAGGTCGGTGGGCGTGCGCGGGCCGACGAGCCGCCGGTGCTCGACGAGGAGGGTGTCGATGTCACCGGTGAGCGTGACCCGGCCGTTGTTGAGCACGACCAGGTGGTCGCAGACGCGCTCCAGCTCGTGCACGACGTGGGAGGAGAACAGGACGGTCACCTCGCCGTCGGCCACCGCGCCCATGAGGACCTGAAGGAACTCGTGCCGGGCCAGCGGGTCGAGGCTGGCCACCGGCTCGTCGAGGACGAGCAGGTCCGGCCGCTTCGCCAGGGCCAGCGCCAACGCGACCTGGGCCTGCTGGCCGCCGGAGAGCGTGCCGGCCCTGCGGTCGAGCGGGATGCCCAGCTTCGCCAGCCGGCGCTCCGCCAGCCCCTGGTCGAACCGCAGGTTGCAGGCCCGGCCGAAGCGGAGCATCTCGGCGACGGTGAAGCGCTTGTACAGCGGGTGGTCCTGGGCCAGGAACCCGACCCGGGACAGCGTTTGCGGGGTGCTGGCGGTGACGTCGTGGCCGAGGACCTCCACCGTGCCGGTGCTCGGTGCCAGCAACCCGACGACCAGGCGCAGCAGCGTGGTCTTGCCCGCGCCGTTCGGCCCGACCAGGGCGATCACGCCGCCCGCCGGCAGGGCCAGTGTGCAGTCACGCAGCGCCCAGCCCTTCCGGTACCGCTTGCCCACAGCGTCGGTGCGCAGCGCGAACTCGGTCGCTGTCACGCCACGTCCTCGTTTCGCGTCTGCTGGTGCACGGAGGTGAAGAGCGCGTTGACCGCCTGCTCGTCGAGGCCGGCGTCGTAGGCGCGGCGCAGCCAGGTCGCCAGGCCGCGGCGCAGCGACGTGTACGTCGATGGCGACATCGCGGCCGACTGCTGTTCGTTGACGAACGTGCCCTGGCCGGGCCGGCCGGTGACCAGGTTTTCCTGCTCCATCTGCCGGTACGCCTTGGCGACGGTGTTCGGATTGATCGCCAGGTCCTCGACCACCTCTCGGATGAGCGGGAGGCGGTCACCGGGTTGGAGGAAGCCCAGCAGCACCGCCTGGCGGACCTGCTGGACGAGTTGCAGGTACGGCGGCACGCCGGAGCGGGTGTCGAGCCGGAAGACGAACACGATGACCCCTTACTGATCTACTAGGAACATAGTAAAGCAGCACGATGGCGGTCAAGAGAGGTCACCCGCCCGCCCGAGCGCGGCACCGGATCCGGGGCCCCGCCCGCGCGGGCGTCGGCCGGCACCCGCGCGGTCGGGGCCTACGTCGGAAAATCAGGATGTTTCGACCACGCCGGCCTCGCGTTGTTGAGACCCTTGTTACTCGCCGGCGCCGGGCCCGGCCGGCCATGGTTTCGCCGGCCAGGGGTGCGCGATGGCCCCTCGACGTGGGGGTGGGACGTGGTTGGCGGGTCTGCTGCGCAACGGTGGCGTGACGTCGCGCCGTTGGTCGTGTTGACGGTGCCGGTGCTGGCGGGCGCGGGGTTGTGGTTCGCGGGCCAGCGCGGGGCCGCCGACGTGTGCTGGGCGGCGACGACCTCGGTCACCCTGCTGGTCACGCTGCGCTGGTTGGTCCAGTCGTTGCGGCGGCACCGGATCGGCGTGGACGTGATCGCGACTCTGGCTCTGGCCACCTCGCTGCTGGTCGGTGAGTACCTGGCCGGGGCGGTGGTGGCGCTGATGCTGGCCAGTGGGCACACGTTGGAGCGCTACGCCCAGGGGCGGGCCACCCGGGACCTGCACGAGCTGCTGGCGCGAGCACCCCGCCGGGCACGGCGCCGCGGTCCGAACGGCGACATCCAGGACGTCGACGTGAACGACATCCGGAAGGACGATCGACTGCTGGTCGGCCCGGGTGAGGTCGTGCCGGTGGACGGCTTCGCCGAGGACGCGGCGACGCTGGACGAGTCCGCGGTGACCGGCGAGTCCCAGGCGGTCGAGCGCCGGGCCGGGGACCGGCTGGCCAGTGGAGTGGTCAACGCGGGCGCGGCGTTCGGGTTGCGGGTCGCCTCGGTGGCGGCCGAGAGCACCTACGCGGGAATCGTCCGGCTCGCGGAGGAGGCGAACGCGGAGAAGGCGCCAATGGTGCGGCTGGCCGACCGGTACTCGGCGGCGTTCGTGCCGTTCACCCTGATCCTGGCCGGTATCGCGTGGGCGGCCTCCGGGCAGTTCGTGCGGGCGGTGGCGGTACTGGTGGTGGCGACTCCGTGCCCGTTGCTGCTGGCCACCCCGATCGCGATAGTGGCGGGGTTGTCCCGGGCGGCCCGGCGCGGTGTGCTGGTCCGCAACGGCGGCTCGTTGGAACTGCTGGGCCGGGCGCGGACGCTGCTCGTGGACAAGACCGGGACGCTGACGGCGGGGCGTCCGGAGATGGCCAGGGTGCTGACCGCGCCCGGCGGCGACGGGGACGAGTTGCTGCGGATGGCCGCCTCGGTCGAACAGCTGTCCTCCCATGTGCTGGCCGCCGCGATAGTGCGGGCCGCCAAGGACCGGAGCAGTCGGCTCGTGGCGCCCACCGAGGTGACGGAGGAGCCCGGACAGGGGGTGAGCGGCCGGGTCGACGGCCGGCTGGTCCGGGTCGGCCAACACGGCGGTGACCTACCGGACTGGGCCGCACGCGCACGGCAGCAGGCGGAGGAGGACGGCCTGTCGACGGTCTGGGTGGGCCTGGACGGCGTCCTCGCCGGGGCGGTGCTTCTCCGCGACCCGGTACGGCCCGACGCGAAGGACACCGTACGACGGCTGCGGCAGGCCGGCTTCCAACGGGTGATCATGGTGACCGGAGACCGGCCGGAGGTCGCCGAGCGGGTGGCCCGCGCGGTGGGCGTGGATGACGTGGTCGCCCGCTGCTCCCCGCACGAGAAGGTGGCCCGGGTACGGACCGAGTCCGACCGGGCGGTGACGGTGATGGTCGGCGACGGGATCAACGACGCGCCAGCGCTGGCAACCGCCGCAGTGGGCGTGGCACTGGGGGCGACCGGGGCGACGGCCTCGGCGGACGTCGCGGATGCGGTGCTGTCGGTGGACCGGCTGGACCGGTTGGCGGACGCGGTGGAGATCGCCCGCCGGTCCCGGACGATCGCGGCGCAGAGTGCTGGCGTGGGCATGGGATTGGCGGTGGTGGCGATGATCGCCGCCGCGTTCGGCCTGCTGCCCCCGGTGGCCGGCGCGTTCCTGCAGGAGGGCATCGACGTGGCCGTGATCCTCAACGCGCTACGCGCTCTCGGCGGCGGCGGGACCCGCGTCTGAGCGCTGCCCAACCGGCGCGCGGCTTCTTGGGCACGTCAGCTCCTGTCGGCACCCGACGACCCTTCTGAACCAGCCCGGCGAGGCGAAGCGAGGCTACGGTGCAGGACGTCAGGCACCGGCGGGCGGGCGCCGCCGGTGTTCTATGGGACCAGCTCGGCCACGGAAAGCGCCTCGTCCAGCCGACCAGCGGCCAGGTCGTCGTGACGGATCACGAAACTCCCGACGCTGCGGTAATAGAGCTCGTTGTCGACGGGAAAGCGGGCGAGCGACACCCACTCACTCGTCAGCCGGTGCGTCTCCAACTCCACCTGGGAATACCACTTCGCGACCGGGATGACGATCTCGCCGGTCTTCTCGCGCCACGCGAGGGTCTGCTCCGCAAAGCTCTGGACGACGTTCTCGTCGGCATACCCGCCGATCCAAGCGCTGACGTACTCGCTGTTCGGCGGCCAGAGGTCGTTGGCCAGCGCACAGAGTTCGTCCAGGTGCGGCAGGTCACGTTCGAGGTCACGGGCCACCTGCTGCTGAACGGGCGACAGGTCGTCCTCATCTTCGTCCTCGTCGTCCTCGTCGACCCCGAACCAACCGGGGAACTCCGCGCGCAGCGTGGCAGAGACGTCGTACTGCTCGCCGACGAACGCTTCGTCGGTGGATGCCGTCGCCACCTCGGTATCGGTACCGGCCGGCACATACACGACTCGCCCGTACCGCCGCTCCCCGGTGGCGGCGGCCTGCTCGTGGTTCAGAAAGAACAGCAGCGAGCCGTCTGCCGGCAGGCCGAAACCGTCGACTCTCGGCAGCGCCGCACAATCGACCGAGAAGATGAACGGCAACGGGCTGACCCCGTCGGACGGCCAGTCCATGCCCACCGGCAGTCGGGGCAACCCACCGAACTGCCCGACCGGAACACCGCCGACTCCCCCGCTCAGCCGGATCGACAGACGCAGGTGCTGGACGAACCGGCCGACCTCGTCGTCCGGGAGGCCCAACGCGAGCGCCGCCCGACGAAACTGCCCCTCATGATCCATAACGCACCATGGTGCCACGCAGTCAACAGCCAGAGGACGGAGCCCGGCAACCGGGTGCGCCCATCACGACCTGAGCGGACGCCGGCGGCGGCAGTCATTCCCGCAGGGACGGGGAACCATCGGCAGCTTCCATCCGCTGACCGTGGAGCGCGCGAAGCGCGTCGAGCGCGACTGCGGTGAGAACGGCGCGGCCGACACCGGCACGGCCGAGCAACTCCATTCCTCGGGTGACGGCGACGAAGTAGACCGCCAACGATTGCACGTTCGCGTCGTCCGGTAGATCCCCGTCCTCCCGCGCATGTTCCAGGCATTGGGCATAGACCTCGGCGAGCTGCTCGATACCGGCCTTCGTGGCCGTCGACAGCGGGTCATCCTCGCCTGTCGATTCGACAAGCGCCCGCGTGGTCAGCGAGACCCGCCGACCACTGCTGCTGAGCTCGATCGCCAGCCGGAGCATGTGGCCTCGAATTTGTTCCAGCGCCGAAGCGTCCTCGTGTCCGAGTGCTTCCGAGACGGCGCGCGTCGCTTCCTCGCGGTCCTCGGAGAGCGCTCGGAGGAACAATTCCCGCTTCCCGCCGAACGCGTTGTACAAGCTCTGCTTCCCCAGACCGGTGGCCCGCACCAGGTCGTCCAGCGTCGCAGCGGCGAGGCCGTGCGCCGCGAACACCTCGCCGGCGCTGCTGACGACATCACTCTCGACGAACTTACGGGGACGAGGCATGTGAGCAAGCATACGTTATTGACCATGTGGTCAAAAACCTGTTAGCTTGGTTGGAGCGCCCGTCAATACTCGACTCCTGGCGGGCGTCGGCACTCAATTCCGGTAGCGACACCAGGGCTTAGGGAAGAGCGACGTGAGAACTAACGAAGAGGTTGTCCGCGAGGCATACCGGCTGGCGGAAGGAAGCGTCCTGGACGGGGATGGCTTTCGCGCCCTGTTCACCGAGGACGGGGCGTTCAACGACATGCCGAACTCGATGAGCTTCCGCGGGGACGAGATTCCGCAGGCATTGGTGGGCTTCGCCAGCGTCTTTCCCGACGTCCACCGCGAGCTACTCGCCGTGCATGCGCTCGGTGCTGTCGTTGCCGTCGAACTCCGAATTCAGGGAACGCATCTCGGCGGGTTCCCCACCCCGGCCGGTGAAATCCCGCCGACCGGTAACCGGATCGACGTGCCGACGGCGGATCTCTGGCATCTCCGGGACGGGAAAATCGAAAGGTTCGACTGCTACAACGCGGCGAACGTACTGCTCGCACAAATCGGCGTGAAACCCGACTTCGACTCGGCAATCAAGGCCGCCAAGGCAGCGGCCGCAGGGGCGTAGTTCCATCAACTGACCCCACACCCCGGACGGAGTCCGATCATGTATCAGATCCGGACCTACACCCTGCGCACGGCAGAAGCGCTCCAGCAGTACGCCACAGTGCACTGGCCACGGCATGTCGCCAGCATGCCCGCATTCGGTGTCACAGTGCGCGGCTTCTGGACCGATCACCAGGCCGGCGCGCACCGTTTGATCGCCCTGCTCTCATTTCGGGAGGGCACCCACCCCGCCGAATTCACCACCGCTTACGTCGCGAGCCCCGAACTGGCGGCGGACATGCGGGGCTTCGACGTCAGCGACATCGTCGACGTCGAGGAACTGCTGCTCGATCCGGTCGCCGGATCTCCCCTGGCCTGAGCGAGGATTCACTGTCGCATTGGTGGGGCGGTTCCGTTCGCACCGAACCGCCTCCAGACGCGGCACCGTCGGATGTGGCGAGCCACGCCGGCGGTGCCGCCGCCATGCACGACACCGCCAGCGCAGACAGCCCAGCTGACGTTGAAGTACTAGTCTCGCGCGGTGAGCATGAACGGCAACTGGCTGCGCGTTTCACCGGCCGAACTGGAGCGGGCCAGAACTGACCTCGGCTGGGCGTACGACCTCGCCATGGCGGAACGGGACGACAACTCCGAACGTTGGGCTTCCACCGACAAGGCATGGGACGGGCTTGATTTCCTCCTCGATCGGCTGGGTTTCGAAACTCCGCTGGTTCTGGGCACCGAGAGGTTCGTGGAGCTGCCAGATGTCGAGCCTGACAGCGACGAGATGTTCGACTTCCTGGAAAACCTCGAGGACGACTGGGGCTACGGGCCACCCTCCTATCTGGCACCAATCGACGTAGCGACGGCGGCCTCGAGACTGGCTGCGCTCACCGCGGACGACCTCATCCGGGGCGTCGACCCGCAGGAGTTGAAACGGGCCAACATCTACCCCGGCCCCTGGGAAGGACCCAGCGAACTGGCCTGGGTGGCCCACTATCTACCAGACGTCCAGGCCTTCTTCGCCGCAGCCGCCCGGGACAGTGCTGCGGTGATCTGCTGGCTTGACTGATCGGTGACTCAGCGGCCGGAGCGCCGGTAGCGCTCACGTCAGGTCGTCGACGCGCAGTCCGATCTGGACGACGAAGGGGTGTGTAGTGTGTACTCATGACACTCGCTGATCTCCGGCACCTCGCGAGCCCGCTCACCCCACGCCATGCCACCCCGGTCGACGACCCGGCCGAACGGCACCGTCTTGCCGCAGAGGTCGACACCGACACATCCGAGTACATCGCCGGCTTCATCTCTCAGACCGGCCGGGTGCTCGGTGAAGTGGTGCAGTCGGGTGAGACCGTCCTGTACGAAAGCGACATCGCGCTGGATGAGGATGGGGACTGGACGCCCGGGGACCCGTCTCTCATGTGGAGGGTGGCAGCGGGCACTCCTCAGGAGGACGTATACGACGACGCCGCCCGCGTCTTTTTGGCCCACAGCCTGCGCACCGGGGCCGCCAGTCAGTTCTGTGGATGGCGGGACCGGGTTGTGGCAATCGTGCCCGAGGAAGTCGGCCCCAAGGAGTCAAAGATCATTCGTACGTTGGCTGGCGGCGGCATCGAGGTCGTACACACGTACAACGTTCTTGATGCCTACGGCACCTACGCCCGATGGGTCACCGACCTTGCCCTGGAGTACGGAAGCGGTGACGATGCAATAGCTTCGGACACACCCCAACCGCCCGGCATGGCACGACCGGTCGTCAGCGCATGGCTGATGCGCGAGGCGGGCGAGGCACAGCTCCAGCAAGCCCGCCACTCCCTCAAGTTCGGCTTGGCGGGGTACGCGCGGGTGCCGAGTGAGGAGTTGCCGATCGCCGAACTCGCGCGCTCCCTCTACACCGACCGCGCGAACCTGACGAAGGTCATCAAGGCGGCCGAGAAAGATGCCAGGATCACCGGCATCCTGGACGCGATCGCGTCCGGGGACCGCGACCGGATCATCACGACCCTTCGCAACGGGTAGAACGGCCGGACCTCTGCCGACCTGAGACGGCAGCCCGAGCCGGAGGCCGCCATTGGCGCACGTATGTGGAACGGCCACAGAATGCACTGCGCGGCTGCCTTCGTTCACAGTAACGGCGCCGCCGCGCCAACCAGGTCCTCGGTGAGGCGCGCGTCGCGTCCAGTTGCAGCCCTGGGGCTCGGTGCTCGTCGACCATCAACTGACCCCACCGGATCGACCATGGCTGGTAGCGTGCGCCGAACATGAAGATCACGGGGGAAACATCGATGAACCGAACTCGACTCGTCCTGACTGGCGTGGCCGTTGCGGCGGCGATCGCCACGGCCGGCTGCGATCCGCAGCCCGAATCTACGGACACCTCGACCTCCTCATCCCCGGCGGCCACGAGCGCCGCCCCGACCGCCGGTGCGGCCACCACCGCGGCCAGCCCCGCAGCCGACGGTGCGGCCACAGCGAAGGCCTGCGCCGACATCAAGAAGGACATCAAGGACAACGCGACCAAGATCGCCGAGGCCGAGAAGATCGGCCCGCCGGCCGGGCACTTCGCGGTCAGTGCCCAGTGGGCCGCCGGGTCGGTCGCGATCCTGGCGCACTCGATGGGTGCCAACGAGGCAGTCACCGCCGCCTCCGAGAAGGTCCAGAACGAGATGATGGGCCTGAGCGACGCGTACAACAAGTCCGCCGACGCCAAGCCCAGCAAGAAGGCACTGGAAGCCGCTGTCAAGGAGCTGGACACGGCCTGCTCGGCCGCCTGACCGGTCCGACCACGCAATCGGCGGTGACCACCACCCGGGTGGTCACCGCCGATTCGCAGGTCCGTGGGGTCCTCAGCCGATCTCAGCGCGCACTGGGGCAATAGTTCGGGCCGCCTCCGACGAGGACGACGATCATGAGACCGGGAGGGGACATGGCCAGCAGCGGGGTTGTCGTGTTGTCGGGCCCTCCCTGCTCGGGCAAGTCCACTGCGGGAAGGGCTCTGGCTGAGGTGCTGACCGCCTCAGGTCACTGCCGGATCTACCTGGAGGTCGACGCTCTGTTCGAGCTTCTGTTCCCTGAGTCCGATCGGAATCGTGACGACCGCTTGCGCGCGTACGCCGGTGCGCACCTCCTCGCGCGAATGTTCGTCGATGGTGGAGAGACCGTGGTGCTCGAATGCACCTACGCCCGCCGTGACCAGCGCGCCAGTCTGGTGGAAGCGTTGGCGGGATCCGCCGCGCCACTCTGGGTCGTCGAGTTCTTCGTGACTCCCGACGAGGCCGTGAGCCGTTTCCGGGGGCGCACCCAAGCCACGGATCTTGACGAAGCACTCGTCCGCGAGCGCGCTGAGGCGTTCCCGTACTTCGACGACGCCCTTCGAATGGAATCGTCCTCGGGGTCACCCGAGGACCACGTACAGAGCATCGTCACGTGGCTGCGACAAGACCCTCGGCCGGTGGACCAGGACCTGTGGGCTCGGACTGGAAGGGGCTGGAGCTGAGGCGCCGAACCGCTCCTTGGCGTACACGGCACCTGATCACGCGTCGTCGGTCGGGATGTCCTCAAGGTGCTCGATCTCGACGACGTGGAGGCCCCTGTCGTCGGCCGCCATCTCCGCGTGGATCTGGTCGCCCCGGTCACTCATCGAGGCCTTCGACGACCACCAGGGATCCCGTACACAGCGGCCCCGCCACAGCACTGTCGTCTCGGTGGGGCTGACGAAGTAGCCGGCCAGGCCCCGGCGGGTACCGAGGGCGATCCCCGCGCCGGCGGCGGCCAGCGGCTGGCCGGCTGCCGCCGCCGTCACACCGAGGTCGACGAAGGCCTCACCGTCGGAGCTGCCCGAGACCACAGTGATCGCCGGTCCGCCGCGGGCCACCTCGCTCACCAGCACCCAGCCCCGCTCCCACTTCCCGGCCTGGTGCCGGGCGAGGATCCGCCGGTCGACCTCGGCGAGGTTGGCCAGGCTCTGGACGGTCACCTCGTCGGCCTTCAGCACGAACGCGCCGGCCCGGGAGAACCGGATCCGCAGCCCGGCGTTGCCGTGGGCGATGCCGCTGACCGTGGGGTCGCCGTCGGCCGCCAGCCAGGTGCTCACCAAGCCCGGGTTCGGTGCCGCCGGAAAACCTCTCGATCCACGCGACGGAAATCGACCACAATGCCACAGTGGAACGCGAGCGCATGGTCACGTTGAGCAAACGGATGTCGAAGGCACTGCGGCACGATCCCGGGCGGGCCGGCCTGGTGCTCGACCCGGCCGGTTGGACTCCCGTCGACGCCCTGCTCGCCGCCCTACGGATCGAGCGGGCCGAGCTGGACGCGGTCGTCGCCGGCAACGACAAGCAGCGGTTCGCTGTCGCGCGCGGCCCCGACGGGGTGCTGCGGATCCGAGCCAACCAGGGCCACTCGGTTCCGGTGGACCTCGGGCTGCCCCCGGTCACCCCACCGGACCGGCTCTATCACGGCACCGGCGCCGGTGCGCTGGAGTCGATCCGGGCCACCGGCCTGCACCGGGGCGGCCGGCACCATGTCCATCTCTCCGCCGACACCGAGACCGCCCACCGGGTCGGGGCCCGACGGGCCGGTCGGGTCGTGATCCTCACCATCGACGCTGCGGCGATGGCCGCCGCCGGGCACGTGTTCCACCGCAGCGCCAACGGCGTCTGGCTCACCGAGGCGGTCCCGGCCGACTATCTGCTCGACTGAACCCGGCAGCGAAACAGATCGTCTCGTACGAGCCGACCATGGACGATCAGGCCTATCCCGAATCCCACTGACAGCCGCGACGAGTCAGTCAGGGGCCCTCGTGGACGCCGTCCGGGCAGAGCGTCTCGACCAGACGGTCGGTCAAGGCATCGACCTCGCTGGCCGAAGCGATCACGGGGATGGTGATCCGCCAAAGCTGCGCCTGGCCATCGTCGAGCTCGGGAGTGGTCATCGGCGGTACCTCCAAAGGTCCGCGTGAGGCCGGCGTCGGCCCAGCAAGCCCGGCGCCGGGTGCCGGCCTGCCGCTGCTAGAACCGCGCGGGTCGCCAGGACGGCCCCGCAATCTTCGGCGGTTTGGCGATCGTGGGGATGATGGCGTGCCAGGTGGCGTGCCAGGCGCTGGGAGGGAGCGCCAAGGTGGCACACACTTCGCCCGCCAATTCCCCAGGTCTGCGGCCATGCCACGGGGTGTCGACGAAGATCTGGTAGTCACCGTCGAGCTGCAAGGCGACCCGGAACAGCTCCTGATTGCCGTAGTCGTTGGCGACCCAACTGGGTCTCAGGCCGTAGGTGAGCAGCCGATCGCGGTCCATGTCCGTCAGGACATGTCGTCCGGCCGTACGCTCCGGCGTCTCCCACGAATGATCCGCAGCCACCCGCGCGACCTCAGCGTCGTACTCCGCAGCTGCGAAGGAGACACCCCGCATCATGGGCACCTCGAGCGACCAGTCCCAGTGCACCAGATCGCCGTCACGCACGATGATGACGTCCGTGGATCCACAGCCGTACACGCCGCACTCGCATCGGGCGATGGCAACGGTCCTCGGCTCAGGGGTAGCCGCGAGACGATTGGTGGGAACAAGGACGTCGTACGGGTCCATCCCGAGGCCTGCTCCGGCAGAGGTCATCTCCGTGCCGTTGACGTAGACCTGCACTTGGAAGCCGCCGCCTGCGTCGCCGGGCACCGGCGACACCTCCAGACGGAGAGAGTCGACTCCTGGTCGACGGACGACTCCTCCACCTGAGGCAAGGGTGAAGCCCGGGGGAACAGTGCCCGGACAGGGGATCCCAAGTTCCTCAAACGACTTGCCCACGAGATCACGGATATCCCAGGAAGAATCATTCACCGAAGCACCGGCGAGTTCACGCAGCGTCGGAGAGTCCAGCCCGTCGACCAACGCCTGACAAGCGGAATGGATCAGGTCCGCCAAGCCGTACCCGGTCTCGACGTTCCATTGCGCCACCGCGTCGTACAGGCGCTGCTCCGCGAACCCGCCGCCATTCTCAGTCACGCCGGTCATCATCCACGGCCCTTGAAAGAAACGCGCCATCATTTCACGTCTGCCGTCCTCGGGTCCGCCGCTCCTCACTCGACGGACAACCCGGGCCGTCGGTCCTGACGCCTCCGAGGTCACCGTTCAGGAAGCAGGGCCCCGGCAAAGTCGTCAGGTGATGCCGAGTAGAGCGAGTGGGCGGGTGCCGTCGCGGGCGTGGTGGCGGTTGGCGGCGGCGATGTTGGTGATGCCTGCGGCGCGTAGTGCGCGATGGCGGCGTTGCGGAGGACGGCCATGACCTGGGGTCTGGTGCCGGTGCGGATCTGGGAGCGGTCTTCGTCGTCGGTGACGTCCCGCACCCAGTGGACCCTGTTCTCGATGGACCTGTTGCCACGGATCCACCTGGTGAGTTTCGCCGGGATGGCCTCATGGACGTGGAGGTCGGTGATCGCGTAGACGGTCTCGGTGGTGCCCGGGTTCCATCCGCCACGCCGTCTCGACGGTGCGCCGAACCTCGGTCTCTCCCATGGCCCTCATGACCGCAGGCGGGTCCGACCTTCGCCAGGAGGCGGGCTCCTGCGAGTCACCCTCAGCTGTGAGGGCCGAGGAAGTCGGTGATGAGGGTAGCGAGCTCCTGTGGGCGTTCGGCGACCATCGCGTGGCTGGCGCCGGCGAGGTGCCACACCCGCAGAGACGGGTTGTCCACAGCGGCAAGCCGTTCGGCGGTGACCTTGCGATACGCCTCGTACAGGTCGTGGAACGGCTGTTGTTCGGGCAGGTCCTCGGTGGCGAGAACGAGCAGCAGCGGGCAGCGGACGTCGCCGTAGGCGGGCATCAGGTCGAGGGAGTCCATGGCATCCCGGAGCTGCCGGGTGAGGTCCGGGGCGGGCCGCAGCCGGCTGCGGCCGTCGTCGCCGGGCACAAGGTTGCGTTCGAAGGCCGCCGCCCAGTCGTCGGGTGCGGCGCCGTAGCGCTGGGCCATGGCTCGCTGCCCCGCAAGCATGGCGGCCACCTGTTCGGCGGTTAGTGGTTCGGCCAGCATCGCGGCCATCCCGTCGAAGACGGTCCGCAGCTTGGCAAGCTCGGTCTCGACCTGCTCCGGGTCCATCCCGGCGAGCTGGTCCGGACGGTTCAACGGCGGATTGCCGTCGAAGCTGACGGCACCGGGGCAATCCGGGTGACGCTGCGCCCAGAGGGTGGCGAGCATGCCGCCGAGGGAGACGCCGACCACCGCGGGTGAGGTGAGGCCGAGATGGTCGGTGACGGCGGCCAGGTCGGCCAGTACGTCGTCCCAGCGCCACGGGCCGTCTCCGGACCGGCCGTGACCGCGCAGGTCGACGGCGACCACCCGGTGGGTGGGGTGCAGGTGCTCGGCGAGGGTGGTCATCTGGGCGAGGTTGCCGCCGGCGCCGTGAAGGAGCAGCAGCGGTTGTCCGGGTCCGCCGACGTCGCGGATCGCGATGGGCACCGTCCCGGAGTCGATGATGGCCTCAGACACGTCGGGTTCCTTCCTTGAGCAGTCGGTCGCGTACCGAGGCGGAGCGCACGCCGCCTTCGGGGTGGCGGGCGAGCTTGTCGCGGGAGACCAGGTCGTGGACGCCCTGGCGGGTGATGCCGAGCATGGCGCCGGCCACTGTGTACGACACGGATTCGGCGGTCGGGTGGCCGACCCGTCGCGCGACGGCCTGGCCGAAAGGGCTGCGCCACCAGTCGATGGGTGGGTCGAACGGTCCGTCCCCCGGGTAGAGGGTGGAGATCGCGCGCATCACCACGCTGACGGCCGCCCGGTCGTCGCCGCTGACGATCGTGGTGGCCCAGGATCGGGCCCGCTCCCGGATGACGGCACGCAGCGGGTCGATGGCGTCGTGGCCGTCGACCAGGATTTCGAGGGGGTCGAGCAGCCGGATGTCGATCAACCGGATGAGATGCTCGGTCAGTTCCTCGTGGGTTGGCGACATGCTGCCTCCTCCGCTACTTGACACCCATTGTCAAGCGCTTGACGTCGAGTGTCAAGCATGATGGCGCGAACACGGTGGGCGGTTGACGGAACGGTTCAGCGCGGGCATGCCTCACTTCGGACAGATCAACAGGCGTAGGAACCTCGATGACCTTCTGAACCGGTCACGCCCGACCTGCTACCACCAAGAAGGACCCGTCTACGCCAACCACCTCAAGCCGAGCACCTCACGACTTTGCCGGAGCCCTGCTCCAGGAAGCCCTGCTCAGATCTTCGCCAAGGGAATCGGTGTCGGACGATGGACTCGCGGGGGCTTCAGCCCGCGCACCCGTGACGCTCTGCGTCGATGAGGCGGTAGGACGCTTCGACCGAATCGGGGCCGTGGCGACGCGCTCGCCTGTGCGGGCGGATCGCGGCATGTGCGGACATTACCGGTGGTGCGGTCAGTGGTTTTCGGTGTAGTAGGAATGCACGGCGGGTTGTCCGGTGTAGTTGGCACCAGCGCGATCGTCGGCACCGAGGTAGCGGTACGGGAGGCGGGCGTCGCGGCGGCCGGTGCAGCTGATCCGGCGGCGACGGGAGTCGTAGGAGAACCCGGCGGCACGGAGTTGGGCGGTGAGGCGCCGCCCCGCGGGTCGCCCGTCAGGAAGCCGAATGCTGGACAGGTCCAGATCGGCCACGAGGCGGCCGGTGGGAGTCAGCCAGCCGGCCGCGCGGGTCAGGACGGCGAGTTTGTCTCCGACGTAGTGCAGTCCGTGCATACAGGTGATCAAATTGAACGTCCGCGTTGGTGCCCAGTTGACCACCGAGGCACAGATCAACTCCAGGTTCAGCGGTGGTGTGGGGACGGGATCGAAGGCGTCAACCAGGTCCACCCCGACGAGGACTGTCCGCTCGGTCAACCCTGCCAGCCGCAGTTCCCCGGCAGCCTGGATAAGCGCTCGACCGGTGCCGCAGCACAGATCCAACCAGCCAGCGGCTGCCAACGGCTCGGCTCGGCCGACGCGAACTGGGCCGGCGGCGAGAACGTCAAGAGGGTTGAACCCCAACTCCCGGGTGTAGCTGTTGACCCCGGAGAGCTGCCGCTCCCGGTTCATGACGCAGTTCGCCACCACCGCGGACTGCTCCAAGGCCTCGTTGCCAAGCAACTCGAAACTGGCGCGTTGGTCGACCACACCAACATCATCCCAGGATCAGTTCCTCAGGCCGAACCTCGACCAGCGGCATGAACGTGCCTGGTGTCCTGAGTGTGGGTGTCGGCGTGAGTGCCGTTCGTTGAGGCAGATCGCGCAGCCGTTACCGCCCAGGCACGTCGCCGCCATGGAACGCTAGGCCCGCCCGGTCCCGTCGACGCGGCCGAAAGGTGGTGAACGCGCTCGGCGACACCCCCATCGCGCTGTGCGACGTCGATCCCGCCGATAACGCTCAGTGCGACTCTGAAGCTCGCACAAGCCTCGTTTTGGTGGTGACCTCCTAAGAGGTCACCACCACAGGGCGCGCTGGTCAGGGCGTATACAGCGGGATCGGTACCCCGTCTGCCGGAACGCTGGTGGGTGGGAGTTCCCGGCCTACAGGTCGGCCTTCGTCACGCGGGAGGATTCGTACGTCGTGGAGGCCTGAGGGAGGCCCGGCACGGTGGAGACGTCCTTGACGAGCATGCCGGTCGTGGCGTCGATGGTCAGCACCTCGCCGCCCGTGCCGCCGAACACCTCGGGGCCGGCGGTGATCGTCAGCGTGGCCTTGCCGTGGGTGGTCGAGTTCTTGACGCTGACCGCGGAGATGGTGGACAGCAGACGCAGCACACCGGCCCGGACCTGCGTGTTGCCGTCGCCAGCGGACAGCGCTTGGGTGCTGTACGTCCACAGGGCGTTGTCGAAGTGCCGCTGAACGGCCTGAGGGCTGTACGGCTTCGGCTCGGCGTTGCCGCCCTTCTGCTTGATGATCACCTGGGCGTCCGCCTGCTGCTTGTCCCACACCGCCTTCTGCGCTGCGGGGTCGAGGCCCACCAGCGGATCGTTGGCTGCCTTGAGCATCTGGGTCCGGCCGTCGGCCGGGCTGCTGTCCGCCGCGGCGATGGCCGCCTTGAGGAGCGGAGCGTAGCCCCCGTCGGTCATCTGGTCCTGGTGACGGGCGATCGCACGCTTGATGTCCTTCACGCTGTTGCCCGTGTAGATCGCGTGACCATCGGTGTAAAGCGTGTAGACGACCTGCATGGTCTTCGTGCCGTGGACCTGCGTCGCCTTCACCAGCCACGCGTCGCCCGTCGACGGGGTGACCGTCTTGATGGACCCGGCCAGGGTCATCAGCGGCGTACGCTCGGCCGACCCGTCGACTGCGGTCGAGGCCGAGGTGGCGGCTGACGAATCCTTGCCGGCCTCCACGCCCCCGGTCGCCGGCGAGTTGAGCACCACAGCGACAACTGCCGCCGCGGCGGCGACCCCCACCCCGGCGCCGATGCCCCATCGGCCCGCGATGCCGATCCTGCGGCGGGGCTGAAGCGCCGGGCTGGATTCGTGGTCCCGCGTGGTTGTCGTCGTTTCCATGGTTGAAGTCGCCTCCATAGTCGTGTCCTCCGCTGAATTCGCACCCAGAAGCCGTCCGGTTCCGGGGTCGGCCATAGCCGCCCGCAGCACCGCCCGCGCCCGCTGATACGCCTCCGGGCGTAGTGGTTCCGCGCTGCCCAACGCACCGACCAGATCGAGCTCGTCGGTCATCGGTGTCTCTCCTTCGCGCTGTTGCGGTCCTTCAGAAGCGCGGACACCCCCGGGGCGTCGCGCAATGCCGTCCTGGCCTGGCTCAGCAACCGCCGCGCGGTGCCGGCCGGTATGCCGAGTGCCCGCGCGGCGTCGGCCGCGGTCAGGTCCTCCCAGGCGACGAGCCTCAGGACCTCCCGCTCTTCGGGTTTGAGCCGTGTCAGGGCCGACCGGAGCACCGCCCGGGCGTCCACGCCGAGGTCCACCGCCGACCACGGATCCCATCCAGTAGCCACGTCCGGCACGTCCGCGACCAGGTCCTCGGCCGGCCGGGACCGCCAGTAGCGCCGCAAGCGATTCAATGCCACCCCGTACAGCCACGGCCGCGCATCGTTGTACGACCGGTCGTACGATCGCCGCGACTCGAACGCCGCAACCCACACCTCGCCCAGGAGGTCCTCAGCCGCATCCCGCCCAACCCGGCGAACGAGGTACGAACCGACGGCGGCCTCATGACGCTCGACCACCTCCACGAAGGCGTCGACATCGCCATCCAGCGACCGGCCTATCAAATCCGCATCCGAAGCCATGGCCCTCCTCGGCAAAGTCCGCGCTTCACCCTGACATTGCCGATCAGGCGGGAAAGTGTTCAGGCCCCGAGGTCCGACGGCAAGCGGTCGCCCAGTAGCGACCTCTCGGCGGCGTGAGCGGCCGCGGTGCGGTCAGCGTGGGGCCCAGGCCAGGGCCGGGATTCGAAGTGAGGAGGTAGCGGCAGCGATGCTCAGGGTGAGTAGGTATGCGGACACTCACGGTCGGCGGGAGATCGCTAGCCTCGTAGTCCACCGAGCAGGGAGGGGCCAGCATGGCGGCGCTGGTCGAACACACCGAGCTGTACGTCGATGTCGACTATCGACTGTTCGCGATGATTGACGACAGCAACGACCGGCGCAACGCTCCACCCTCACCGCACGAGCTCGATCAATGGGTCAGCTCGGCGCCAGGCTACGTGGTGGTCGAGAACATCGACGACGCCGTGGTGCTGGGTAGCGTCACCAGGTTGGAGACCTGGGACGGGCCGGCCGACTTCGATCCGGCCGGCTGGGACCGCAGCCACGTACTCGAGGTGGTCTTCGAGTCGGGCGTCCTCGGGTTCTCCAGCGGCACGGCCGGCGGCATCGCCGACGCCTACCGCCTTCCGCCGGGCCGCCGATGGAGCGTACGGCTGGCCTGGCGCACCGAGGCGCCACCCGCTCCGGACGAGCTGCCGACCGCGTCGGTCCTCATCCAGTTCAGCCCGGCCTGAGCCGCCGGGCCGGCACTTCGCGGTCGGGCGGCCTGTCCCCGTGAGCTCGGCGCCGGGTCGGCGGCGACCCTCTATTGCTACTCATCGATTCATGGTAGAAATCTTTCGCACGGCCAGTTCTCAGGCAAGGATTTCTTCAGATGGAGGCGACGTGAGAGTCACTGCCGGGTGGCTGGCGAGTCTTACCGTTGCCGCGGTGATCGTGGCGCCCGCCGAGCCGATTGCTGCGGCCGCGACACCCACACAAGCATCAACTGCAGTGACGCCGCTGGCCACCGGCCCGCAACCCGGCACCTTCACCGGCCGGGGATTCGACACCTGTGCCGCTCCGTCCCAGACCACGATGAACGCGTGGCGGACCAGTTCGCCCTACGGCGCGGTCGGCATCTACATCAGCGGGGCCAGTCGCTCCTGTTCCCAGCCCAACCTCACCGCAAGCTGGGTGGCCAACCAGACCAGCAACGGATGGCGGCTGATCCCCATCGAACTGGGTTACCAGGCACCATGCGGCACCCGCACGCCGAAGATGTCCGCCGATCCCACCACCGCCCGGTCACAAGGCGTCTCCGCGGCCAACAGCGCCGCGAACGCCGCCCAGGCACTGGGCATCGGCGCTGCGAGCACCCTCTACAACGACATCGAGCAATACCCGTCGAACGCGTCGTGCCGGGCCGCCGTGCTGTCGTTCCTGTCCGGTTGGACCGAGCAGTTGCACGTACGGGGCTACCTCGCCGGCATGTACTCCAGCGGTTCGTCCGGCATCAAGGACGTCTGCGAGGCATACGACAACCCGAGCTACACGCGACTCGACCAGATCTGGATCGCCTGGTGGAACGGGGTGGCTGACACCGACGCCGGAAGCTACTGCGCCGATGCCCACTACGCGGACCAGCAGCGCATACACCAGTACGCCGGAGAGGTCACCGAGACGTGGGGTGGCGTCACGATGAAGATCGACCGCAACTACCTCGACGTGAGGGTTACGCAGACCCCGCCGCCGCAGTGGACCACGACCATCGACAACAGCACCTCGGGCGGCTTCACCGCGAGCACCGAATGGGGCACGTCGGCCTACTCCGGCCAACGGTTCGGCACCGACTACCGGTTTACCAGTCCGGTGTCGTCCAGCGACGTCGCCTGGTTCCGGTCGACCATCCCGGCGACCGGAAGCTATGAGATCTCAGTCTGGTACCCCGCCGACGCGGGCTACAACAACCAGACGCCATACCTTGTGGAGACAACCACAGGCAGCAGGTCCGTCCTCGTCAATCAGCGGATCAACGGCGGTAGGTGGGTCTCGATCGGCGTGTTCACGCTGGCGGCCGGCACGGGCAACAAGGTCGGCGTGAGTCGCTGGACCAGCGGCACCGGACTCGTGGTCGCCGACGCGGTACGGATCACCCGGGTCTGAGCTAGCTCACTTGCCCCTCGGCGAGCAGCGCGGTCACGGCCCGAACTGCCGGCGCCGCAGCCGTCTCCGGGAGAAACCCCAATGCAGCACCGCCATGTCGACGTGGCTCAGCGCGGCCTCCCGGGCCTCGGCGTCACCGAACTCCAGCGCGGCCAGGTGGCCCGGGGTGTCAACAGCCGGGCCGTACGCATGCCCGAGCCGACTCCAGTCAACCGTCATCGCCACATCCGCCGCAGTTCGCCGGAAGGCCGGAATCGCTGCACCTTCCACACCACTCGATCAACCAACTCTGGGTGGCTGGTCGCGGCGAAACCAACTGCGGACCTCGGGGCGGGTGGCCAGGAAGAGCAGCGCGACCACCACGAGCGCCTTCGCGACGTTGACCGCTCGCACCCACCAGGGGAACGGCTGAAACAGGGTCAGGCCAGTGCCGAGCAGCACGATCATCGAAATGAAGATCACCTGCCGGTACGCCTTGCGCCGGCCCGACCGGAGCCCGCCCATCACCACCAGGTAAGCGAGTGCGACCAGCGCCACGGGCAACACGTGCGACCACACCGAGGAGCGCAGTTCCTCCCGAGCGGTAACCAGGTCAGTGCCGGCTGGCACATCGAGGTGGGCGAGCTGGTAGTCCAGCAGATGTTCCTGGAACACCAGCATCAGACCGGCGAGCAGGGCGCTCAGGGCCAGGTTGGCCAGCATGAGCACGATCATGCGACGCACCTGGGGCGGGGTAGCCGTGGCGGCGTCGGGAACGGTGGCGTCGGTATCCGGTGTCGTCATCGGCAGGGATCAGATCACACGACGGGCTCCTACGCTGCCCCCGTCTCCCGTCGCACCGCTGACGGTCTCGCAACGCGTCGGGACTGGGCTGACGACGGGCACGATCTTATTCAGCGCCGCCAGCGGCCGGTGTGCTGACGTGGCCCCCACGGTGGGAGCTGTGCTGCTCACCCTGCTATCGCAACAAATTCATTGAGGCGGGGGAACCCGCGGGTTCATTCTGTCTCGCGATGGGCTGTGAAAACGACGGCTGCTCGCACGAGTGGCACTACGCGCCGTACCGCACCGGGCTGGGCGCGCTGCAGCGCGGCCAGGGTTCCGCAGTGGCCTGGCTGCAGGGCCGTCCGGATCACGGGCACATGGTTTACACCTGTACCACTCGCGACAACCGGTGGGACTGGCAGGTCGACGACCGCTACACGTACCTGGCTCGGCTGCTACACGACCTGCGCCTCGACCCAGCCCCACTGGTCGCGCAGCTTCGCGCCTGCGGCCCGTACCGCCCCTGGCCCCACACGGACCCGACCGATGACGACAATCAGTTCAACCTTGCTGTTGGCATCTTGGAGGCGCTCGCCCGCAAAGGAAACACGCAGGCGCACGAAACGCTGCGCGGATACGTCCGTGACGGCGTCCGCTGGATCGATGCAATGACAACGCTGGCCTCCAGTTGGCCGACGGAGTGGTGGGACGACCTGTGGGAGACCGCAGCCACGCGTATCAGGCCCGAAGATGTGGCCGAGATACTGCCGACCTCTGAGCCATGGCTGCGCTGGCGGGGTCGGGATCCGAAGATCGACAGCGTGTTGAACGCCGCGCAGCGCAGCCGAAAGGACGCTCAAGGTCGCCGGGTCGACCTCTCGACCACCAGTGAGGCCGAACTGATCGCGCTCCTCCAGGCCCCGGACACCGGCCGGGCCGTGAAGGTGACCGCACTGCACCAGATCCGTCGCAGAGCACGGCCCGTACCGGAATTGCTCGACGCGGTCGAGCAGTTGGCCGCCGAACGGCAAGCCGGACTGTTCGGTGCGCTCCGTGTCCTCGGCCCGCAGGTCCTCCCGGCTGCGCGAGGCTGGGCTGCCGACCCCGAACACCCGCTGTTCGACGCGGCCGCACACCTCCTCGCCGAGCACGGCGAGGAGCAGGACATCCCGTCGATCCTCGCCGCACTCGACCGGCTCACCGACGAATGGTGCGGCCACGACCGACTCACCGAAGGCCTGGCCCGGATCCTCACCAGTTCCCCATCAGCCTCCCAGGCCGACCTGCGGACAACAGTGATCCGCCGGCTGCGCCGACTGACCATCGCATCGCCACACAGTTACGAGCGACGCAGCTACCTGCATAGCCTGCTGCTTCTCGATCCGGACAAGACAACTACGGTGCTGCCGTCTTATCTCCTCGACTGTGAGCCGGACGTCCGGCTGTTAGCCGCTCAGCACACCCCACTCACCGACCAGACGCGGCGCTGGCTGCTCACGCTACGCGACGACCCTATCGAGGAAGCAAACGTGCGTCAGGCCGCAGCCGCGCGCATCAACGGAAGCTGAAGCCGCCCACACACTTAATTCGCTTCACAACCCGACGATCCTTACGAAGAGCGCCGGAGCGATCATCGGCCCACTGGCATGTGCGGACGTCGCACTACCCCACCAGTCGACACAGAGCATCCCGCTGCTCCCACCCTGCTCCCCCTGAACCAGGCTCGCACTGAAGCCGTCGACCGTCACCCCGGTGCAACGTCAGACCGACGAACTGCTGCGGCACGGCACCGAATTTCCATTCCGGAGGGAGTACGTGGCCCTAGGGATGGCTAGGTAGTTCTACTCATCCATCGGTTGGCAGCGATGGGAAGGATGGCTCGCATGCGAAGGACACTGATTGTGATGACGGCCGTGATCCTGGGGCTGGTGGCGGCGAACGGGCCGGCGGGGGCACAGCAGCGGGGGATCCCTGACCGGGTCATGTTGCAGCCGGACGATCTCGGCGGGGCCGCGCCGGGGCCGGTGGAGGACGGGCTGGTGTGGCCGCTGCTACCCCAGCCGTGCGCGGACACGCCGGTGCCGCAGCCGGTCGTGTCCCGCACTGAGGCGGCCGATCTCGGTACCCGATTTCGGATCTACGAGAACGTCGCCCGGTACCGCGGCGACGGGGCACACGCATACATCACCGAACTGAAGGCGCAGCTCGCCCGGTGCGGGGTGGGCGGCGACGACGAGGGCTTCGACCCGATCGCCGAGGACCACCTTGGGCCGGACACGGTGCTGTTCCTCGGCACCTACGACGAGGGCGACCGCTACGTCGGCTATGTCGCCGCGGCAGTCGGCCACTACGTGGTGGTGGTCATGATGTCGGACTCGTACCTGGGGACGGCCGACCTGACCACGTTGAACGGGCTGGCCAGTGCCGCGATGAGCCGAGCGGCGGCGTGACGCGTGGAGGCCGGCCATCTTGAGAGGGCCGGCCTCTCGCCACGGGCAGCGTGATCGGATGTGCCAGCTCATCCACTACCGTCCGGGCTGTGGCAGCCACAGCAGCGGGAGCGTTTCGTCGGACGCCGATTGAGCGGTCAGACCAGCGAGTCGCATGGGACCGAACGGACCAGGCCTTCTTCGCTGCCGGTGCCTGTCACATCCTCGCCTGGGTCTGCCGGGAATCCTATTCGGACAGAACTATTGAGATAGTGGCCGTGCGCCTCCCGGGTCAGCCACAGGTCTTCCACACCTATGCGGCCTGGGACGGTTGGGCGTTCGACCATTCAGGCTGGAATCCCGAACCGCAGCTGCTGGCGGTCAACGCAGACTTCGAAGGCCAACCCCTGGAGCGCCTCAAGATCACAGAAGGTCTCGCTGAGTTCTGCCAGAAGCACCACCACCGCACGCCGGACCAGTACTGGCATGACCCGCGCCCCCGCGCCCGCGACTACATCGGCCGATACATCCCACCCTGGGCATAGCCCTTACCCAGGTGCTCGCCTCAACAACGCAGGTCTCCCGAACGGAGCCCAGCTACGCTTGGGCGTAGATTCACGGCCGTTCAGGGCATCCCGCTGATCCCACCCTGCTCCCCCTGGACCCACCTCCGGGCGCGGCGCTCGTCCTCTACACCGACGGACCGGTCCAACGCCGCAACGAACTGATCGACACCGACATCGAGCGCGTCGCCGACGGCGTACGGTCCGGGCCGGCCGACGCGTTGTGCGACCACGTCATGGCCACCACCGCCGAGGAGCACCGGACGACGACATCGCCCTGCTCGTCATTCGCCGCCAACCATCACCCGACGAGACCACTCAGGCAGCCGACAGGCCGCCTCCAACACCCTGGAGGCGGCCTGTGAACTACGAGACCTGACAGTGGGCGAGGCTGATGTGCGGCCCTCGTCGATCCCACTGACGGACGGTTGGGTTACGGTTCGTCAGGAGACGGGTTCGAGATTCCACTGACTGGTCCACCAGTTGGCGGGCGCGGCGCCGTACTGGATGCTGCCGGTCATGTTTTCGGTATGGGCGTAGGTGCCCTTCCAACGGTTCTTCAGGCGCAGGCGGCCGTCGACGGGCTCCTGGGCCCACTGCGCCGACCAGTAGGTGCCGGGTACCGCACCGGTCTGCACGTTGCCGGTCTGGTTCTCCACGTGCAGGTAGTTGCCGGTGGCACGGTTCTTGAGCCGGACGTAACCGTCGACGTTCTCGACTGCCCACTGGGCGGACTGGTCGGTGCCGGAAGCGGCGACGTACCTGGCGGTGCCGCTGCCGTCGTCCTTGACGTACTGGCCGGTCTGCCGGTTCTTCAACCGCTGATAGGACACCGGGTAGCCGCCGTCCTTCTTGTAGACGCGCAGGTAGTCAACGCTCCAGGTCTTGGGCCAGACGTCGTTGTGCCGACCGGAGCCGGCATCGGTGTAGATGCCCATGATCAGCCCCATCGGCATGTTGGGGGCGTCGTTGATCGTCCGGTAGAGCTGGCCGTCGTAGTAGAACTTGATGTCGGTGGGCGTCCACTCCATGCCGTACGTGTGGAACTCGGTGGTGGGTGACCCGCTGGGGACGGGGGCGATCGACGCGTACGAGCTGGACAGGAAGTTCGGGTCGCCCCAGCCGTGGGCGGCGATCCGCCAGTTGTTCGGCTCGTTGAAGAACGTCTCGACCATGTCGACCTCGGGGTTGCGCGAGGCGCTGGAGGTGTCCCCGGTGCCGACCAGCCAGAGGGCCTGGTGGCCGCCGCCGCCGACGTTCGACTTCTTGGCGCGCAGCTCGACGTAGCCGTACTGGAACGTGTAGCCGTTGAAGTCGGGCTCGTGGTGGTTCAACGGCATCGAGCTGTTGAACTTGTGCCAGTAGTCCTTGTTGTAGGTCTGGATCGAGGAGATCTTGACCGTGCCGTCGTACTGCGGGTTCCACGCCGGGGTGTCGGCGTCGAGCCGCTGGGTGAGCACGCCGTCGGCGATCGTGTAGCGCGCCTTGGCACCCAGCTCGCGGTTGGCGGGGGAAGTCCAGTGCGGCAGGTAGTAGGGCAGCCAGCGGTTCGTGTCGAGGGTGCTGACGTCGAACTCTTCGGAGAAGTCGAACGTGTAGCCCGGCTTGGCGAGCGGGCTGGGCGGGGTGTCGTCGGCCTGCGCCGGCGGGGCGGTGACGATGCCGGCGAGGGTGACGCCGAGGATCATCGAGCTGGCTGCGGCTAGAACTCTTCGAAAGCGATGCGCCATGAGGGCACTCCCGGGGGGGGTAACGAAAGAAAAATTCTTTCGGAATATGCCGTTGAGCGCTACCGCTGTCAAGAGCCGTCAGTGAAGAGCTCCGCGCGGACCGCGTCCCGGGCGGTTTCGACCGCGCCGATGGCCACCGCGTCGTCTCCCAGCGCGGAGATCGCCAGGCCTGGCAACTCGTACAGGATCTCGGCGAGGTGGCGCCGCACCGGCTCCATCACCGTCTCGCCGGCACGCGCGACGCCCCCGCCCACCACGACCAACTGCGGGTCCATGGCGAGAACCATGGCGCCCACTCCCTCGGCGAGTGCTCGCGCGTAGTCGTCGACGGCCTCGACCGCGCGCTTGTCCCCCCGCCTGGCCTGCGCGAAGACCCACTCGCGGGAGTTCATGCCGGGAGCGACCCCCGCGTCGGAGAGCAGCTTGCGGGGTGCCGCCTCCCAGCCCAGGCCGGGGTGCCGGCCGATCTCTCCGGCAGCCCCCCGGCCGCCGCCGAACGGCCTGCCGTCCACCAGGACGCCGACGCCGAGGCGGTGCCCCGCATGCACGTACAGGACGTGGTCGACCCCCTGGGCGGCACCGACGCGGTGCTCGGCGAGGACCGCGAGGTTGGCGTCCTTGACGGCGCTCACCGGGCACTCCAGACGGGCGGTGAGTTCCTTGGCCAGCGCCGTGCCGGTCCAGTCCGGAATGGCCACGCTCAGCCGCACGACACCGTCGGCGATGATGCCTGGGGAACCGGCGCAGGCCGCCCACAACCGCGGCGTGCCGGCCGGCATCGTCCGTCGCAGCAGACTGACAGCGGCGTCGATGCGCCCGGCCGGGTCCAGAGCCGGGTCGATGGCGGTCCGAGCGGCCGCCACCTGCGCGCCGGCGAGGTCGGCGATCCGCACCGACACCGCGTGCGCCCCGATGTCGAGGCCGGCCACGATGCCCGCGTCCGCGGCGAAGCGGTACCGCTGCGCGGGTCGCCCCCCGGTCGGGGCGTTGTCGAATCCGTCCAGGACGAGGAGTCGAGACTCCACCAGTGAGGTCAGGATGCCCTGCACGGTGGGGCGGGACAGCCCGGTCTCGCGGGCGACACCGCTGATGGTCAGCGACGGCCCTTCGTAGAGTAGCCGCAGCACACGACGCGTGTTCAGGTGCCGTAAGGCGCTCTGGTCCCCGCCTGGAAGAGCATCTCCCACGGTCATTCGCTGCCCCTTGACGTGCGTTCGTCGACGGCTCACTATAGCGAACGCAAGTTTCCTTCGAAACTACTCCTGCCCAGGGAGACCCCCATGAAATCGATGACATCAGCGAAGAGTGCGCTCAGCGCGGCCGCCGTGCTCCTCGCGCTCGGAGCGTGCGCGCCGGGCAGTTCGTCGGACGGTGAGCCGGCCGCCGACGCCAACGCGGCGGTCCAGACCGGTGTGCCGGCCGGACCTGTGGAACTCAACCTGATCGCCACCCCCGAGTCGGGCGCCGCCATGAAGGACATCATCCCGGCGTTCCAGGCGAAGCACCCCAACGTCAAGATCAATTACGTCGACACCACGTACGACGACTACAACAAGTCACTCAACCTCGCGTTGTCCAGTGACACTTCGCCCGACATCGTGCTGCTCAATGCGGTGGGCACCACGGTCAAGGACCAACTGATCCTCAACCTCCAGCCCTACGCCAAGGCGTACGGCTGGGAGTCGGCGTACCCGGCCGGGCAGCTCAACCAGTGGCGGGTCGCCAAGGACGGCACCACCCTCGGGTCGGGCGACCTGTACGCGGCACCCGCGTCCTTCTCCCAGGTCGGTCTCTACTACAACAAGGCCACGTTGAAGAAGCTCGGCATCGACGCCGCTCCGGCCTCACTGGAGGACCTGGAGGCCGCGCTGGCCAAGGCCAAGGCCGGCGGTGAGACCCCACTGCAACTCGGCAACAAGGAGGGCCACGCCTCCTTCCCGATCCAGCTCATCGGTCAGTCCACGGACGGCCCGGCCGCGTACGCCAAGTGGGTCTTCGGCGAGGGTAAATCCACCTTCGACACCGCCGGGAACACCAAGGGCGCCCAGAGCATCACCGACTGGGGCACGAAGGGCTACTACTCCAAGGACGCCAATGGCATCGACCTGCAGGGTGCGGTGGACAAGTTCACCAAGGGCGACGGCGTCTTCTTCGTGGACGGTTCCTGGGACTCGAAGAAGATCGGCGACGCACTGAAGGGCGATGCCGGCTTCGTGCCGTTCCCCGGCCCCAAGGCCACCGCGATCGGTACCTCGGTCGCGTACGGGATCTCGCGGAAGTCGAAGAACGCGCAGGCCGCCGCCGCCTTCCTGGACTTCCTGCGCGGCCCGGAGGCTGCCAAGGCCTCGTTCGCGCAAGGTTTCCTGCCCTCGGACACCTCGACGGTGACCGCTGAGCCCGGCACCATCTCCGCCGACCTGATCGCCGCCTGGAACAAGGTCAACGCCGATGACGGGCTCATCGGGTTCAACAACAACGCCACAGCGACCATGAACGACACGCTGGTCGCCGAGACTCAGAAGCTGATCGCCGGCAAGGTCGACCCGGCCACGTTCATCCGGGCCGTCCAGTCCGACTGGGCCAAGACGCATGGCTGACAGCCTCGCGAATCGCGTGGCCGTCCGGGACCGCACCGTCGTCGCCCCCGCGACGCCGGTGCGGGCCCGGCGGTCGCGGGCACGACTCGTACCGCTGCTCTACACCGCACCGGCGCTGCTCTTCTACGCGGCCTTCGTGATCGCGCCCTGGCTGCACAGCCTCTGGATCTCGTTCTGGGACTGGAACGGGATCGGCGTCGCCACCTGGGCCGGGCTCGACAACTACCGGGAGATCCTCGCCGACCCGGCGCTACGGCTCTCCCTGGTCCACGCCTTCGGGCTGATCCTCTTCTACTCGGTCATCCCGATCTGCTTCGGCCTGGTGCTGGCGGCGCTCGTCGCGAACGTGCCCTGGAAGGGCATGCCCTTCGTCCGTACCGTGATATTCCTGCCGCAGATCCTTCCGCTGGTCGCGGTCGGCAGCGTCTGGAAGCTTTTCTTCGACGACGACGGACCGTTCAACGCGCTGCTGCGCGCGGTCGGCCTGTCCGACTTCACCCGCGCCTGGCTGGGTGACTTCACCTGGGCCTACCCCGCGGTCGGAGTCGTCGGGACCTGGGTCTCGACCGGGCTCTGCTTCCTGCTGCTGTACTCCGGAATCGGCAAGATCGATCCGGCTCTGTACGAAGCCGCCCGGCTCGACGGCGCCGGCGCGATCCACGAGTTCTGGCACGTCACAGTGCCGGGTCTGCGCCGGGAGATGTCGGTGGCCGCGACCGTCACCGTGATCGCCGCCCTGGCCAGCTTCGACGTCGTCTACGTGATGACCGCCGGCGGCCCCGGTGAGTCGACACTGGTGCCCGGTGTCGCCATCTACCGGCTGACTTCACCGCGGGGCAGGTCGGCACCGCCTGTGCGCTCGCCGTCGTCCTGTCCCTGCTGACCTGCGCGGTCATGTTCGCCCTCAACCGCCTCACCCGGGAGAAGACATGATCCGGTCGATGACCCGGTTGTCGCTGCTGGCCGCCACCGCCTCGGTGCTCGTCCCCTTCTACGCGATCCTCGCCGCGTCCCTGCAACCACAGGACAATCTCAGCCCGGGCCTCGCCTGGCCGTCGGACCCCCAGTGGCACAACTACGTCGACGCCTGGTCGACCGGCGGCTTCGCTGACCTCATGCGGTCCAGCCTGATCATCGCGCTCGGCGTCGTACCCCTCGCGCTGGTGCTCGCGACGCTCGCCGGATACGGGCTGGCGATGATGCGGCTAGCCGTCCGGGGGCCGATCTTCGCGTTGCTCATGCTGGGTCTGGCCCTGCCGTACGAGTCGATCGTCATCCCGCTCTACTACGACCTCAAGTCGATCGGACTCCTCAACACCTACTGGGCGGTCATCCTGCCGCTCATCGGGGCGTTCATGCCGTTCGGGGTGTTCTGGATGCGGAGCCACTTCGAGTCGCTGCCGCCAGAACTCACCGAGGCCGCCGAGATGGACGGCGCGACCAGCAGGCAGATCCTGCGCCAGGTCCTGCTGCCCACCGCCCGGCCGGCGCTCACCACCCTCGGCCTTCTCTACTTCATGTGGGCGTGGAACCAGTTCCTGCTCGCGCTGATCCTGATCCAGGACCCGGCGATGCGGACGGCGCCGTCCGGGCTCGGCAAGTTCATCCAGGCCTACGGCCGCAACATCCCGCTGCTCAGCGCCGGAACGATCATCGTCATCGTGCCAGTGGTCATCCTCTACCTCTTCTTCCAGCGCCACTTCGTCAAAGGCATCCTTTCCGGCGCCATCAAATAGGAGACACCTGATGTCCATCACACTGGCGATCGTCGGTGCCGGAGCGCGAGGCGCCGCCTACGCGCGGCTCGCCGTGGCCACCGCAAACGCCACGATCGCGGCTGTCGCCGATCCCGACCCCGCCCGCCGCATCACCCTGGCCGACGAGTTCGACGTACCCGCCGAGCGCCGGTTCGCCTCGTGGGAAGACCTCGCCGCACAGCCCCGGCTCGCCGACGCGGTGATCGTCGCGACCCCCGATCGCGCGCACGTCGAGCCGGTGGTGGCCTTCGCCGAGCGCGGCTACGCGATCCTGCTGGAGAAGCCGATGGCGCCGCTGCCCGAGCAGGCGGAACGCATCGTCGCCGCAGCCGTCGACAACGACGTCCTCCTCGCCGTTTGTCACGTACTCCGGTACACGCCCTACTCCCAGACGCTCAAGCGGCTGATCGACGCCGGGCGGATCGGTGCGATCGTCAGCATCGACCACCTGGAACCTGTCGGCTGGTGGCACCACGCCCACAGCTACGTGCGCGGCAACTGGGCGGTGGAGGCCGAATCCTCCTCGATGCTGCTCGCCAAGTCCTGCCACGACATCGACTGGCTCGGCCACCTCATCGGCCGGCCGGTCCGCCGGGTCTCCTCCTTCGGCGGCCTCGCCCACTTCCGGCCGGAGAACCGTCCGGCTGGAGCGACCGAACGCTGCGTCGACTGCCCGGTCGAACGATCCTGTGCCTACTCCGCGATCCGGATCTACGAACGGTTCCTCGGTGACCCCGTCCACGAGGCATGGCCGCTGGGCGTGCTCACCGACGATGTCAGCGCGGACGGCGTCCGCAAAGCCCTGGAGGACGGCCCGTACGGCGTCTGCGTCTACACAGGTCGCAACGACGTCGTCGACCACCAGGTGGTCAACCTCGAATATGAGGGCGGCAGCACCGTCGCTTTCACGATGACGGCCTTCACGGCGCTCGACTTCCGCAAGACTCGAATCTTCGGCACGCTCGGCAGCATCGAGGGCGACGGTCGCACCCTGCGGGTCCACGACTTCCTCACCGACACCGTCGAGACCATCGACCTGGATCCCGACGGCGACGCCTCGGCCGCCGACGGGCACGGCGGCGCCGACGCGGCACTCATCGAGGCGTTCATCGCGGCGGTCACCACCGGTGACCGCTCACTGGTCACCTCCGGACCCGAGGAGAGCATCTCCTCACACCGGGTCGTGTGGGCGGCGGAGCAGTCCCGCGCCACCGGCAGCGTCGTCGAGCTCATTCCCGCAACCCCGGTCTAGGGGTACGCCGCAAACCGCCGAACGACACCCCGGGGCGATCGACTCGCGATCGCCCCGGGAGCTGCGGGCCCCTGTCGACCGGTGGAACCGTCGATCAGCTCCCACAGGATGTCGGCGTGACCGGCATGCCGGAGCCTCATCGAACGCCGTCGCGTAGCTTGGGCTGAATGACGAGCAGCGGGCGGAACGACTCCGCCGATCACCTCGTGGTCTGCTCACGCACTGCCCTGGTCGAGCTGGCGGCGGTGTTACCCGCAACGGGCAGGTTCGTCGTCGCCCGACTTGACGGAACGAGGATGGCGGACGCGGACCTCGCCTTCTACGAGTTCTCCGACGCGCTGCTCTTCCCCGGTTACTTCGGTTGGAACTGGGACGCGTTGTCCGACTGTCTTCGTGATCTGAACTGGCTGCCCGCGGACGGGTACCTGATCGTCGTCGACAACGTGTCCCGGATGCTGTCGAGCAGCGCTGACGACCGGAACACGCTGTTCCGGATCCTGTCGCAGGCCGTGCGGCACTGGGCGTTTCCGGTCGGTCGGCCAGAGTTCACGGTGCTGCTGCTGTGCGACAGCGACGACGAGGCCGCACTGCTGCGGCAGGAGATCGCTCACGCGCTTCGCCAATCGTGACGCGCTTCGCACGTCGGCCCGGCCAACGCTGACCGCCAGGCTCATGCCTCGACGCCGCGCTACAGGTCCATCGCGTACACCCGGACCCGGCGGCCGGTGCCCGGCTGCACAGTCTCGCGATCCAACGACATGCCCAGCTTGACCATCACCCGAGCGGACGCCTCGTTGCCGACGACGTGAATGCTGACCAGCCGCCCGAGGTCGAGCTCGGCACGAGTGCGCGCGACGACCGCCTGGGCCGCCTCGGTGGCCAGGCCCCGACCCCAGTGCGTACGGCCGAGCCGGCAACCGATCTCCACTGCCGGCATGATCTCGGGCAGGAGTGAGAGACGACGACCTGCCGATTCGGATCCTGTGCACGTGATCCGGTCCGCGGACCTGCCGCGTGAGGGTCGTGTGCTTCTGCTCGGCCTCGCCGACCGCGCAGATGTCCGCGACGCCGCGGCCGCGTGGACCGGACGGTCAATACCGTCGCCACCCGCACGGACCGGATCGACGTCGACGCCTAGCTTTTCCGGCCCGACGGCTGCGTCGCCCGGGCCTTGCCCACCGCGCAGGATCTGGACCCCGCCACGCTGGTGCGTGCGCTCGGCATCTGGCTCGGCCATTCGGCCTGACCGGCGCATTAACGGTCGTCTCAGATTCGCTCGGTACGAAGTCGGCATCAGATAAGCGATGTGACCCGTATGGAGGAAACTAGTGATGGCAGTCAATGCAGCACCGCCCGGGGAAGCACCGGCCGGTCGCTTGGCAGGCCGGTGGGTGCCATGGTTGGTGATCGGGTTGTGGGTGGCGCTGGCGGCGGTCATGGTGCCGCTGAGCGGGAAGTTGAGCTCGGTAACCACCGACAGAGCCGTGGACACCCTGCCGGCCAGCGCCGAGTCCACCAAGGTGGCCGTGCTGGAGGACAGCCTCCCCGGCGGTGAGGACAACACGTTCGTCTTCGTGTACCACCGAGCCGGCGGCATGACCGACGCCGACCGCGCGTCGGTCGAGCGTCACCACGACACCCTTGCCAAGCGGTACCCGCCGAAGGCGACGGCGGCGGGCGGCGAGGACGACGAGGACTCAGCGACGAAAACCTCCACCGACGGCAAGGCGATGATGTTCACCCTCGACGTGAGCACGACCTACGGCGCACCCGAGACCATCGTCGGCCCATTGCGTGAGGCTGCGAAGGACCGCCCCGCCGGCCTGGAACTCGACGTGACCGGACCCGCCGCGGTCGACGGCGACATGGACGCCGTCTTTGACGGCATCGACCTGCAGGTCTTCCTCACCACCGTCGTCGTCGTCACGCTCCTGCTGATTCTCACCTACCGCAGCCCGGTGTTATGGCTCATCCCGCTCATGGCTGTGGGCGCGGCCGCACTGACCGCGATGGCGACCGTCTACCTGCTCGTCAAGGGCTTCGGCATCGTGATCAACGACCAGAACTCGGCGCTGCTGACGATCCTGGTATTCGGCGTCGGCACGGACTACGCGCTGTTGCTCATCGCCCGGTACCGGGAGACGCTGCACCACCACGAGAACGTCCGGGTCGCGATGGTCCACGCGCTACGCGGCGCGGCGCCGGCCATCGTCGCGTCCGCGGCCACCGTGATCGCTGGCCTGCTCTGCCTGCTCGTCGCCGACCTGAACAGCACCAGCGGGTTGGGCCCGATCGGCGCGGCCGGCATCCTGTGCGCGCTGGTGGCCATGCTGACGCTGTTCCCGGCGGTGCTCGTGGTGCTCGGCAGGCGGATCTTCTGGCCGGCCATCCCGCGGTTCGACACGGCCGTCCAGGAGAAGCCGGGGCTGTGGGGACGGCTCGGCACCGCCATCAGCCGCCGACGGTGGGTGGCGACGCTAGGCTCGCTCGGAGTCCTCGGCGTGCTCGCCATCGGGCTGGCGGGCAATACCGGCGCCCTCCGGGAGCAGGACCAGTTCCTGTCCGCGCCGGAGTCGGTCACCGGCTTCAGCGTCCTCCGCCAGCACTTCCCGGAGCTCGGCGGCCAGCCGATGACGATTTTCACACGGCCGGCGTACCAGGAGCGGGTGCTCGACGTCGTCCAGGGCACTCGCGGTGTGGCCTTGGCCGTCCCGGGGCAGACCAGCGGAGGGTGGGCCGACATCTCCGTGTTCCCAACCGACGCGCCGGACACCGCCGCGGAGTACGACACGATCAAGCGGGTGCGTACCGCCGTGCACGCGGTGAACGGGGCGGAGGCGATCGTCGGCGGGCCGAGCGCGGAAAACCTCGACACCGAGGTCACCACCACCCGCGACGAGAAGCTGGTGATCCCGCTGGTGCTCATCGTCGTCCTGATCGTCCTCGGGCTACTGCTCCGAGCGATCGTGGCCCCGCTGGTCCTGATGGCGACCGTGATCGTCTCATTCGCCGCAGCCTTCGGCGGCAGCGTGTTCGTCTTCGACACGATCCTCGGGTTCAAGGGCGTCGACTATTCGGTGCCGCTGCTGGCGTTCCTGTTCCTGGTGGCGCTCGGCATCGACTACAACATTTTCCTGACCAGCCGGGCTCGGGAGGAGACTGTGCGTCTCGGCACCGGAGAGGGCATGCTCAAAGCCCTCGCCGCCACCGGTGGCGTCATCACCTCGGCGGGGTTGGTCCTAGCGGCCACGTTCGCGGTCCTCGCCTCACTTCCGCTGGTGATGCTGATCGAGGTCGGGTTCCTGGTCGCCTTCGGCGTGCTGCTCGACGCCTTACTGGTGCGGTCGGTCCTGGTGCCCGCCCTCACGCTGCTGATCGGCCGGCGGATGTGGTGGCCGAGCCGGTTGTCCCGACCGGTGGAGCTGCCGGCCGATCAACGGCCGCTCGTGGAGGGAACCGCGCCGCAACGGTGAGCGCGGCGGCACAGTCGAGATCCGGGGCGGGCTTCTGCCCGTCCCGGATCTTTGTCATGGACCGGCGGCCGTCACCGTGTCCGCCCCTGCGGTGAGCTGCGTGAGCCGAGCGGGCGGGGCTGCGGCCGGAAGGATGATCCGCAGGAGCGCGCCACCGCGTGCGGACCGGGTGACGATGACCTGGCCGGCGTGGGCGTCGACGACCCGCTGCACGATCGACAGCCCCAGACCCGATCCCGGCAGCGCCCGGGCGCTCTCGGCACGGTAGAACCGGTCGAACACCCGCGGTACGTCGGCGGCGTCGATGCCCGGCCCGGCGTCGTCGACCTCGAGGACCGCCGACGCGCCCTCGGCACGGAGCCGGACCTGGACCGGCTGTTCAGCGGGAGACCACTTGCTGGCGTTGTCGATGAGGTTGAGCACCGCCCGCTGGAGCGCAGCGGGACGCCCGCTCACCCACACGGTGGTCACGTCGAGCGCGACCTCGATGTCGGGTACGCGGGAACGAGCCCGGGTCGCGGCGGCCACCACCACGTCGGCGACATCGAGCAGCTCGGTGCTCTCGTCGCTGACGTCGCCGCGCGCCAGGTCGGTCAGCTCGGCGGCAAGGGTGCTCAACTCGGCCACCTGGGCACCGAGATCGTTGAGCAGTCGGGTCCGGCTGTCCGCCGGCAGTGCGCTGTCCAGCGTGCCGCGTCGATCGAGCCGGATCAGCAGCTCAACGTTGAGGCGCAGGCTGGTGAGCGGGGTCTTGAGTTCGTGGGCGGCGTCCTCGGCGAGTAGCCGCTGGGCCCGCCGGGAGTCCCGGAGCGCGGCGAGCATGTCGTTGATCGACTGGATCAGCCGCCGGATCTCCCCGCCGCCCTCGTCCGGGATATCGGCGTCGATGTCCCGGGTCTGCGCGACACGAACCGCGGCGGCAGTCAGCCGGTCGATCGGTGCCAGCCCGGTCCGCGCCACGGTCCGCCCGACAAGGGCGCCCCCGGCCACGCAGAGCAGACCGATCAGCAGCATGCCCAACCCGAACTGGTTGACCGGGCTGTCGTCGCTGTTGCGGGCCACCTGGACCGCGCCGTCGCCCACCCGCAGCGTGTAGATGAGGTAGCCGTCGTCGTCGCTGTCGTTCGACTCCATCAGGTCGGCCGACGCGCCCTGCGCCACGCGCCACGCGTGCCCGCTGACGGGCGGCAGCGCCGGTTGGCCGGCCGGCGTCCGGGTCGAACCATCGGGCAGGATGACCCGCACCAGCCGACCGGATCCGGGATACGGCGGTAGCTGGACCTGCGCCAGACCGGTGCGCTCCACTGTCGTCGCCAGGACGCGGGAGTCCGCGCGTAGCTGATTCTCGGCGTTGTCCCGTAGCTCCGAGTCCAGCAGTTCGCTGGCCACCTGAAAAGCCAGGAACACGCTGACCGCGATGGCCGTGGCGGCGATCACCGTCAGCCTGGTTCGCAGGGACCGCTGGCGCCACCATCGGGTCAGCCGACGCGGTACCCAACCGGCGGACCTGCTCACGGAGGAGTCTCCCGCAGCGTGTACCCCAAGCCGCGCAGCGTGTAAATCAATCGCGGCTCACCCGCGGCCTCCATCTTGCGGCGCAGGTAGCTCACGTACACCTGAAGGTTGTTGGCGGTGGTGCTCATGTCGAAGCCCCAGATCGCCTCGAACAGCGCGTCGCGGGTCAACACCCGGGTCGCGTTGCGCACGAGGACCTGTAGCAGGGAGAACTCGGTTCGGGTCAGATACAGCGGTCGCCCACCTCGCCACGCCTCGAACCTGTCGGGATCGAGCCGGACGTCGGCGAACGACAGGATCTGCGACTCGTCGTCGCCCGGCGCGTGGCGGCGCAGCAGAGCCCTCACCCGGGCCAGCAACTCCTCGGTGGCGAACGGCTTGGGTAGGTAGTCGTCGGCGCCCGCGTCCAGCCCCGCGACCCGGTCGGAGACCTGATCCCGAGCGGTCAGCATCAGAACCGGCAGATCCCTACCCGCCGCCCGCAACCGCCGGCAGGTCTCCAACCCGCCGAGGCGGGGCATCATCACGTCGAGGATCAGCAGATCCGGCGCGTCTGCGCCGACCCCGTCGAGCACGGCGAGACCGTTGGCGGCGGTGCTGGTGCCGTAACCCTCGACCTGGAGCACCCGCTCCAGCGACTCACGGATGGCCGCCTCGTCATCGGCGATCATGATCTGCACGCCAGCCCGCCCCCTCCAGTTGATGCTTTTGCGCTCATCCTCCCCGATCAACCTGAGGGCAGGATTAATGCTCCAACGGCAGTAGGCGAACCCAGTTCTGTTCGCGTTCGTTGGTCCGCCTGCGACGGACCGTTGAGCGGCAGTCCGGTACGGAACTCGCCGACATGCTGTTCAAGCTGCAACTGGGCGCCGCCGGCAAACCCCAGCTCCATCCGGGTGGGCACCTCGCCGTTCACCGTCGACTTTCCCGGCCGGCGGGGCTGAGCCGGGACGGGCACCGGCGCCGCCCGCGCACCCCGGTCCGGGCCGGGTCAGCGTTCATTGCCGACTTCCGCCAAGCGAGTGCGCAGGTCGGCAGGCTGGGAGAACGTGTAGCCGCAGGCAGGGGCGGATGCAGCTGAGTGGGCCGGGGCCTGGGAGTCCAGCCGCAGCTGCTACCGGGCTTCTGTGGACATGCTTCTTCTTTGCACGGGGCCGGGAGGTCAACCAGTCCGGCGCGGGATTGCCGGTCGGTCGAAGTGCCTGGCATGATCCGGGCATGATCGAAAGAATCGAGTCCTCCGTCCGCCGGTGAGCGTGACACCCGAGCCAGGCCTGCTCGGACCCCACTTGTCGTTATTTGATCACGCGATGCGGATCCATCGCGAGGATCCAGACGCGCCTCTTTTCCGTGGCGGTGAGCCGTATCCAGATGACAGGCAGCACCGAGGTCGGAAGTCCCGTCCTCGAGAGCCGGAGGATCGGCGCCGCAGCGGTGCTGATGTCGCCGCCGTTTTGGACGCGCACTTCGCCGATCGGTCCGCCGTTCCGGGCGACCTTGCCGGGGCGTTCCATGACATCGATGTTCCGATCCATCCCAATGAACACATCATGGCTGCGGCCTGTCGGGTGGACGCCGAACGTGTTCGAGCGACCGGTCGATGGCTTGTCCAGCACGCGACCGATCGCTGCGCTGCGACTGTTGGTCTGGCGTTGCTGACCACCCTCTGGGATGACGACGACATCGAGTTGATCAAAACGATCGGATTGCTGTCGGGCCGCTTCGGCCCACTGGCTGCCCGTGCGCTCGAACGGCGGTCGTGGTGCGGTGGCTCGGACGCATTGCTGTGGCTGGCCGAGCGGGTCACGGGCTGGGGACGGGTCTATGTCGTGGAGTCCCTGTGCACGATCGGCAGCACCGCAGCGCGGCCGTGGATGCTTCGACGCGCCTGTGATGGCGACTACCTCAACCGTTACTTCGCCGGATTGGTCGCCACTACGGCGCATCTGCAAGAGGCGATCACCGCGGCGAATCCTGACAGTGAGTTGGTCGATCACACTGGCCTGCTGCTGACCATCATGGCTGACAGCGGCGGCACGGGCATCACGCTCGAGCACTACCCGCCCGCCTCCGCAGTTCTAGAGGCCCACTGCGAACACGCCGGCCGCCTAGAGCCGTCGGTAGAGCGTTTCGTCATCGCCGCGCAACTGGCTGAGCATTTACATCACCCAGCGGCGGACCGAATAGCTTGGCCCGAGGGCGGACGCGAGCGCGTACTGAGCGGCTACCTTTCCCTGCTCGATCGCGACGACTGGTGCATGGTCGCTCGCGCCGGCCTGGCCGCTGGTGATCACCGTGTTACCTGGCTTGCCGAAGCGCTGGCACCAGACCTCGGGCTTCGAGCGTTCACCGTGAACGACGAGTAGCGTCCGGAGGGAAGGTCGGCGGGGAGCATGTCTGCGGTTTCCTGCCGACCTGCGGCCGGTCGTCTTCTTGATGGTCTTGTGGTAGTCCGCCGTCGAAAAGGCCTAAGGCCGGCGAATCAGCTACATCCTTCGCGGTGGTCTCTTAGGCTGCCTGGGCGGGCCACCGGTTCGACGCAGGCGTCGCGTTGGCGCTGTACGACGGTCGAGACGTTCCCCTCCGCGACCTGGCTCTACCAGCATGTCGAGCGGCACCGGAGCTGTCGCGACGGCGCGTGACGCCCCCGGTTTCCGCCGTCGCCGGCTGTGCCCGGCTACCGGTGAGGAGCAGCGGTGACCCACAGCGAACGGCATCGCCCGGAAATAGTCGTGGGACTGGTGGCAACCCCACCGGACCAGCCGGCCCGGGTGGCCGGGAGGCTCACTGCGGAGTTGGTCAGCGGGCTCACCGAGCGGGTGAGCGCGGACGTGCGGTGGACCGTCCGGCAAGGCTGGGGGGAGGTGGCGCCGCGTCGCGATGGCGGCGCGGAGGCGCTGCTTGACGATCTTGCTAGGCGGCGTACGGACGATCGGTGGGACGTCGCCATCTGCCTGACCGACCTGCCACTGCATGTCGGGCGGGCGCCCCTGGTCGCGCAGACCTCCGGCCGACGCCAAGTTGGGATGATTTCCCTGCCCGCGCTGGGACTGCGGCAAATGCGCTCGGTCCGCACAGCCGTCCCGGATCTGGTGAACCAGCTGCTGGCCGACGCCTCGGACCACCGGGTGCCGCCGGCCGACAGGGCACCAGCCGAGACGACACGGCACCTTCCCGCCGTCCGTCGCGTGATCGACGGGGCCGACGCTGGTGAGCGGCGCTACCTCGCCTCGGGGCTGATCGGCCGGGCGCGCCTGTTGACCGGCATGGTTCGCGCCAACCGTCCGGGACGGGCACTGTTGGGCCTGTCCAAGCTGTTGGTCGGCGCGTTCGGCACGGCCGCGTTCGCGCTCACCACGGACACCATCTGGCAGATGGGCGATGCCCTCGGCGGACTCCGGCTCGCTGTGATCATGGTGCTCGGGTTGAGCGCGTTGGTGGCCTGGTTGATCGTTGCGCACGACCTGTGGGAGAAGCCGAGCCGCGAGACGCCGGCTGAGCTGGCACGGCTGTTCAACCTGGGTACGATCCTCACTCTCAGTCTGGCCACGGCGGTGTCCTACGTGGTGCTGTTCGTGGGAACGGTGCTCGTCGGGGCGCTGCTGATCGACACAACCGTGTTCGAGCAGATTCTGCAGCGGCAGGTGAATGCCAGCGATTATCTGAGGCTCGCCTGGATCACCAGCTCACTGGCCACTGTTGGCGGTGCGATTGGCTCAGGGCTGGAGAACGAGGAAACAGTCCGGGCTGCCGCCTACGGCTACCATCCCCAACCCGGCGGCTGGCGGGACGAGAAGGGCAGGGAGCGGTCCAGCGGCGCGAGCTGAGCAGTCAGGCGCAGGTCGCGTGCATCCGTTCTCGCGGGTGTGTTCCGGGCTGGACGATCGGGGAGTGGCCGCAACCATGTCCTGCCTCAGCACGCAGGCCAGCGCGACGTGAGCGGGCGTCGCTCCGTGGTAGCCGGACGCGAGTCCTCAAGCAATGTTCAGGGCTGATACTGACTACGGGTGCGGGGCAGCCACTGCGGATGGTGGTTGCGCAGGTAGCAGATCAGCCCCTCGCGCAGGTCGCAGCGCAGGTCCCAGGCGCTCGCGCCGTCGGCGGCCGAAGCCTGCACCTGGATGACCACCGTCTGCGGCGTGGAATCGACCATTTGGAGCACCCACTGGTCGCGATCCCACAGCGATGAGGACTCGACCAGCCGACGCGTCTCCCGGCGCAGGTCGTCCAGGTCGGCGGTGTGGTCGACATGAATCTGGATCTTGCCGATTACCCGGGACTCGTTTCGGGTCCAGTTCTGGAACGGCCGCTCAGTGAAGTACGTCGTTGGCAGGATGAGCATCCGCTCGTCCCAGAGCCGGATCACCACGTTGGTCAGCTTCACCTCCTCGACTCGGCCCCACTCACCGTCCACCACCAGCACGTCGCCGACATGCAGCCCGTCGGCGAAGGCGACCTGGACACCGGCGAAAGCGTTGCCAAGCGCGGTACGGGCAGACAGGCCGATCAATGCCCCGACGACCCCCGCCGACGTCAACACGGAGACACCGAAGAGGCGTACCGGCCGAAAGGTGATCAGTATCAGGCCGATGGCGACGATCGTGACCACGGCGACGGTGAGCCGCCGCACGGGACGGATCTGCGTCCGAGCCCGCCGGACCCGCCGGCTGGCGACCGCGTCACCCGGCAGCCGGTTGAACGCGACGGCCTCGGCGACGTGCAGCGCCCTGATCACCAACCAAGCCCCGGACAGAACCAGGGCCACCAGGACGGCGTGCCGCAGATGACGCTGCCACCCGACCGGTTCCAACGGCAACGCGTAGTACAGCGCCCCCACCAGCAGTACCGCCGCCGCCGGCCGCCGGCAGGTATGCCGCAACGGCTCCAACAACCACCGGTAACGGCCACGGTCTACCCGGCGAACCAGCACGCCGGAGACCAGGTCCACGACCACCGCCGCCACCAGCGCCGCTACTACGATCAAAGCGGTACGCATCAGAGGCCGTTCACCGTGATCCCGATGCCACCCTCCCCCGGCTCGCTGCCCAATCCACGTGCCAGCGTCCCATCTTGAGCAGCAGTAGGCGGCCAACATCGGCGAACAACGACCACCTACGTCAGCCGTCCGACGGTCCGGGTTGGTGTCCTTCCCGCTATCTACCCGCTCACCTCTGCGGAGGGCATCCTCGCCACAACAGCAAATCCCCGCCCAATGGGACGGGGATCGCTCGAAACGCGAGGAGACATCACGCTTCGTGGGGAAACAATGTGTCCGAGACTCATTGCCCTACCGTTGATGACGCTAGGGCGTCCCAGATAACGGCCACGCCTTGTCAGCCGCGGATCCGGATGTCCTCGTCAGGTGCACCCGTCGCCCACCCGGAGCTGGAGCGGAGCACCGCCACCGCCGCCCGGGCTGCCTCCGGGCTGGGGGCGGCAAGGGCCGCCTCGGCGATCTGGCGGCACTCGTCCAGGGTGTGCGCGGCCAGGGACTCGCGCACCGCCGGGATGCTGCGGGGAGCCATGGACAGGCTGGTGATGCCCAGGCCTGCCAGCACCAGAGCGAAATCGGGGTCCGCTGCGGACTCTCCACACACGCCAACTGGCTTGCCCGCCTCGACGCCGGCCGCCGCGCAGGTGGCGAGGAGGGCGATCAGCGCGGGCTGCCACGGGTCGAGCAGGTCGGCGAGGTCGCCGCACATGCGGTCAGCGGCGAACGTGTACTGGCTGAGGTCGTTGGTGCCGACGCTGAGGAAATCCACGTGGCGCAGCACCTGGCCGGCGCGCAGGGCAGCGGCCGGCACCTCGATCATCACGCCGGCGGTCGGCAGGCCGTACTCGCGGCAGGACTCGGTGAACGCGGCCGCCTCCGCCGCGGTGGCGACCATCGGCGCCATCACCCACACGTCGGCGTCCGTCGCCGCGGCCGCCACCGAGATCGCGGCCAGCTGCGTGGTGAGCACGGTAGGTGTCTGCCGTGCGACCCGCAGACCGCGGACACCCAGCGCGGGGTTGGGTTCGTCGGCCAGACGCAGGAACGGCAGCGGCTTGTCGGCCCCGGCGTCGAGGGTACGCACGACGACCTTGCGGCCCGGCAACGCGGCGAAGACGTCGCGGTACGCGGCGACCTGCTCTTCGTGCGACGGCGGGTCGCTGCGGTCGAGGTAGAGCAGCTCGGTGCGGAACAGGCCGACGCCTTCCACCTCGCCGGTGAGGTCGCGGGCCGAGCCGATGTTGGCCAGTAGCGCGACGGGGTGGCTGTCCCTGGTCCGCCCGGGGCCCTGGGAGCGGGCGCGGCGTTCGATCTCCGCGAGCCGGTCCGCGTTGACGGTGCGTACCGTCTCGGCGGAGACGCCGGCCACCACGACGCCGCTCGCGCCGTCGAGACTGGCCAACGCGCCGTCGGCCACGTCCAGGATGCCCGCGCAGCGGACCACGGCCGGGATGCCGAGGGTCCGGGCCAGGATCGCGGTGTGGCTGGTCGGCCCGCCCTCGGCCGTGACCAGGCCCAGCACCAGGTCCGGTTCGAGACCGGCGGTGTCGGCGGGCGCCAGGTCGCTGGCGATGAGCAGGTACGGGTGGCCGGGGTCCGGCACGCCCGGCATCGGCTGCCCGAGACACGCCGCGACGAGGCGGTCCCGCAGGTCGTCGAGGTCGCTGACCCGCTCGGCGAGGTACCCGCCCGCGGCTTCGAAGGCGGCCCGGTGCCCGGCGAGCACGTCGGTGAGCGCGTGCGGCGCGTCCGCGCCGCCGTCGATCGCGATGTCGGCCGCGTCGATCAGTGTCTCGTCCTGCGCCATCATGACCTGGGCGCGCAGGACCTCGGCGGCGGTCGCGTCCACTGCGGTGTCAGCGCGACGGGTCAGGTCGGCGGCGACGACGAGGACGGCTTCCCGCACGGCCGCCTTCTCGGCAGCGGGATCAACGGTCTCCGCCGACGGCGGCAGGGCCGGCGGCGGGGCCAGCCGGTAGACCGGCCCCGCCGCACCACCGGGGCTGGCCCCGATTCCCCGAAGTTCACGCATCGACGGCGTCCAGATCACGTTCGAGGAAGTCGGCCAGGGTGTCGACGGCGGCCTGCGCGCCGTCGCCGTCGGCCTCCAGCGTGACCTCGGTGCCCTTCTTGGCGCCGAGCGACAGCACGCCGAGCATGCTGCGGGCCGGCACGGGCTTCTTGTCGCCGGTGCGGATGGTGACCAGCACCGGCTGCTTCGCCGCCTCGGCGACGAACAGCGCCGCCGGGCGGGCGTGCAGCCCGCTGGCGGAGCCGACGAGGACTGTTCTGGTGGGCAACGGATCCTCCTACGGTTCGATCGTCACCTTGATCGCTTCGCCCCGCGCCACGATGCCGAAGGCGTCGAGGGCGCGGTCGAGCGGCAGGCGGTGGGTGATGAGATCGGCGACCGGCACGGAGCCGTCGGCGATGAGTCGCAGCGCCTCCTTGTTGTGTTCCGGGCTGGAGCCGTTGGCACCGACGATGGTCAGTTCGCGGTAGTGCACGAGGTTGGAGTCCAGGGAGATGACCGGCTTGTCCTTCGGCAGGCCGCCGAAGAAGCTGATCCGGCCCTGCCGTGCGGTCATCTGCACCGCCTGCTCCTGGGCGGCGCCGGCGGCCGTGGCGGTGATGACGACGTCGGCACCCCGGCCCTCGGTGAGCTTGAGCACCGCGTCGACGACGTCGGTCTCGGCGCCGCAGATCGCCGCGTCCGGCTGCACCAGGTTGGCGGCCAGGTCGAGGCGTTCGCGGTTGAGGTCGACGAGGAACACCCGGGCCGCGCCGCGTGCCCGGGCCAGGCGGACGTGCAGGCAGCCGATCGGCCCGGAGCCCACGACGACCACGTCGTCGCCCTTCCTCACACCGGCGAGGTTCTGGCCGTTGAGGACGCAGGCGAGGGGTTCGGCGACGGACGCCTCGGCGAAGCTGAGTCCCTCGGGGATGCGGTTGAGCCCGTCGACGGCGAGGACGTTGTGCGGCACGACCATGTGTTCGGCGAACCCGCCGTCGAAGTGGTATCCCATCGACACCTGGTTGGGGCACACGGTCATCCGGCCGCGCCGGCACTCCGCGCACGTACCGCAGGGGATGGCGGCGATGACCTGGACCCGGTCCCCCGGCCGCCAGCCGGTGACGTCGGCACCGACCTCGGTGATCTCACCGGCGATCTCGTGGCCCATGACGCGCGGCGGGGCGATGTGGTGGTGGCCGAAGCGGGAGATCTTCACGTCGGTGCCGCAGGTGGAGCATGCCCGGACGCGGATCTTCACGTCGGTGGGGCCCGGCGTGGGCTCGGGCGCGTCCTCGATGCGGACGTCACCGGGTGCGTGGAATCGGACGACCTTCACGATGGGTTCCCCTCAAGGATGGTGATCACGTCATCGACACTCGTCGACTCTCGTAGCCGCTGCGCCTGCGCCGGGTCCATCAGCACAGTGGCGAGCTGGGCGAGGATGTCCACGTGCCCGTCGCCGGCGGCCGCGATGGCGACGCAGACCCGCACGTCGAACCCGTCCCAGTCGACGCCGTCGGGGAAGCGCAGCACCGCGAGGGCGTCGCGCTGGACCGACTCCTTGCTGTTCAGCGTGCCGTGCGGGATGGCGACGCCCTCCCCGATGTACGTGGAGACGCTCTGCTCGCGGGCGAGCATCGCGTCCACGTACGCCGGGGCCACCGCGCCGACCTCGACGAGTACCGCGCCGCAGCGGCTGATCGCCTCGTCCCGCGATCCGGCCCGTTCGTCGAGCCGGATCGCGTCACGGGCCAGCAGCTCAGCCACTGAGCTCACCGCCGCGCTGCACCGCGTTCACGACCCTGGTGACGGCCGGGTCGCCGATGAACACCTGGATCGGCACGATCACCGTGTCCGGCGCGCTGACCCGGGCCCGGGCGACGAGCCCCTGGTGGCAGATGACCACGTCCGCGTCGGCGGGGATCGAGTTGACCGGCGTGTGCTCGACGGTCACCGCGTTCTTCGCCAGTTGCCGCCGAAGTTGGCTGGCCAGCATCACGCTGCTGCCCATGCCGGCGTCGCAGGCCACGACGACCTTCTTGATCTCGGTGCCGTTGATGGTGGACATGTGTTCAGACCTCCTGCTTCGCCGACTTGTCGAGGGTCTCGTCGGGGTCGACGGCCCTCTCCTGCTCCGGGCGCACTGCCGTCTCCTCGTCAGGGCCGACAGCGTCCGCGACGGGCTCGCCGCGCCCGAAGCCGAGCAGGGCCGAGGCGACAGCGAAGGTGACGGCGGCGGCGACCACGACGCCGAGAATGACCCCGAAGTGGCCGCCCTTGGGGGTCACCGCGAGGTACGCGAAGATGCTGCCCGGCGAGGGGGTGGCGACCAGCCCCGCACCGGTGATCACGAAGGTGCCGACGCCGGCCGCACCCCCGGCGATCATGGCGAGGATCAGCTTCGGCTTCATCAGCACGTACGGGAAGTAGATCTCGTGGATGCCGCCGAGGAACTGCACGATGATCGCGGCCGGGGCGCTGGGGCGCAGTGCGCGGGGGCCGAAGACCATGAAGGCGAGCAGCAGACCGAGGCCGGGGCCGGGGTTCGACTCGATCATGAACAGGACCGACTTGCCCTTGTCGGCCGCCTCGGCGATGCCCAGCGGGCCGAACACGCCGTGGTTGATGGCGTTGTTGAGGAAGAGCACCTTGGCGGGTTCGACGAGCACCGAGGTCAGCGGCAGCAGGTCCCTGCCGACGAGCCAGTCGACGCCCGAACCGGCCTGCTTGGTGAGCCATTCGACCACCGGGCCGATGCCGTAGACGCCTCCGATGGCCATCGCGGCGCCGATGATGCCGGCGCTGAAGTTGTCGACGAGCATCTCGAAGCCGGGACGAATCCGGTTCTCGACCAGGCCGTCGAACAGTTTGAGGACGTACGCCGTGAGTGGCCCGATGATCATCGCGCCGAGGATCATCGGCACGTCCGCGCCGACGACGAGGCCCATTGTCGCCACCGCACCCACGACGGCACCGCGCTGGCCGTGGACCAGCCGTCCGCCGGTGTAGCCGATGAGCACCGGTAGCAGGATGCTGATCATCGGGCCGACCAGTTCGGCCAGGGTCTTGTTGGGGATCCAGCCGGTCGGGATGAACATCGCGGTGATCAGGCCCCAGGCGATGAACGCGCCGATGTTGGGCATGACCATCGCGGCCAGGTAGCCGCCGAGGCGCTGCACAGTGGCCCTGAGGCCCTGGCCCTGTACCTCTGGTGTGTAGGAGGAGGAGGTCACGGGGGTATCTCCTTCATCGAGGGGCGGACCAGACGGCCGCGGGGGAAGAAGCTCGTCCGGCTAGGGGTGGATGGTGACGTGGTGGCGGAACAGGTCTGCGGGGCCGGGCATCCGGCTGCCGGGCAGGCTCACCGCGGCGGCACCCCAGGCGAGGCCCTCAGCGAGAGCGGTGGCACCCTGGGCGCCGGCAGCGAGGAACCCGGCGAGCAGCGCGTCGCCGGCACCGACTGTGCTGCGGGGCCGGGCGACCGGACAGGTGCCGGTGCGGACGCCGTCGGCGTCGACCAGGACAGCGCCGTCAGCGCCGAGGCTGGCCACGACGGTGCCGGCTCCCCATTTCCGCAGGCACTGAGCGGCATCGACCACGTCGTCGAGGTCAGTCAGCGGGGTGCCGACCACGTCGGCCAGTTCGTCACGGTTGGGCTTGAGCACTGTCGCCCCGGCGAGGGCGGCCTCGCGCAGGGCAGGACCGCTGGTGTCGACGGCGACCCGGACACCGGCAGCGCGCAGCTTGCGGCACAACTGGGCGTAGGCGTCAGCGGGCAGGCCGGGCGGGACGCTGCCGCACAGCACGACCCAGTCGGCGCTGCTGGCGCGGGCGAGCACACGGTCGATCACCTCGTCGAACTCAGCGCGGGACATGGCCGGGCCAGGCTCGTTGATTTTGGTGACCGTGCCGTCGGGCTCGGCCAGGGTGATGTTGGAACGGGTCCTTCCGGAGATCGACACGGCGAGGACCTCGACACCCTCCGCCTGAAGTAGGCGGATGAGCTGGTTGCCCTCGTCGCCGCCGGACGGCAACACCGCTACCGACGGCACCCCGTTGGCCAGCAGGGCACGGGACACGTTGACGCCCTTGCCGCCGGGGTCGAGGTGAGCTGTGGCAGCCCGGATGACCTCGCCCCGGGTGAGTGAGTCGACCTCCACGGCCCGGTCGAGGCTGGGGTTGAGGGTGACGGTGACGATCATGCGCGTACCACCCGGACGTTTGCGGACTCCAGGTCACCGACCAGGTCGCGGTCGGCGCGGCTGTCGGTGATGAGCAGGTCGACGTCGGCCAGCTCAGCGAACCGGGCCAGATAGTCGTTGCCGAGTTTGGTGTGATCGGCGAGCACCACAGTGCGGCGGGCCGCACGAACCATCGCCCGCTTCACCGCCGCCTCGGACGGGTCCGGGGTGGTCAACCCGCGCTCGACCGAAATGCCGTTGGTACCGACGAACGCAACGTCGACGTAGAGGTCCGCCAACGGCGACAGCGCCCAGTCGTCGACGGTCGCCAGGGTCTTCCCGCGGACCCGCCCACCCAACAGCAGGACGTTGAGGTTGGCGTAGGTACCGAGGGTCGCGGCGATGACCGGCGAGTTGACCACGACGGTCAGCTCCCGGTCGACCGGCAGCAGCTGGGCCAGCCGGGCGGTCGTGGTGCCGGCGTCGAGGATGATCGCGCCCTCCTCGGGCACCTCGCTCAGGGCGAGCTTGGCGATGCGCTCCTTCTCCTCGATGAGCACCGCGTCACGCGCCGCCAGCGCGGGCTCGAACCCGAGTCGCTCAACCGGGATCGCTCCACCATGGACGCGACGCAGCACCCCGGCCCGCTCCAGGATGGTGAGGTCGCGGCGGATGGTCTCCGACGTCACGTTGAGTCCGTCGGCCAACCCGGCCACCTCGACCCGGCCCACGTCCCGGGCGATGCGAAGGATTTCCTGCTGTCGTTCTTCGGCGTACATCGTGTTGTTTCACCGCCGTTTCGTTTTGCTTGTGCTTTGTTTACGCCCGCTTTCCGGTTAAGTCAAGGGATGAGCCACATGAAGCCACATTGGACGGGCGAGAGTCTGCCGTCACCTGGGCGAATGCCGAATGGTCGCCGCCCTTCGCCAGCTCTGGCGATGGGCGGCGACCACGTCGCGTCGCGCTCTTGGCGCCACGCAGCGGCGCCGGTGATGCCCGATCGTTTCGGCGGGCGTGTCCTACGCCCGGCCGAACCGCAGCAGTTATCCGAGGACGAACCGGAAGAAGCGGGGGCGGTAGATGCCCGGATCGCGGTAGTGATCCGCGTCCGGCGAGACGCGGGTGTCCATGCTGTTGACGTTGTAGGAGGCGATGAAGGTGTCACCGGAGCTGAGCGCCGGGTGCACGTGGGCGTTGTAGGAGATGACGTTGGGGTTCCAGTAGCTGCCGTACGGGCCGGGTTCCGGCATGCGGTAGACCGGGGTCTTCTGGGTGAAGGGGCCGTACGGTGAGCAGGACGTCCAGGCGTTGATCTGTCCGCTGAACGCCTCGGTGCTGTCCTGGCTGAGGAGGAGGAACTGTCCGCCCCAGGGGGTGACGCTGTACTCGTTGGCGATGCCGGTCAGCAGGTTGCGGGAGTTCTGCTCCCGAAGCGTCCAACCCCACGGCGTGTGGTGCTGCCAGGTGCCGTTGGCGAGGTCGCTGCCGTACACCCGGGCGATGCGCATCTGCTTGTTGATCGGGGAGTCGTCGACGCCGTAGACGTAGGTGTAGCCGTCGCCGCTGCGGCTGGCCGGCAGCAGCCCCGAGCCCCAGGCGACCCCGCTGGCCGAGGGCAACTCCCGGACGCTGACCGGGGTCCGCAGGTTGGACAGGGCGAAGTTGGCGACGACGTTGCGGTTGAACCGCCAGTCCCAGGCGCCGGAGCCGAAACGCTCGTACTCCTGGTACACCACTTGAAGTTGTCCGCCCGAGAGGTGGCCGTCACCGACCCAGTACCACTTGCCGGGCCCCGACGGCGGCATCAACGCCCGAGGGGCCCCGGCGGTGCCACCCTGGTAGGTGGTGAGGCTGCCGCCGTTCTGCACGACGAAGGTGTTGTTGACCAGCGGCGCGCTCACCGGGCGGGTGCCGTCGCCGTTGAGCGGGCCCATCCAGGTGTCGGAGAACAGCCACACGATCCGGCCGTCCGGCAACTTCACCGAGTACGTGGAGTCGCCACCGGTCCAGCCGTCCGGCGTGCTGGCGGCGTATCTGTTGAACGTGCCCTCCGGCTCGACGGTGGTCTCCACGCTGCGCACCGAGAGCGGACGCAGCGCGCACGAGCGGGCCGTGAGTGGCAGCACGCTCTCCACATTCGTGGTGAACGTCTTCGGGCTGCCGTCCGCGTCGGCGGAGTGGATGTCCAGTTCGGTCCAGGTGGTCACCAGGGTGGCCACCATGGGGTACGCGAAGTTCGGCACCGTGATCAGTCCACCCGCGTCGGGATGGCGCACGGTGTGGATGCTCGGGTACTTCGCCAGCGTGCCGGTGCTTCCCGTCGGCGACCAGACGACGACGGCAGATCTGCGGTTGGCGTCCCTGGTGGTGTCCACCAGCAGGGTCGAGCAGTATCCGCAGCTCGCGTCGCCGGAGTTCTTGACCGCGCGGAAGTCGTGGTAGACAGCACCGCCCTTACGCAGGATGTCCTGGTACTCCACCTGGGTGCCGGCGGGCGTCGAGTGACTCTTGCGGGCCGGTCTGGCACCCCCGAGGGCGTCGCCGCTCGTCCCGCTCGCGCCGGTGAGGTTGCCGCGCCACAGGCTCGCGTCGGAGTCGGAGTAGCCGTAGATGCGCCAGGCGTCCACCGTCGGTGCGGGCGCGGCGTTCGCCTTGGCCAGCCGATAGTTGGCGATGTGGTAGTTGAGGAGCATGTCCGCGAAGTTCAGGCCGTAGCCCGCAGCGGTGTGCCGGATCGCCTCGATCGGCAGATGGTCGTGGTCCCGGACGCTTTCCCACGTGCGTCGCACGAAGGAGGCATCGATCTGCTCGGTGAGGTAGGTCGGCAGCAGGAACGCGCCATACTGTGGACCGCCGCCCAGCCCGCCCCAGGAGTTGAGTGCCGCCCCGGGCTTGCTGAGCACGTCGTAGACGTTGCGGGCGTACAGCTTCTCCTCGCCGGGGATGGGCACGTACGGCGCACGGGCGTAGGTCTGGCGGGTCGCCCACTCCGCGGTGGCCTCCATCCACCAGTTCATCGAGCCGAATTCCTTGCCGCCCACGAAGAGGGCCAGGTAGTCCAGGCCGACGTCGGACCGATCCCAGTACTGGTACTGCATGACGTGGAACAGCTCATGCCGCGGCAGGTAGTCCCAGTCGTCCTGCCCGTTGGGCACCAGCATGGTCGCCTGCTGGTTCAAGCCGAACGGCAGGACGAACGGCGCGTCGATGGGCAGGCCGGCCCCGCCGACGATCGGAATCTCATCGACGCCGTAGACCAGCACCCAGGGCTTGCCGTCCCGCACGGGCAGCGGGTAGCCCATCTCGCGATACTCGTCGACGGCGATCGAGAGCGCGTTCAGCAGATGCTGCACCGCCTTCGCCCGGCCGTTCGGGTTGGCGTCCGCCGGGATGCCCGGCCTGCCTCCACCGGCGATGTTGTAGAGGACGAGGAATTCGCCGGCCGACGCCCGGCAGCGATAGGTCACCCCGAGGTAGTCGTACGGTTCGGCGGCGCAGTCGTCGTAGTCGGCGGCCGTGGCGGCGCCGGCAGGCACCGCGACATCTGGCGCGATGGCCCGCGCCGCCTCCGCATCGGCGCTCGCCGCCAACATCGACAGGTAGGTCAGATATCGCTGCGGGTCGTGGATGGCACCGGTCGGCCGAAGGTGCACCGGCAACGACCGGGGCGAACGCACCGCGGCCAGGCCATACCGCACGGCGTCGTCGCGGGAGAGCTTCCCCCGGTGGTACGCCGAGAGCACGCGTTCCCCGGGGCCGAAGTCGGGCGGGGCGGCCGTCCTGCCGGTGGCGGTGCCGAGCGGCGCCTCCTTGAACGGCGTCGGTCGCGGGACCGGCGGGGCGGCGACCGGCGGTTCGGTGTGCGGCGGCGCGACGGCTCCGACGGCGGCTGGCGCCGTGGCCGAATCGGGCGCCGCCTGCGCGACGCCACTGGTCAACACTGCCGCTGCCAGCACAACTGTCGCGCTGATCAGGGCCAGGGGGTTTCTCATCGCACTCCCTCTATTGGCTGACCGGCCGGTGCCGGTGCCGTCCGGTGGACGGCGCGTCCGGCCGGTGGATCGTTGTGCTCGGCCAGCAGCCATCACACCGGCGATGCGGAGAACATCGCCGTGGCAAGCGAGGTGGCAGGGTCGTCCGACACGGTGTTCACCGGTCTTCGAAGCCCGCCACGTCATCGGCGACTGCCTCTCCCCCAAGGCCGTCGCCCAGTCGATGCGTCGCTCGTCGCCCCCGGATAAGCGCACCGGACCGTGCGCACCCCTCGTCGTTCGCGGCCACCCCCGTGCTGGCCGCGGCGCGAAGCGCACGCTCGTACCGCCCGCTCACTGTCAGCGGGCTCGACCATAATCAGGGCCGGCGCATGCAGCGATCTTGCAAAATGCTTGCAGAGGAGTCGCGCCGGCCCGCACAGGCAGCGACGGCAGGGATGTGCACATGGAGTTTCGGGTCCTCGGGCCGGTGGAGATCTGGTCCGAGGGTGTCCGTCTCGCCATCGGAGGACGACAGCCCCGGCTGCTCCTGGCGGCGCTCGTTCTGGAGGCCAATCGACCGGTACCGGCGGACCGGCTCATCGACCTGATCTGGGCGCAGGCGCCCCCGCCCAGCGCACGAGCGACGGTGCAGGCCATGGTCTCGCGCCTACGGGCCACCTTCCGGCAGACCGGTGCATCCGCGCAGTTGCTGAGCGAGCGCGGCGCCTACCAGCTGCACACCGATCCCGCGACCGTCGACGCACACCGCTTCTCCGCCCTCGTGCAGCAGGCCGCAGGCTCCTCCGACGATCCCACCACCGTGGAGTTGCTGGACCAGGCGTTGGACCTGTGGCGAGGTGAACCACTGCTCGACGTCGTCGACGATTCCGGACGCCGACTGCTCTGTTCCGGTCTCATGGAGGCCCGTTGGACGGCTGCGGAGGACCGGGCGGACGCGCTGCTGCGCCTGGGTCGCACGAGGAGAGTGGTGCGCGAGGTGTCCGACCAGGTGGCCGGACAGCCCTATCGGCATCGCCTCGTCGGTCAGCTCATGACAGCCCTGTATCTCGAGGGCCAGGCCGATCGAGCATCGGAGGTCTACCGCAATCTCCGCACCCGGCTACACGACGATCTCGGCCTGGAACCGTCACGCGAGCTCAGCCGCCTGCACCGGCTCATCCTCAGAGGTGATCCGGTGCTGCCGGCGGAACGCGGCGACGCACTGTCGAGCGTCCCGCACCGTCCGGAGGAGCTGCCACAGGACGTACCAGGTTTCATCGGTAGAACTGACGAGATGACCCATCTCGACCAGCTATCGGGCGGGTCCAGCGCCACGACGGTCTGGGTTGTCAGCGGAATCCCCGGAGTCGGAAAGACGACGCTGGCGGTGCGCTGGGCGCATCGGGTGCGTGGCGCCTTCCCCGATGGTCAGATGTTCATCGACCTGCGCGGCTTCGACGTCGAGCGTCCACCCGTCACACCGTCCGCCGCGCTCGGACAGCTACTTGGTGGGCTTGGTGTCGACCCCCGCGTTGTTCCGGACGATCAGGACGGCCGGGTCTCGCTGTTCCGCTCGACGATGACCGGCCGCAGGATTTTGCTGGTGCTGGACAATGCTCGTGACGCCGACCAGGTGATGCCGCTGATCCCGCCCAGCGGCACTGTCCTGATCACCAGCCGTCGTCGGCTCGGTGAGCTGGTCGTCCGGGCCGGCGCCCGATCTCTGCTGCTGGGTGTGCTCAGCCCGACGGACTCCGTACGGCTGCTGGCGGCGATGCTCGGGGACGAGGCCGTTCGGGTCGAGGCCGGCGCCGCGGCCCGCCTCGCCCACCTCTGCGGGCACCTGCCACTGGCACTGCGGATAGCGGCAGCGAACCTGCAGACGAGCGGCCATCCCCACATCGCCGGACTGGCCGAGGAACTCGATGAGGGCGGTCCTCTCACCAGCCTGACCGTCGACGGTGCCGACGAGGGCGCGGTCACGAAGGCCTTCGCGATGTCGTATCGGGCCCTGCCCACCGCTCAGCAACGAATGTTCCGTCACATCGGGCTGGTCCCCGGTGGCAGCTTCACCGCCCACGTCGCCGCCGCGCTCGAGGGGGTCGCGCCCCCCATCGCGACGAGAACACTCCGCGCCCTCGCGTCCGCACACCTGATCGAGCATCAGGGAGGCGACAGATACCGGTTTCACGACCTGCTCCGCCAGTACGCCGTGGACCGGCTTGTCACGGAGGACGACGACACCACCCGTCACGACGCCCGGCAGCGTCTACTTGAGCACTATCGCAGCAGGGCCGACGCCGCCGGACGTCAACTCATCCCCCACTTCCTCAGGCTCCCCGGGCCGGTCCCGCAACAATCGTTCCCCGATGCCGACGAGGCGCTGGCGTGGCTGGACGCAGAGGCAGCCAATGTCATCGCAGCGATCAACGCCGCCGACCACGGGCATGCACGCTTTGTCTGGCAGCTCACCGACGCCCTACGCGCCTGGTTCCACCAGCGTGGTCGCCGCGCCGAGTGGCTGTCCGCAGCCACCAGAGGGTTGGCTGCCGCGGAGGCCGCGAACGACCTGACAGCCCAGGCCAGCATGCACTTGAGCATCGCCCTCGCCCACGTCACCGCCGGCCGATACGAGGAAGCCCGCCAACACCTCCTCGACGGCCTCCGCATCAACGCCCATGACCGGTGGCCGGAGGGACGCACGGCCCTGTTGAACAATCTCAGCGCGGTGCACCAGCGCCTCGGCAATCCCCGAGCCGCAATCGACTGCGCCCAGCGATCCTTGGAGCTCAACCGGCAATACCGCAACGACGGCGGCGAGGCCATGTCCCTCGCCAACCTCGGCTTCGCGCACTGGCAGCTCGGCGCGCTGTCACAGGCGGACCAGCACATCCGGGACGCCCTAGCCTGCGCGGAACGAAGCGGCTCACGGTACAACGAAGCGGTCCTTCTGGTTGACCTCGCGGGCATCCGCCGCGACCGTGGAGACCGGGAAGCCGCCGAGGAGTTGTACGACCGGGCGCTGGTCGCCAACCGCGATCTTGGCTACCAGTACGGCGAGGCGACGGCGCTCAGCGGACGTGCGTTGTTGTGGTCGATGACCGACCGCGCACCACGCGCCTGCGCCGACGCGCGACATGCAGTGGCCTTGACGCAGGAGATCGGCGACGCCGGCACCGAGGCGTGGGCACGAGAGGCTTACGGTCGCGTGCTACTGGCCGCTGAACGGCCAGCAGAGGCAGCCGAGGAACACCGTCTGGCGCTCGACCTGGCCCGGCAGACCCGGTTCGTGTGGTGCGAGGCGAGTGCGCTGGTGGGGCTGGCGGCGGTGTGCCTGGCCACCGGGCAGCCCGACGTCGCTCGCGAGCACGCCAAGGCCGCGCTGCGCGTGGCGAACGAAGCCGGTTACCGGCTGATCGAGTCGCGCACGCTTGGGCTGTTGAAGACGCTCGACGACTGAATCGGCGGTGAGTCGGGAACGCACGCACCCGCGGCTGCTGTTCCCTGCTCGGACGGGGCGACGCGACGTGGTTCACCTGCGGCCACGTACCGGCAGTGCCGTTCCACCCAGGTCAATGTGGTGTGGCGCATCCAGTGGTCCTGATGCCGTACACGGCTACCAGGGCAAGCTTTCGCGCTTGTGTCGGTCGATCAGATCGTCGGGTCGCGGACGGGTCTGCATGATCTGCTGGCGCGGTTCGCGCACCGGTGAGCGCGATGATCGCAGTCGGTCTCGACCATGAGATCACCACGATTCGACCCTTCGGCCACATCCATCGATGGTCACGATGGCGACGACGACATCGATACCGCGCCAACACGGCCCACTACCAGCGAAGACTCCGACTCCACCGGGTGCGGCTGGAGCACCAGAGGGCTTCAGCACCAGCACGCCTGACCCCCGTGGTCGAGTTGCGGTGATGTCGCGGTCAACCGCGCGGCGCTTGGTCCGCAGGGGCGTCGCGGCGCCGAGCTGCACGGCTCGGCGGCGCGGGGATGGTGCCGTCAGTACGAGTCGTGGCCGCCGCAGTCGCAGCCGCAGCCTTGGATGTGCGGCGGTGCAGCGTGAGAGTCATGACCAGCACGACCAGCGCTCCGACGATCAGCCCGAGGACCGCGCTGGCCACCGTGTTGACGAGCCAGCCGACGAGCCCGCCGAGAACACCCGTGGCGTCGTGGGCGGCGACCTCCACGTGGTGCACGGCCTCGTACAGGAAGTGCAGGTTCAGCTCGTTCGTGCCTAGCAGCAGGATGTGCCCACCCACCCACAGCATCGCCGCGGTGCCGACTACCGTCAGCACGCTGAGGACCACCGGCATCGCCCTCACCAGACCGCAGCCGAACGTGGCGACGGCGCCGGAACCTTGCGACAGGCGCAGCCCGGCGTCGTCCATCTTGACGATCAGGGCCACCACGCCGTACACCAGGACGGTTATGAGGACGGCGACGACAGCCAGGATCGTCAGGCGGGACCAGAACGCCTCATCGATCACCTCGTTAAGGCTGATGACCATGATCTCCGCCGAGAGGATCAGGTCGGTTCGTACCGCCCCAGACACCAGTGTCGTCTCGTCCTGCACCTTCTCTTCGCCCGCGCCGGAGGCACCGTGATGGGCGATCTTGGCCCACACCTTCTCCGCGCCTTCATAACAGAGGTAGGCGCCGCCGAGCATGAGGATCGGAGTGAGCAGCCAAGGCACGAACTGACTGAGCAGCAGCACCGCCGGCAGGATGATGAAGAACTTGTTGCGCAGCGACCCCACGGCAATGCGCTTGATAATCGGCACCTCGCGCTCGGCCGCCAGGCTCCGCACGTACTGCGGCGTGACGGCAGCATCGTCGACGACGACACCCGCAGCCTTGGCGCCGGCCTTCGCGGCGGCCGCCCCGATGTCATCGATCGACGCGGCAGCGGCCCGGGCCAGCACCGCCACGTCATCCAGCAGGGCTACGAGTCCACCGGCCAAGGGAGGGTCCTTCCAGGGTTGCGATTCGAACTGGCCCATTCTCGCTCAGGTCTCTGCGCGCGGCACGCCACCGCCCGGCCGTATCTTCTCGGCGATGAACCTCATCGGCTTCTGATCGCTGATCACACCGGCGGCAGGCCGGACGTGCGCAGAACGTGGCTGAATGCTCGTGTCGACCGGAGGGAAGGGCTTGCGGAGGTCCGGACGCTCTTCGCCAAGGAGTTGCGGCTGCTCGATGGCGTTGATGAGGACGCGGAGTCCTGGGAGCGCGCATACGAGGCAGTTCGGAACACCGTCACGCTTCGGTACCCGGACGGCCAGGAGGTTCCTGAGTTCCTACTTCACATCGATGGCAACGAGGCGTGGTGGCGGTGGAGCGACGAGCCGTTTAGCGAGGAGCAGTGATCTGCCACGATGGCTGGCTTCCCAGCGGCCGTCTCGAACAACGGCGTCACGAGCGGGCGCGGTGGCGGAGGTTTGCCGCGGGTGATCCGCCGGATGGCGGCGGGCGCGGCGCCGCGACTTCCGCGACCACTGCCAAAAATCGGACAGCCCCCGGTACGCGCGCCGGCTATGGACTGTCCGGGGCGGAGCGTCGGCCGTAGACTGACCCGGTTGTCCGGCATCCACTGGTACCTTGGGCTAGTTTAGGAAATTTGCTCCGCCTCCAGCTGCCGCGTTCGGAGCCGGTCAGGATCACTAGCATGCGATTGTCCTATAGAGGAATCGATGGAACCCACGGTCGATGATTATCTGTCTCACCAATTGGATGTGAGCAAGATCAGCCTCGCCGAGCTCCGGGAGGCGAGGCAGGGCGCGTTCGTGCACTGCCTGGAGCGGATTCTCGACGAGCTGGACCGACCGCAGGACCCCGTCGCTGGTTTCACCTCCGCGATCTGAACCCCGTCGTGGTCACCAGCGCGCCGCCGTCACTTCCTCTGCCGTCTGAATGGCCTCTCGGCGAGTCACCGCTGGACATCACACCGGCCGGTTGGCGGCCCACCCCGTTCCACGACTTCGTCGTCAAGCTGCACAGTCGGTGCGACCTCGCCTGCGACTACTGCTACATGTACGAGCTGGCCGACCGTTCCTGGCGAGGCCGGACGGCCTTCATGCCCGACGAGGTCGTCGACCTGGCGACCCGGCGCATCGCCGAACACGCCCGCGACCACCGCCTGTCGACGATCCGGGTCATCCTGCACGGCGGCGAGCCGCTGCTCGCCCCGCCCGCCACGTTGCAGCGGGTGGTCAGCACGCTGCGTGCGGCGCTGTCGTCCGGGACGGTGGCACAGTTCACCGTGCAGACCAACGGCACCCGCCTGACCGAGCAACGCCTGCGCCTGCTGAGCGCCGCCGGCCTGCGGGTCGGGGTCAGCGTGGACGGTGGCCGGGTGGCCAACGACCGGCACCGCCGGCACCTCGGCGGCCGGAGCAGCTTCCCCGCCGTCGACCGCGCGCTGCGGCTGTTGCGCGAGCAGCCCGACCTGTTCGCCGGCATACTCAGCGTCATCGACCTGCGCAACGATCCGGTTGAGACCTACGAGACGCTGCTGGCGTACCAGCCCCCGGCCCTGGACTTCCTGCTGCCGCACGGCAACTGGAGCGAGCCACCGCCGGGTCGTCCGCCCGACGCCAGCACCCGGTACGGAGAGTGGCTCGTCGCCGTCTTCGACCGGTGGTACGACGCGCCCCGGCGGGAGACCCGCCTCCGCCTCTTCGAAGAGATCGTCGTGGGCGTACTGGGCGGCCACAGCAGGTCGGAGCAGATCGGACTGAGCCCCGTCGGGGTGATCGTCATCGACGTCGACGGGTCGCTCGAACAGGTCGACACGCTGCGCTCCGCCTACGAGGGCGCCCCGGCCACCGGCCTCACCGTGGCCGATCACCCGTTGGACGCCGCCCTGCGGCACCCGGCCGTCATCGCCCGACAGATCGGCGCGAAAGCACTCGCTCCGGCGTGTCTTGATTGTTCGGTTCATCCGGTCTGTGGTGGAGGGTACTATCCGCACCGATACCGTAAGGGCTCAGGATTCCGCAATCCCTCGGTCTACTGCGCCGACCTGCGATATCTGATCGACCACATCGCCGGCCGCGTACAGGCCGATGTCGCCCGAGTGATGAGGCAACGCGCGTGACCGACGTGATCCGACTTCCCGCCCGGTCCTTCAGCCAGCTCGCCGCGGGCCACGGCGACGCCGAGACGATCGCCCGGCTCCGCCGCGGCCAGCTCAGCCGACGGCTGTTCCTGCTGCGGGCACTGCTGGACGCCGACTCGTCCCCGGCCACCGAGGCCTCGCTGGAGCTGCTCGTCCGCGCCCAGGCCCACCGGCCGGAGGCCGTCGACGAGGTACTGCTCGCTCCGCACGTCGGCTCCTGGCTGACGGTCACACTCCGGCGGCTGCGGGCCGGCCCCGCCACGGTGCCGCCCCGCAGTCGCCGCTCCGGCGCCACCGTCGCGGCCTCCCGCGACGTCAGTCGGCTGGGCGAGATCGCCGCGGCCGCGGCGGCCCGGGCCGGGCTGGACTTCACGATCGAGCTGTCCAGCACCGACGGCCAGGTCATGCTGCCGACGTACGGACGCGCCGAGTCGGGGGCCGGCAGCGTCACCGTCACCGCCGAGGACGGCCGGCTGCGGATCGGCCCGGTCCTGGTACCCAGCGACCCGTCGGCGGACGCGCCCGGCTGGTCCGGTCTGCGCACGATCACGGCCCAGGCCGCCGGCCGCACGCTGCGGCTGATCGTCGACGACCTCGACCCGTGCCGCGACATCCACCAACTCCGGGCGGCGGGCCGGCTCTCCGACCCCGAGCTGGCCGGGTGGCAGGCGGCCCTCGACGAGGCGTGGCCGGTGCTCGTGCGGTCACATCCCGGCTACGCCGAGGGGATCGCCGCGGGACTCACCACGATCGTCCCGCTGGTCGCCCCCGAGGAGAGTTACGGCGTCAACGCGACCGCCATGGAGTCGTTCGGCGCCGTGTCCCTGACCCCACCCACCGATCCACTCGCCCTGGCGGCGGCGCTGGTACACGAGTGGCAGCACGCCAAACTCGGGGCGCTGCTCGACCTGATCCCGCTGCACCACGCCGATTCGGAACCCCGGCACTACGCGCCGTGGCGCGACGATCCCCGGCCGCTCGGCGGGCTGTTGCACGGTGTCTACGCCTTCTTCGGGGTCACCGACTTCTGGCGGGTGCAACGGAGGGTCCAGCGCGACGCCGCCGCCCGGTTCGCCGACTTCGAATTCGCCCGCTGGCGCTCCATGGTCTGGCAGACCACCGAGCTGCTGCACGGGGTCCCGAACCTGACCGAGGAGGGCCGGCGGTTCCTCGCCACGCTGACCGAACGGCAGCGCCGCTGGCTCGCGGAACCCGTCTCCCCGGCTGCGGCCTCGCTGGCCCGGCAGGTCACCGCCGAACACCGGCTCGGCTGGCGCCTGCGCAACCGGGTGCCCGATTCGCACCGGGTGCACCGGCTGGCGGACGACTGGCTGGCCGGGGCGGCGGCCTCACCCGGGCCGATCTCCGCCGTGCTGACCCACGACGTCGGCTGGACCTCGACCCACAACGTCCGATTCGACCTGGCCGGACTCCAGATGGCAGATCCGGAGGGCTTCGACCAGCTCTGCACCGACCCGGCGCAGGTGACCACGCAGGTACCACAGGCGTCCGCCGGCGACATCGCGCAGATCCTCGGCGACCACGCGACCGCCCGCGCCGCCTACCTCCGCCAGATCCTCGACCAGCCGGACGAGCCACGGTCCTGGATCGGTCTGGCGATCCTCACCGAGCTGAGCGGCGACGGCGCGGACGGGGAGACCGCCGCGCTGCACCAGATGCCGGAACTCGTCGCCGCGTTGCACCGCGAGATCCGGCGTCGCGGTGCCGACGCACCGGACCCGCTCCGGCTGACCCGCTGGCTGCGCCCCCTCGTGGCCGAGGCGCCCGAGGCGGTCAGCCCGGCGGCGGGCGCCCCGCTCGCCGCCCGGGCCTAGCCGCCGTCCTCCCGGACCCGCCAGCGCTCACGTCGGAGGCGGGTCGATCGGGATCGACACCCGATGGCTGGCCAGCAGTTCGGCCGCGTCCGGGTGGTCCAGGCCAACGGTCCGCTCGTACCCGGCGATGGCCGCGTCGCGCAGCTCCCGGGCGGCCGGCCGGTCGCCGAGCGCCGCCAGCTCGATCGAGAGGTTCGCGGCGCAGATCAACGTCTCCGGGTGATTTTGGCCGTTCACCTGCCGGGCCGCCGCCAGGGTCTCCCGCAGTAGCGAAGCCGCTCCGGCATGGTCCCGGCTGGCAGCGAGATCGTTGGCGAGGTTGACCGTCGCACAGAGGGTGTACGGGTGCTCCATCCCGAGCCCGGCACGGAGTCCGGCGACCGCCCGCTCGTCGAGCCGGCGCCCTTCGGTGTAGTCCCCGAGTAGGCGGAACACGATCGCCAGGTTCGTCATGCAGACGTACGTGAAGGGGTGTTCGTCGCCCAGGACCCGCTGGTAGCCGGTCAGCGTCTCCTCGCCCAGCACCCGGGCCTCGGCCAGGGCCCGGGCCCGCGCCACCCGCTCCTGCTCGGTGCGGGGCAGGATGTTGAACAGCGTCATCGCCGCCGAGATCGTGTCGGCGTGGTTCTCCCGGAACCGGCGCAGGCACAGCGAGTACACCTCACGAGCCACCGTCAGCGCCTCGCTGTAGAGGCCGGTCTTGCGGAGCGTGACCGCGTGCAGCCGAGTCGCCCGCAGCACGTTCGAATGGTCCGGCCGCAGGCTCCCCCGGTGCAGCGGCAGCCACTGCCGCTGCAACCGCAGCGCCTCGTGGTAGCGGCCCAGCCCGTCCAGATCCCGGGAGAGCAGGGTGGCGGTGAACAGGGTGTACGGGTTCGTGTCGCCCAGCACCCGCCGGTAGCGCGCCCAGTTGTCCTCGTCCGTGCGCCGCGCCCGCTCGAAGTCGCCGAGCAACCGGTAATCGACGGCGAGGTTGTTCGCACAGCGCAGGGTGTCCGGGGCGTCCTCACCGAACACCCTGCGGTGCGCCTCGAGCAGCCCCTCGTCCAGTTCGCGGGCCCGCTGCCACTCGCCGAACAGCCTCAGGTCCGCCCCGAAGCTGTTGGCCAGCGCCAACGTGTGTTCGTGGTCGGGCCCGAGCGTGTCGCGGGCGATCTCGTACGTCCGTTCGTTCAACCGCCTCGCCTCCTGCGGATTGCCGGTGGAGCGCAGCGCGTTGGCGAGGAACCGGGCGGTGATGATGGTCTGCTCGTTGGCCGCCCCCAGCTTCTCCAGCCACCGGCGGTACGCGATCGAGCCGAGCTCGCGGCTGCTCTCGTAGTCGCCGCTGACGTAGAGGTAGCGGATCTGGTCGAGCACCACCTTGCGGATGTCGTCGGACTCGCCGTCGATCGCCCCGGAGGCCAGCACGTGCGGGTTGAGTTCCGCGTGCCGGGGCCAGATCTCCTGGTCCTCCGTCGGATCACCGGGGTTCGCGGCGGCGAGGAGCTTCTGCACGGCGGTGCGGTAGGTCTCCCGGTCGGCCGGGGTGAGCCGGTCCCGCAGGGTGGCCTGCACCAGGCGGTGGATCTGGATGCTGTTGCGGGTCGCGTCCACCTTCGCCAGGCCGTACTTGCCGATGTCCCGCACCGCCCGGCGCAACTGGATGTCGTCCCGGACGGTGGCGTCGAGCAGGCTGGGCAGCCCGGCGTAGCGCCCCATCGGCAGCAGTCTGATCGAGATGGGCTCCGAACCGAGGAAGGCGCACAGCTCCAGCAACTGCAACGCGGCAGGGGTCTGCTCGGCCAGCTGGTCGAATGCCAGCCCCCAGGTGATCACCACCGGCGTCGAGTACGACGCGGGTGAACTCTCCCGCAGCAACAGGCCGACCCGTTTCTCCAACTGGCCGAGGTACTCGTCGATCGGGGTGCCGGTCGCCAGCATCCAGGCCGCCGCCTGCTCCAGGGCCAGCGGCAGGTCCCCCAGCTGCTCCGCCAGCCGGTCGGTGTCCTCGTCGTCCAGCTCCGGCAGCCGCCGCCGGATCAGCTCGATGCTCTCCTCCCGGGTGAAGACATCCACCTCGATGCTGTCCGCCACCCCGGCCCAGTTGTGGTTGCGGGAGGTGATGAGCACATGCCCGCCGGGGTTGCTGAGAAACGGCATCAGGTCCTCGGCCCGGGTCGCGTTGTCGAAGACCAGCAGCCACCGGCCGTACGGCCGTCCGGTGCGCAATGCGTCGTACACGGTCTCCAGGGCCTGCGACACGTCGACGTCGTCGCTGACCAGATCGAGCTTGCGGGCCAGGGCGACGAGCGACTCCCGGATCCGGGTCGGTTGTTCGGCCGGAACCCACCAGATCAGGTCGTAGTCGCTGGCGTACTTGTAGACGTACTCCACGGCGAGCTGGCTCTTGCCGACTCCGCCGAGGCCGTGCACGGTGTGCGGCAGCACCGCGGTGACGTTGTCGGTCAACCGCTGGCGCAGCACGTTGAGCAGTTCTTCCCGCCCGGTGAAGTCGGGGTTGCGGGGCGGCACGTTCCCGAACACCGCTGGCTGCTCCCCGACGCTGGAACGGCCCCGATCTCCTGGAGCGGTCTGTGCGGTCATGTCGTCCCCCTCTTCGGGTGTGGCCGCGATCGGTAGCCGCCGGTCGGTCCGCTGCGTTGGCGTGGCTGGCGGGCCGAGGGCGGCCGGAGCCAGCCGCCGCGCGAGTTCCGAGTACCGGCCTCCCAGGCTGCGCAGCACCGTGTAGGCCACCTCGGCGAACGGGCGGCCCAGTCGGGTCGCCAGCCGGTCCGAGACCTGTCCGGCGAGCAGCGCCGGAAAGTCCAGAGCCGCGCCCATGTGCTCGTTGACGTAGCGGGAAACGACGTCGAGGATCCGCAGCGCCTCACCGACCCGCAGTCCGGAGAGTAGTTCCTGCCGTACGCCGGGAAGGAACTCGTAGCGGGCCTGTTCGACCGGCGTGTCCTCGGCCCAGCTCGCCGCGTGGCGCAGCAGCCCGCTCAGGTAGACCTCGGCGAGGTCCTGCGGCTGTGAGCGTGGCAGCATGAGGCGCTGCACCAGACGCATCACCGGCAGTGTCAGCGGTGCGGCGGCAAGGAACTCGGCGAGTTGACGGGCCTCGTCCGAGGCCATCGCCCGGAACCGGGCGACCCGCTGGGCCGGCGTCAGGTCCAGCGGCTCCGGCGACGGTGGCTCCCGCAGCGGGTCGACGAGCAGCGGACGAGGGTCGGTGGTCAGCAGCGCGACCGCCGCGACCGGGCCGAGGGTGCGGCCACTGACCAGGGCGGCCCCGGCGGCGAACCATCGCGGTGCCAGTTCCAGCACCGGTATCGCGACCGCACCGCGCGGAAGGTGGTCCGGCACCTCGTCACGCAGGCGAGGGTGCAGCTGCGCCGCCGGTGCCGCAGGCCGGGTCGGCCGGACCAGCACGGGGTGCAGCGTCGGGCGGCAGCGGTGCCACAGCCGCTGGGGCAGCGGCTGGACCACGGCGACCGGACCGGAGCGGCCCCAGATCGCGAGCCACCGTCGCAGCTCGGGAGCGTCCCAGATGGCGCCGGTGCAGTCGCTCAACACCATCGTCAACTGCCGGCCCTCCGGGTCGACCAGCTCGCGCGGGTCCCGCGCGGTGCTGCCGCCGTCGGAGGTCAGGATCGGCCGGTGGCCCTTGGCATCCGGCCGCAGGTACCACACCTGGATGCGGCGGAACGTGTGCACCCGCATCCGGTCGGCGAGGGTCCGGATCTCGGTCGCCGTCGCCTCCCAGACCACCATCGACGGGCTGCCGTCGACCAGCAGTACGAGATCCAGCCACGGCTCGGTGACCGGGGTGAGGCACGGTTGGAGCATCCGGGCCTCCGCCGACCGGCGGGCCGTCTCCGCCTCGTCGAGCCGCACGGCGTGCCGGGCGGGTACGGACCGGCGCAGCGGGGCCAGCGCCCGGGCGATCTCCCGGGCGTGCGGCAGGGCGGGCACCCCGGGAGTGCGTAGCGGCAGCGAGGACGGGTCGCGGGGCCCGTTGGCGGGCGGCGGCAGGTAGAGCTTGGCGGACGGCTCCGCCTCGGTCACCGCGGGCGCCTCCGGCCGGGTGGGCTGCCGGGCCGGGGAGGTGGACGGCGGCGACGCCGGTGGCTCGGGTGGCGCCCCCGGCGGCGCGTCGCTCGCCGTCGCGGCCGGCCCGGCTCGGGGCGGCCCCGGCTGGCGGGGCAGGAAGCGGGCCAGCCAGATCGCCTCGGCGCACTCCTCGGCCGTCAGGGCTGAGGGAGCGCCGCCGAGGGCGGTGACCAGCCGATCGATCATAGGGTGCCGGCCGCTTCGAGGTCGCGGATCAGGTTCGCCCGCAGCCGGGCGCGGGTCGACTCGGGCGGTCGCACCCCGGAGGTGACCAGGAAGATCGCGTTCAGCAGCTGGTCCGTGGCCACCGCACCCCGGTCGCGCAGGTCGAGGAAGTGCGTGATCAGGTCGGCGCTGGCGGCCACCGCCTCCTCGCCGAGCATCGAGGTGATGATCTGGGTCAGGGCCTGCTCGTCCGGGGGCTGGATGTCCAGTCGCAGGCAGCGGCGCAGGAAGGCGGGTGGGAACTCCCGCTCGGCGTTGCTGGTGATGACGACGACCGGGAAGGCGGCGCAGCGGACCTGGCCGCGCCGTACCGGTGCCCGCAGGGTGCCGTCGCTGGTCATCACCTCCGCCAGGCTCTGGTCCTCCGGCAGCCGGGCCAGTTCCGGGATCTCGAACCGGCCCTCCTCGAAGACGTTGAGCAGGTCGTTGGGGAGCCCCAGGTCGCTCTTGTCCAGCTCGTCGATCAACACCACCCGGGGACGTGCCCAGGGCAGGAGTGCCGTGCCCAGCGGGCCGAGCGTCAGGTAGCGGCCGATGTCCGGTATCTCCTCGGTCCGCCCGGTGGACTGGAAGAGGTTCGTCTCCTGGAGCCGGCCGATCGCGTCATAGCGGTAGAGGCCGTCGTCCACGGTGGAGCGGCTGGTCACCGGCCAGTAGAGCACCGGCCCGAGGCCCAGCTCGTACGCGACGCTGTAGGCGAGGGTGGACTTTCCGGTGCCCGGCTTGCCCGTCACCAGGAGCGGGCGGCGCAGGTAGAGCGCGGCGTTCACCATCTCGATCGCCTCGTCGGTGATCTGGTAGCCGCGTGCCCGCTCGGCGCCCTGCCGGTCCTCCGGCAGCGCGGAGGTGATCAGTGGCCCGCCGCCGAACCGCCGCCACTGGGGCGGTTCGGGGAGCCGCTCGACGCCGTTGTGCGGCCGTCCGGTGCCGAGGTAGATCCGCCAGTCCTCAACGTCGCCCGTGGCGGAGTCCTCCGGCTGCGGTGGTGATTCCAACACGCTGTCGTCCCTTCCTAGACCGGCGCGCTGAGGGCGTCGGCCGGTGGCACCCGGTCGATCTCGTCCCACAGCAGGGTGAGGTGGAGACCGAGGTGTTCGGGGGAGCCGCCCTCGCTGCCCGCGTCGCGACGCAGCTCCCAGACCAGCTCGCGCAGGTTTGCGACGCTGCGCGCCATGAGCACCTCGGGGATGTACGAATCGAACCGTGACGCCGCCGCGCGATCGCGACACCAGAGGACGACCGGCAGTCCGGCGGTGACCGCGGCGCCGATCGCCGCCTGGATGTGCCGTTCGGCGCCGCTGACGAACAGCACGAGACAGACCGGGTAGTCGTCGTTGCCGAGCAGTCGGGCGTGCAGGTGCTGCGCGACGTACGGCTCGGTGAGCCGCTCGAAGGCGACCGCCCGGGCCTGCACGGCGGAACCCTGCTCGCGCAGCCGCCGGTGCCGCGTCCGCCAGCGGGGACGCATCAGGGAGTTGCGCATCCGGGTGAGGTCTCGGACGACCACCGGGTAGTGCACGCCGAGGGCCGTGTAGAGCCCCGGAGCCGCCACCTGCCACCTGTCGAACTCGTAGTCGAGCAGGCGTCGGGGCACGATGAACTCGACAGTCAGTTGACCGATCTCGGCGGTACTGCGATTGGCCAGTTCGGTGAGCGCCTCATCGATCTTGAGCTGGATCTGCTCCAGTCGGAACCGATCCCCCGGCCCGTCCGGGACGCGTTCCCAGTGCCACGGCAGCCGGCCGGGATCGCCCGGGGTCACCAACCAGGCCTCGAACAGGTACCGGGAGGCGTCGATGCCGTCCGCGTCCAGCAGCACCACGAAGTAGGAGCGGTACTGGTCGCCGTCCGAGGGTCTGGGACCGCCCGCCGACCCGGCCGGCGGCGGGGTCGCCGCCGGACCCGGCGGGACCCCCATCCGCCGCGCGACCGCGTCGGCGAGGCGGCCGGCGATCCGGCGGGCCGGTAGGGCGACCCGGCCCGCCAGGTCGTCCAGGAAGGCGACCAGCGGCGGGCGTACGTCGGGGTCGGAGATCGCGTCCTCCAGCTCCCGGAGTACGGCCGCCAGGTCGGTGACCGGTGGGCGCACCCGCGGACCGAGCCGCGCCACCGCGCCGCGGCACAGATCCAGCAGCACCGGCGGATCGAGGCCGTCGGCCAGCTCGACGATCCGGCCGCGTTCGTCGGCGGTGAGGATCTCCGGCGGCAGGTGGATGGCGACGAGTGCGCGGAAGCGGTCCAGCTCCGGGCTCTCACCGTCCACCGCCGCCACCGCCTCGGGCAACAGCCGAAGCGCCCCCGGCACCTCCTCGCAGGCCGCGACGAGTCCCCAGAGGTCGGTGAAGGGCACGTCGGAGCGGCGGAAGACAGGCTCGCCGTCGATCAGGTGGCCGAGTTGCCGTACGTACCGGTCGCGGTGGGTGCGTACCTCGGCACCGGTGAGCGCGAGCATCGCGTCGACCAGCCGGCGGTGGTCGTGGGATTCGAGGGTCACCGGCGCCGCCACCCGAGCGCACTTCGGCAGCGCCGGAGGACACCGCTATCGACCATGTCTCCTCCGATGCGATGCCGAGAACCACCCATTGCGGCAGGTCTACAGATAGTACGGAGGCAACCGCGTGCGGTAGAACCCTCCGCGCGGGGGAAATCTATTAGCTTAAATTGAACGCATCGGACGGATCGGTGGAATACCGACCGCAGCCAGCGGTGCGGGCCGGTCCGTCGCCCGCAGCGCCTCGTGACCGGTGTGAATGGCGTTGCGGATGTCCGCCACCACCGCTCCGCCCCCGTCCGGCACCGGTGCGCGCAATGCGTCCCGTACACCGAGCTGGCGGGCGTGCAGCAGGGAGATCAGCTCGTCTCGGCGTACCTCCACGGCCCGCCGGACCTCCGGCAGCCGCGCCAGCGGCGACCGCCATACTCCCTCGGGCCCGCCGTCGCCGGCCGGACCGCCGGACCAGGCCGGGTCGGTGGCGCGCAGCCGGGTGCGGGCGACGTCGAGCCGGCGGACCTGCGCCTCGCCGCAGGCGATGGCCTCCTGGACGGCCGGTCCGATCTCCATGCCCGCGGCCTCGCACTCCACCGCCATCTCCGGATCGAGCAGGAACGCGCGGGTCAGCGCCGCACCGTCACCGGCCCACGCCGCGGAGAGCACCAGCAGCGGCGGGCACAGCGGCAACGCGTCGACGGAGTCGGTCAGCACCTGGGCCGCGCGCTGGTCGCCGCCCGCCCGCAGCGTGACGACCGCGAGCAGCAGCGCCCCGGCGGTCAGCGCGGCCGTCGGCGCCGGGTGGTCGGGCGGGGCCTCCCGCAGCCCTCCGGCGGCCGCCGCGAACGCGTGGCCTGCGGCCCGCCAGCGTCCGCCGATCGCGTGGCTGATCCCGAGTCCCCACCAGGCACCGGCCGTCCCGTCGACGCGCACCGCCGCCTCGAACCCAGTGGTCGCCTCGTCCCAGCTGCCCGCCCGCAGGGCCAGCCAACCCGTACGGTCGGCCGAACCCCTCAGCATCCGCTCCACCGGTTCGGGCAACCCCGCCTCCCAGTGCAGGCGCTCCGCCGCCCAGGGGACGGGCCGCTGGCGGGGCGGGACCGGACCGTCCGACCGGTCGGCACCGCGCCCGTCCCGAACCTCTACCCCGGCCGGCGGCAGGGGCGCGGTCCGGCCGGCCGCCGTGGCCAGGGCCGGGCCCCGTGAGCTCCGGGCGACGTAGAGGTCGCCCTCGCCGTACATCCAGCGGCGGGGCGTCTGCCCGCCGGCCACCGCGACCGAGTCCCTGACGTACCGGTAGAGCTCGTCGGCGGATACCAGTCCGTCACCGTCCAGGTCGGCGTCACCGGTGCGCAGCCCCTCGATCACCGCACCGGCGAAGACGGAGTGCCGAGGGTTGTCGGTCAGCGGCAGCGGCTCGCCGGCCGGCTCCCAGGCGTACTCGTGGGCCGTGGTGGCGGTCAGGACGGCGCGGCCGGTGCCCTCGCCCGGGAACAGGTCCCCGCCGCGGACGCCCGCGTCGCCCTGGTGGGTCAACACCCGCGACACCGCTCCGCTGAAGCAGCAGTCCAGCAGCAGGACCATCCGCTGGCAGGCCGAGCGGTTGAGCAGGCGGTTGATCAGTTCCGTGGGAAGCGCGGTGGCCGGCAGATCGTCGACGTCCGTGTCGGCGAGAGCGAGGTAGAGCAGCCCGTCGATGTCGCGTCGGCCGTGGCAGGCGAAGAAGAGCAGCAGGTGGTCCGACCGGCCGGCCGACCGCAGCAGTCGGGCGATCTCCAGCCGGGCCTCGTGCTCGGTCGGGTTGACCAGCAGCCGTACGTCGTAGGCGCCGACCGTCGGGTCACCGAGCAGCCGGGCCAGCACCTGGACGTCGTGTGCCGGAGACCGGAGGCGGGACAGCTTGGGATCGTCGTACTCGTCACAGGCGATCAACAGGGCGCGTCTGCGCGTCACCGGGGAAGTTTCCGGTCGAGCCAGGTCTGGGCGATGCGGCGCTGGTCGGCGGCGGAGACGCCGGTGAGGTCGAGTTCGCTGCCGTCCGGCTCGACGATCCGCACGCCGCGTCCCTGGCGCTGGCCGGCCCAGGCGAGGAGGAGTTCCAGCACCGCGATGATCGACGGGAGAGCGGGTTCGATGGCCAGCGCGACGGCACCGATCATCTCGATCTCGCCGGCACGGGTGCCGTCCGGCGCGACCTCGGTCGGTGCGGGCAACCGTTCCCCGTACGGCGCCAGTTCCAGGGCCAACTGCCGGGCACCGAGTTCCAGCTCGCCAGGTCCGTCCTCCGGGCCCCCGCGCAGGAGCGCGGCGATCGGCAGCCCGCTGTGGTCAGCCATCAGGTTCCTCCCCGGGTAAGGATCCATCCGACTCAATTGCACCATCGGTGGTCAACGCGCGCCCGGCCGGCGCCGGCCGGGCGGCGCCGGCGAGGTGCCCGAGCCGGCCCGCCCTCGTCCCGAGCTCGTCGCCACCCGCTGGGGCGGCCCCGGCGTGAAGGAAGCCCTCTTCCGAGACGATCCGCCGGCCTGACCCAGCCGCGGTGGAAGCGTTGGCTGCCATACGGTCACCAGGTGCCTATGGTGGTGCGTCACAACGAATGCGCAGCTTCCGACAGCACGGCCGCCGGACCCAAGAGCAGACCCGCCATTCGCGCGGTCGCTGAACCCGACCACATGATCAGAGTGGCGGTTGACCTGCAGTGGTGCTGACCTGGCCCGGCAGTTCCGGGCCGGGTGCCCGGTCGCCGCCGTCTCGCAGCCGGATGGAATGCCATGCCGCGCGTACGTGGCTGCGCATGACCGACTCCGCCCAGTCGGGGTCGGGCGCGGCCAGCGCCGCCACCAGTTCGTGATGGTGAGCCAGGCTACGGCGCAGCGCGTCCGGGCTGTAGCGGGAGAAGGTACGCCAGACGAGCGGCATCTGGATCACCGATGAGACGACGCCGGCCAGTCGGCTGTTGTCAGACGCCTCAAGGATCATCCGGTGGAACCGGTTGTTCAGCTCGGTGAGCTCGTCCACATCGGTCGGTCGTCCGTCCGGTGCCACCTCGTCCATCCGGTGGGCCAGCGCGTCGAGCGCGTCCACGTCGATGGTGCCCGTGGTCGCCGCCAGTCGGCAGCCCCAGGGCTCGAGCACGGCCCGCAGGCTGAAGATCTCGTCGAGGTCGTGGATGCTCCACGCCTGGACCTGCACGCCACGGTTGCGTTCGTGGCGGACCAGTCCCTCCGCCGTCAGCCGTCTGAGCGCCTCCCGGACCGGGGTCCGACTCACCCCGATCGACTCGGCCAACTCGCCCTCGCGGAGCCACGCCCCGGCCGACCGTTGCCCGGACAGGATCTGTTCCCGGATCAGCCGATAGGCGTCGTCGGCGGCGTGGCCGTTGTCGGCCTCCCGCAGTGGCGTGTGGTCACTCATGATGCTCGGACCGTAGCAACACGGCAGGTTGTATGCAATCTCCCTCCAGGGCATTGACACCCGAGGAACGCAGGCCTACTTTCCCAGCACAACTTGCTGTAACGGCAGTCACATACCTGTGAATTGCATGCAAAGAGACACTGATGAGGGGCTCATGAGCACTCCACTGCCGCTTGACGACATCCGGGTGATCGAGCTCGGACAGCTGCTGGCGGGGCCGTTCTGCGGTCAACTCCTGGGTGACTTCGGCGCCGAGGTGATCAAGGTCGAGGACCCGGGTCAGGGCGACCCCATGCGGCAGTGGGGACGCGAGAAGCCCTACGGCAAGTCGCTCTGGTGGCCGGTGGTGGCGCGGAACAAGAAGTCCGTGACCGCGAACCTGCGGACCGAGCAGGGTCAGGATCTGGTACGCCAGCTCGTCGCGCGGGCGGACGTGTTGATCGAGAACTTTCGGCCCGGCACGTTGGAGCGCTGGGGGTTGGCCCCGGAGCGGCTGTGGGAGATCAACCCCGGTCTGATCGTCACCCGCGTGACCGGTTTCGGGCAGACGGGCCCGTACTCGTCGCGTGCCGGATACGGATCGATCGGCGAGGCGATGGGCGGCATCCGCTACGTGACCGGCGACCCCGACCGCCCTCCGGCCCGGGCCGGCGTCTCTCTCGGCGATTCGCTGGCGGCGACGTTCGCCTGCCTGGGCACCCTGGTGGCGCTGCACCAGCGCGGACGTACCGGTCGAGGCCAGGTGGTGGACTCGGCCATCTACGAGGCCGTGCTGGCGATGATGGAATCGCTCATCCCCGAGTACCAGATCGCCGGCTACCAGAGGGAACGGACCGGAACGACCCTTCCGAACGTGTCCCCGAGCAACGTCTACCCGACGGCCGACGGCGAGATGGTGCTGATCGCGGCGAACCAGGACACGGTCTTCCGCCGGCTCGCCGAGGCGATGGGGCGGGTGGAGCTGGCCACCGACGAGAAGTACGCCACCCACGGCGCCCGAGGCCGCTGGATGGAGCAGCTGGACGGCCTGGTCGCCGAATGGAGCTCGACGCTCGCGGCCGAAGATCTGCTCGAACGGCTGCACGCCCAGGGCGTACCGGCAGGCCGCATCTTCAGGGCCCGGGACATGCTCGAGGACCCGCACTTCGCCTCGCGGGAGGCCATAGTCCGGCTGACCCACCCCGGTCTCGGGGAGTTCGCCATGCACAACGTCGTACCCAAGCTCTCTGACAGCCCGGGCCGGGTCCGGCACGTCGGCCCCGAGCTCGGTGAACACAACGAGGACATCTATCGCGACCTGCTGGGGCTCGGCGACGACGCGATGGCGTCGCTGCGTTCCGCCGGCGTCATCTGAGGAGGAACCATGACCTACCGACTCGGCGTGGACGTGGGGGGAACGTTCACCGACATCCTGCTGATCGACGAGGCGACCGGAGAGACCTACCGGGCCAAGACCTCCTCCACCCCCGAGGATCAGTCCATCGGGGTGCTGCGCGGCATCGAGCGGGCCTGCGAGGCCGCCGGCGTGCCCATGTCGGAGATCACTGAGGTGTTCCACGGCACCACTGTCGCCACGAACGCGATCCTCGAGGGCAAGGGCGCCCGGGTTGGGCTGGTCACCACCGACGGCTTCCGGCAGGTGCTCCAGATCGCCCGTTCCTTCGTGCCAGGTGGCCTTGCCGGCTGGATCATCTGGCCCAAGCCGGAGCCGCTGGCGGCGCTGGAGGACACCGTGGAGGTCGTCGGCAGGATCGGCGCCGACGGCGCGGTGGTGACCGAACTCGACGAGGCTGACGTCCGTGCGAAGCTGCGCAAGCTCCGCGCGCAGGGCATCGAGGCGTTGAGCGTCAGCCTGATCAACTCCTACGCCAACCCGCAGCACGAGCGCCGGGTGGCCGAGTTGTCCGCGGAGGAGCTTCCGGGCGTACCGGTGTCGGTGTCGTCCTCGGTGTTGCCGGAGCTTCGGGAGTACGAGCGAACCATCACCACCGTCGCGAACGCGGCCGTTCAGCCGCAGGTGGCGCGCTACGTGGCGAACCTCGAGGCGCAGCTGCGCGAGTCCGGGGTGGACGGCCGGCTGTGCATCCTGCGCAGCGACGGTGGCCTGGTCTCCGCTGCCGTCGCCGCGGACAACCCGGTGAACCTGCTGCTGTCCGGCCCTGCCGGCGGGGTGACCGGCGCGGCCTGGGTGGCGGAGCAGGCCGGCTACCCGGACTTCCTGACCTTCGACATGGGCGGCACCTCCACCGACGTCGCCCTGGTGCAGGGGCTCACGCCGAGGGTGGGTCGGGAGACCACGGTCGGGGACCTCAAGGTCCGCGCCACCTCCGTCGACGTACGAACCGTGGGTGCCGGCGGCGGATCCATCGCCCACGTACCGCCGCTGACCCAGGCGCTGCGGGTAGGACCGCAGTCGGCCGGTGCCGCACCCGGTCCCGCCGCGTACGCGGCGGGCGGTGAGCAACCGACGGTGACCGACGCGAACGTGGTGCTCGGCTACCTGCCCACCGATCTGGCCGGTGGCGAGATCACCCTGGACCGTGCGGCGGCACGAGCCGCGGTGAAGTCGATCGCCGACGCCACCGGGCTGGAGTCGGTCGAGGCCGCCGCCGCGGGCATCATCGACATCGTCAACGAGAACATGTTCGGGGCGTTGCGGCTGGTGTCGGTGCAGCAGGGCTTCGACCCGCGCGACTACGCGCTGGTGGCCTTCGGTGGCGCCGGCCCGTTGCACGCCAACGCCCTCGGCAGACTGACCGGTGCCTGGCCGGTGATCATCCCGCCGTCGCCGGGAGTGCTGTGCGCCTACGGCGACGCGACGACCAATCTGCGCGACGAGTCGGTGCGGACGTTGGTGCGCCGCTTCACCGAGATGACCGACGAGAGCCTGCGCGCGGTGCTCACCGAACTCGCGGGCAAGGCGTGCGCCACGCTCAGCGAACAGGGTGTTCCCGAGGATGAGCAACACGTCGTCTACTCCGCCGACCTGCGCTACCACGGACAGGGTTTCGAGATTCCGGTGGCAGTCGACATCGACGCCTTCGACGGGGCCGGCGGTGGGCTCGCGGCCCTGCGGTCGGCGTTCGACGCCGATCACCAACGACTGTTCTCCTTCGTTCTCGACGCCGAACACGAGCTGGTGACCGTCCGGGCCACCGCCCACGGTCCCCGGCCCCAGGTCGCCGCGCCGACGCTGGAGCACGGTGACGCGGACCCGGGCCCCGCACTGCGGGCGCAGCACCGCATCTGGGTCGAGGGCGCCGAAGTCGAAGCCGGAATCTACGACCGGGCCCTGCTGCGAGCGGGCAACGTCGTGCCCGGTCCGGCGATCATCACCGAGATGGACTCCACCACCCTCGTGCTGCCCGGGCACACGGCTGCGGTGCACCCGAGCGGCAGCCTCCTCATCCGCCCCGCCGACACCCACCGGGAGAACTGACCATGGCACGCCTCATCGAGACCGCTACCGGACCGCTTCGCTCCGTGGATGTCGACCTGGTCACCATCGACCTGATCGAGAACGGGCTGCGCAACGCCCGCTATGAGATGGACGAGGTGCTCTTCCGGACCGCGCTGTCGCCGGGGATCCGTGAACAGCACGACGAGTTTCCGCTGATCGCCAACCCTGACGGAAAAATGATGGTGGGACAGTTCGGGCTGTCCATCCCCGACTTCCTGGACAACTTCGACGGCGACATCGAGGAGGGCGACGTCCTGCTGACGTCGGACCCCTACTCCTGCGGTGCGGCGATCAGCCACGCGAACGACTGGCTCGTGGTGCTGCCCATCTTCTTCGAGGGCCGCATCGTGGGCTGGGCGGCGATGTTCGGGCACATGTCCGATGTCGGCGGCAAGACACCGGCGTCGATGCCGACCGATGCCCGCACCATCTTCGAGGAGGGCGTGGTGATACCGCCCTTCAAGCTGTACCGCAAGGGCGTGCTCGCCGAGGACGCCCTGCGGATCATCCTCAACCAGGTGCGCAAGCCCGACTGGAACCGCGCCGACCTCAACGGCATCGTCGCGGCGTGCCGGACCGCTGCCCGTCGGGTCCAGGAGATGTGCGCCCGGTTCGGGGTGGACACCTACAACTCCGCGCTCGACCAACTCCTGGACCGCAACTACCGGGCGATGAAGGTCCTGCTCGCAGCGGTCTTCAAGGAGGGCGAAACCCTCTCGTTCACCGACTACATCTGCGACGACGGCCTCGGCTACGGCCCCTACGAGCTCAAGCTCAGCCTGACCCGTACCGGTGACAAGGTGCTGCTGGACTTCACCGGCAGCAGCCCGCAGGCGCAGGGTCCGATCAACTACTACATCAACGAGAACCTCGTCCGGATGTTCTTCGGCATCTACATGATCACCGTCGCCGACCCGCAGATCCTCTGGAACGACGGTTTCTACCCGCTGGTCGACGTCACGATCCCCGACGATTCGTTCTGGAAGCCCCAGTACCCTGCCGCCCTCAACGCGCGTAACCACGGCATCGGTCGCGTCTTCGACCTGTTCGGCGGCCTGCTCGGTCAGACGAACCCCGGGCTGCTCAACGCCGCCGGCTTCTCGTCATCACCGCACTTCATGTATTCGGGCACCTACGGGCCGGGTGAGCGCAAGGGCGAGTGGTTCCAGCTGTACTCGATCGGATTCGGCGGGATTCCCGGCCGGCCGGTGGGCGACGGCCCGGACGGCCACTCGCTGTGGCCGTCGTTCGTCAACATCCCGTGCGAGTACCTGGAGTCCTATTACCCGCTGCGGATCGAGCGATGGGAGACCATCGCGGACACCGGCGGCGCCGGGCTCCACCGCGGCGGGAACGGCGTCGACGTGGCCTACCGGTTCCTGGAGGCCGGCACGATCGCGATCCACGACGACCGCTGGCTCACCTATCCGTGGGGGGTCAACGGTGGCGAGCCCGGTGCCCGGGGCCGCAAGTGGCTCGAACGCGCCGACGGCGGCACCGAGATCCTGGGCAGCAAGGTGCACGACGTGCCCGTAGCTCCCGGGGACGTGCTGCACTTCGTCACCTGGGGTGGCGGCGGGTGGGGTGACCCGCTCGCCCGCGACCCGGAACTCGTCGGCCTCGAGGTCCGCCGGGGCCTGGTCAGCCCCACGGGGGCCCGCCGCTTCGGCGTGGTCTGCGACGAGGCCGGCACCGTCGACGTCGCGGCCACCGAGGAGGTACGGGCCGAGCTGCGCCACGGACGTCCGGACCCACTGCCCACGTTCGACATGGGACCGCCGCTGGAAACCATCCTGGACCGGTGCCTGGAGGAGACCGGTCTTCCTGCTCCTCGCCCCCCTGTCGCCCGATGATGAACCCAGTACCGGACAGCAGCGACGACGGATTCGGGGGTGTGCTTTCCCCCGGCGCCCGTCCCGCGGTGCTCGTCATCGACCTGATGCGGGCCTACTTCGACCCGGACAGCCCACTGTGCCTGCCGTCCGCGGACTGCCTGCAATCGGCTGGCCGGATCATCGCCGCAGCCCGCGACCACCGGATCCCCGTGCTGCACACCCGCGTCGCGTACGGGCCCGGCGGTGTCGACGGAGGCCTGTTCGTCCTAAAGGTCACCGCCCTTCAGCAGCTCTTCTCCGGCGGTGGCGCGATGGGTGAGCTGATGCCGCAGGTCTCCCCCACCGAGGATGAACTGGTGCTGGTCAAGCAGTATGCCAGCGCCTTCTTCGGCACCTCGCTGGCCTCCACCCTGCGGGCGGAGCGCATCGACACCGTCGTGCTGGTCGGCGTGAGCACGAGCGGTTGTGTCCGTGCCACGGCGGTGGACGCGATCCAGCACGGTCTCGTCCCGCTGGTGGTCCGCGACGCGGTGGCCGACCGCGCACCCGGCCCGCACGAGGCGAGCCTGTTCGACCTGCAAGCCAAGTACGCCGAGGTGGTCAGCGAGGCCAGGGCCGTCGCGTACCTGTCGGAGGAGCGATGACGGTCATGGTCGACATCGTCGAAGTCTCGCCCCGCGACGGCCTGCAGAACGAGGCGACTCTGCTCAGCACCGCCGACAAGATCGAGCTGATCGAGCGGGCGGTACGGGCGGGAGCCCGGCGAGTGGAGGTGACCAGCTTCGTCAACCCCGCCCGCGTACCCCAGATGGCCGACGCGGACGAGCTGATGGCCGCGCTCCCCCGCCACGACGGCGTCCGGTACGCGGGCCTGGTGATGAACCGCCGCGGCCTGGACCGGGCCCTGACCGCAGGCGTCGACGAGATCAACGTCGTCGTCGTGGCCACGGACACCTTCTGTGGCCGCAACCAGGGCATGACCACGGCCCAGGCCTGTGACACGGCGGCGGCATTGGTGCGGGCGGCGCGCGAGGCGGGGGTGTTCGCGACGGTGACCATCGGCGCCTCGTTCGGATGCCCGTTCGAGGGCGAGGTCCCGCTGGGCCGGCTGCGGGAGGTGCTCACCCGGGTGCGGGACGCGGGTCCGGACGAGCTGGCCCTCGCCGACACCATCGGAGTGGCCGTACCCTCCGACGTCACCGAACGGCTGACGCTCGCCCGGGAGATCACGCAGTCCCGCACACCGCTGCGGCTGCACCTGCACGACACCCGGCACACCGGCGTCGCCAACGCGGTCGCGGCAGTCCAGGCGGGCGTCACCACCCTCGACGCCAGCATCGGCGGAACAGGCGGTTGCCCGTTCGCACCGGCGGCGACCGGAAACGTCGCCACCGAGGATCTCGTCTACCTCTTCGACCGGATGGGGCTGCCCACCGGCCTGAATGTGGAAGAACTGACCTCGGCAGTCTCCTGGCTGGAACGGAGACTCGGCAAGCAACTCCCCGGCGCTCTGCTTCGGGCGGGCGGTTTTCCCGCCTGAGCCCGGCCCGGACGCCGGGCCAACTGTTGCACGCCCGGCAGTGCGCCCCACCAGGTGGTGGGACGCACTGCCGGCGGCGGTCCGCTCGCGGCTGCGCGAAGCGCGCTGAACTCCCGCGTCACAGGCCTCAGACGATGGAGATCGACCGAACCTGGGTGTTGCCCTTCGTGTCGACGTACACCTTGTAATCGCCGACGGTGTAGGTGCCCGCGGCGTTGTTGTTGATGGTGTACGTGGCCGTCACAGACGACTCGCTGCCGTCGATACGCGTCTGCTTCACCGTGATGGTCAACTCGTTCGTGTTGCCCTTCACCTTCTTCACCACCGCCGACGGCTTCGCATCGACGGCCGCGTTGGCGACCGTCACGTAGACCGCGTCGGGTGACGAGAACTCCGCGTTCTTCTGCCCATCACCGAACACGAAGAAGCCCCGTTGTTCGGTGGCCCCGCGCCCGGGGAAGGGATCCGGGTTCGAGGCCAGGTACGTCGGATTGACCGTGTACAGGTCCGTCTTGGAATCCGCGAGGATGGGCTTCACCCCGGTGTACGGCGCATCGGTGATCGCGAGGTTGACCGACAGGTAGATGGCGTCGGGGTTGTTGGCCGAGATGCGCGAGGAGAAGTACTTGTCCGCACTCTGCCCCGCGGGAACGGCCAGCGGCACAACCGCGCCGCCGACGAGAATGTTGAACTGGAAGCTGCCGTAGCCTCCGGCGACGAACTTCGCCCACGCCGCGTCCGACATGTGGTCGGGGCGCTGCACCTTGAACTCCAGACGCATCGGCGCCACGTACGAGTTGTTCAGGTACTCGGTGTCGGTCAGGGGCAGGTAGACCCCTCCCGGTTCGTGGCCCAGTGCGAAAGCCGCCGCTGTGGGGGCCGAGTTGCCGCGCGCGTTCCACATCGGGATGTTGAACGAGGTGGCGCCGAGCAGGGCCTGATTGCCCAACTGGCCCGCGCCGACAGCCTGCGACGCATCCTTGTAGGTTCCGACAGTGACGTCGAGCAGGTCGAGGTCCGCGCGGTCGGAGTTCAGCCCCGGCATATCCGCCCACATGAACTTGGCGCCGGCGGGCCCGGAGTACCGGGCCATCTCCAACATGCCATCGGCCATGATCTTGGTCATCTGCACCGCCGAGTCGACCTTCATCCGCTCGTTGGCCGTGTGCCACCAGCGCTCGTTACCCGGGATGACAGCACCGAAGGCAGTCATCTTGTTGCGGAAGCTGCTGGCCAGGGTGCCACCGGTCGTGCCTTGCGGATACACCACGTCCTTGAGTGAATATGGATCCGCGAACTCCTGCGGGTTGCGGTCGATCGAGGCTTGGTAGCTCTGGAACTGGAGAGCGGTCAGCGGGTTGTCGTGCGTGACGTACAAACCGGCGCCGATGGGCGAGCCCAGGTCGCCGATGGTGAACCCCTTCGCCTGGAAGGCGGCCGTGACCGCCGCCGTCGCCTGGCCGGAGTCAGCCGCGGTGACGTGCATGCTGCGCACATACATCGGCATGCTGAGGCTGCCCGAGGCGTCCGTGTAGAAGCTCGTCGGGGTCTCTGAATTGATGTTTCCCATGAGGGCGAAGGTCAGGTTCGGCGTGCCGTTGCTCGTGTTGCGCAACAGGCTCGCCGGGATGCCCATGTACTTCCCGATATAGGCCTCACCTTCGACACCGTCGCGGAAGAACAGGTCGGCGATGCCGTCGGCGGCCTTCTTCAACTGCAGGTCGGCGGCCGGGCTTCCCAATGCGCCCAGCCCCTGGGAAAGGAGGAACATTCCCCACACGACGGCATTCTTGCCGTACTGCGGGGTCGGCATCTCCATCGCCACATCGGTGTTGACCTCCAACGTCAGCGAGTCGCCGCTGATCGTGGTCTGCACCTTCGGCGTGGTGCGGGGAGCAGCCGGGAGCCAACCCTTCGTGGTCGCGGCAGCGACGATCGCCGACATGAATCGGTCGCGCTCGGCGGAGCCGGCCCCCGCCACGTCGAGGGTGAAGATGGCCCGCGAGGCGATCTGCGTGGTGCTGCCGTAGGCGATGTCCTTGAGCGTCGGGTCGCCTTCGCGCAGGGTGACGCCGGCCGTGGCACCCGTCAACCGGAACGCCCTGGCGCCGTCTGCGGACAAGCTCATCGACACCGACGGGGTCACCGCCCCGGAGTTGCCAACGATGACCGGGAACCGTGAGTCGGAGGTGTAGCCCGCGACCGGCATCTCCTCCCGATTGAGATTCTTGTACGCCCAGTTGTCGTAGAAGCTCGGGTTCGAGTTGTACGGGATGGACTGGAAGTTGGCGGTGTTCGTCGTCGAGGGCGTGCCGGGACCGCCGTCCTCGTAGATTCCCATGACGATGCGAATGCGTCGGTCAAGGGGCAGCCCCGCCTCGAGCAGCGCCTTGGCCGCGAGCAACGTCGCCAGCGTCGGGCCGCTGTCGTCCTGAATGCCCGCCCCGTAGACCCAGCCGTCCTGGACATAGGGCGAGTGGTACGCCCCGGGAGTGCCGAGGTTGCCATCGGCGTCCCGCCAGCGTGCCAGCTGCGCCGGCGAAACGGACGCCGTCGGCGAGTCGAGGTGACTCAACGCCATGACCATTTCCGGCGCGTCCGGGTCACCGATCTCCGCGTAGACGTACTTGTCGGCCTGGCGTTGGACGACCACCGGGAAACCCAGGTCGGTGGCCAGCTTGACCACCCAGGCGAGCTTGGCGACCTTGCGGTCGTACTCGTTCTGGTTGGCTTGGGTGTTACTGACCGGGAACGGGTACGCCGTCGCGGCCGTGCCGCCCCGGGAAATGGAGTCGTAGCTCGACCCGTCCAGCATCGCCCCGACCAGACTGAGCGGGTTGTAGGTGCCGTCCCCCGCCCGCGCGCTGCTGACACGTCCAGCCAACGCCTCGACCTCCGCGTGGATCGCGTCGCGCTCGGCGTCGGTCACCGACAGGTCGTAGGTGACACCCGGCTGGAAGCGCTCCTCGCCGGAGCTGATCGCGGACGCGTTGGCCGGGGGTGCGACGGTCGCCACGAGGGTCGCGGCGAGCAGGACGGACAAGGTCAGCTTCGGTCTATCTCTCATGGAATCTCCAGCACAGGGGGGATGATCAGTAGCGACAGCACACACCAGCCGTGCCGCCAGTGGCCGTCGAGGCGGGATATCTTGAGGATCATCTGAGAATCGGCCGGTGCCGTCAGCACAGCCGCAGCCGGGACGACGACGGTGCTGGGGCTGACCCCTCAACGGGCACCTGCCCTACCGACACCGAGACCGTGTTAGCTGGATCCCTGCGGATGCGGATACCACGGTCGCTGGCAAGGCCGGCCGGGTACGTTACAGCCGTTCCGGCCCCGCGCGCACGCCCGCCAACACCGAGCCTCCCAAACCGCGAGCCAGGACCATCGACCGGCCGAGCCGTGACGATCCCTTCACCAACCATCCTGAGGGAGTGGTTCCGGGGATCGACGCCACACCGCTACGCGGCGCGCCACCGCACCGTGCTCCAGCGGCGCGGTGGGCGGGCAACCGCCTTCTACCCATCAACCGGATGCCAAACTCCATCGATGAATTGATACTTATGCGAGCAGGTTGACTGCAACGCGGACGGCAACGCGGAAGCACACCCGCAGCCTCAGGCGCACCACGAAGCGTCTGCAGAACGCTCCGTAGGCGCCGTCACTCCTCAATGTCTACCCGGACAAGAACCTCCCGAATTCGTCCGGTGTCAACCAGCCGACGCAACAGGTTCGTCGCGGCGACGATCCCTCCCTGGTCAACTATCACAAGGTCCGCGCATTGAAAATACGCACCCGCAAAGCACTCCCCTGTCGCTTCCCATCGCTCCATCAGCCGTTGAATTTCAGTCAACGTCAGGAAAGTAGCGCTCCACCGACTTTTGTCGTCAAGAGTTACTTCTACATCCACGTTCTCGACAGTGTCAGCGTCGTCATCTGCGCCAAGCATGAACACTGCCTCGGCGCCGTTGAGCTGGACTTTGGTGAGCGGACTATTGGCCATAGAGCTCACTAAGCCTCCTGATCACGGCCGCCTCATTTGACTTATCGGCCTTACCCACAATCTGCACCCCGCCATCAACGTTCCTAAAGAAGAGCCGTGCACCGTTTCTGCCTCTAGCATAGGAAACGTCCGTGCCAGCAAGGGACTTACTACCCAACCCTGGATTCATGTTCCCCTCGCTGAGCTGCTTGAACAAACCGTTCATCTCTTGCTGAACTCGCTGATTCCGCTCTGCCTTTTGTGCAGCCTTTGCAAGGAAGCTGTCCGCATCAATTGCGGAGGACATCGCATTTCCGCAGGTGTTGTGCACGAGGACCGGCGTGTTGCCGGCGAGCACATAGTACGTGTGGATGTCGGAGACAGTGAGGTTGTACATGTGCCGAGCGCCGGCGTAGTTGGTCAGGCTCGCAACTCGGACCTCGCCGGCAGCGCTTGAGCGCAGCCTCTCTCCTGGCACAAGCTCTGCAGCATCGACCCAGGCACCACGGGAGACGGACCAGATCGGGTGCTCCCACGTGGTTTCCACATCGACCATCGCGCCAGTGGGCAGCAGCACGACAAGAGTCGTGAGCTGCGAGTCGCGATTCAGGTGCAGGCGAGTCACCGGTTTGGCTGCAGTCACACCGGCGTGGGGGTCGGTCGCCTGCACCAGGTCGCCGACCCTGACGTCGCCGATCTCCTTCGTCGTACCATCCGCCATAAGTACCGGCGTGTCCCGACTGAAGCTGTTGACTACTCTACATGCCTCGACCACGTCATCGGCTGCCTTCGAGGCATCAGAAAGAATATCGGCGCCTTCGCCGATAACTTTTGCGGCCTTGCCAACCGGAATTGCTCCGGCGAGATCGAGAACCAGCCCAACGTAGTCGCCGTTGTCAAGCTTCTCCTTGGCGAGCGCAATGGAATACGGAATCCCGATGCCAGGAATCCAGCTCATCCACTCGTAGAACTTGAGCTTCGATTCCTTGGCTCGGGCGTCCCGCATAGCGCACTCGCCCTCGACCTCACACATGAAGGCGGCAAGCGACGACTGGAGTTCAGCCGGAGTGAAGTCGGTTATGTGGCACCTGAAATGGCGCCAGCCGCGGGAGAGGCCGTACGTGTCGCAGTCACCCATGTAGTTAATCGTGAAATTGATGTAGGCTTTCCGCCGCTTCTTGACTTCCTCATCACGATCCGGTTGGCCGGCTTTCGAGCCACCGCCACCACCGCCGCCGGACCCCGAGCCTCCGTCGTTCCGCTTCACCTCGTCCGGACTTGCCCGACCAGCCCAGACGTCATCCTGGATCAACCCGGTCGGGTCGCTGAACGTGATTGGCGAGTTGCCGGCGTACGCGTAGCCGTGCCACTGCTGCGGTTGACTCTGGTCCATCAACGGGTCGACCGACACGAACCTGCCGAGCGTCGGGTCGTACTCCCGCGCCCCGATGTGGGTCAACCCGGTCGAGTCGATGTCGCCACCGACGAATCCCTTGCCGTTGGGCCAGGCCGCCTGGTCCCCGCGTGGTGCACCGTACGGGGTCTGGCGGCGGATCGTGACCGCCTGGGTCGCCGCGTTCACGCTGATCTGTTGGGTGCCCTGGTGGTCGCTGAACAGCCACTGCAGCCCACCGCCGCCCGAACGGCTGGCGATCGACTTGCCGGCGAAGGAGTAGTAACGGGTGGCGGTGTTTTGCGCGGCACCGAGGTCTCGCCGGATCTCCATTCCGGGTAGGTAGAGGGTGGTGCCGGTGGCGTCCCGTCGGAGGATCCGCTCGCCCTCGGCGTCGTAGACGTGACTGGCCAGGGTGGCGCCGCTCTCGGTGACGCTGGTCAGCCGACCTTCGGCATCCCAGGCCAACGTTTGGTCGGCGGCCACACCCGGCCGGGTGATGGTCTCGCCGGTGGCGTTGTAGCCGTACGAGTTGGTCACCGGCCCCTGTCCGGGGGCCTCGGTCCGGACCGACGTCACCGCGTGCGGCCGTACGGAGTTCGCGCCGCTGGTGGGCACCGTGTACGTGTTCGTGGTGTCGCCCGTCGAGCCGTGGCTGGTCTGGGTCAGCCGGTTGCCGATCCGGTCGAACGTCCAGTCGGTCCAGTAGGGGGCGGGTCCGCCCAGGTTCCCCACCGAGGGATCGGTGGCGCACTCCACGCCGGCTCGGGGTGTCCAGGCCGAGGTCAGGCGGCGCAGCCCGTCGTACCGGAAACACTGGCTCTCGGCCTGGCCGGCCCCCGGCTTGTCGACCAACTGCAGGATATTGCCGGCGGCGTCGTAGGAGTAGGTGCGGTCGGAGATGGTGCCGGGCGAGGTCTCCGGCTTGATCGTCGTCTGTCGGATCCGGCGGGTGTCCGTCTCGTAGACGTTGTTGTCCTCGACGTACGTCCCACCGGCGGTTTTCCGGGTCAGGACGGTGGGCTCGCCGTACACGGTGTACTGCTGCCCGACGACGTACGAACCGACCGTCGGCAGGTTCGTGGTCAGCGTCTGCGGCAGTCCAGTCGTGCCGTCGTAGCCGGTGCTCACCGTCTCCTGGGCGAGGCCCCCGGCTGCGGGGTAGGTGATCGAGACTTGCGTCCCGTCGGTGGGGGCGAACCCGTACGAGTAGGTCCACTCCTGTCCCAGTCCGGTCACCGTGCCCGGGATGACGTACTGGTCTCCGGTCACCTGGTAACGGGTGTTGAAATTGATCGTCCGCCAGGTGTACGCATTCGTCGAGCCGGCCGGCTCGTACCGGGTCGACTGGGTCAGTTGTCCGCGTACGGTGACGCCGGTGAAGAGCTGGTCGTACTTCCACTCGGCCCGCAGCTTGCCCGGTGAGACCTCATCGTCGTACTGGCCGGTCCGGCGGCCCATCGCGTCGTAGGTGTAGACGAGCACCTCCCCACGGGCGTCGACGCTCTTCTCCAGGTCGCCGTAGAGGGTGTAGGTGGAGAGGCTGGTGCCCTTGTCCGGGTCGCGGGACTCGATCTGTCGACCCCTGATGTCGTACTTGTAGGTCCACTCGTTGCCGGCCGGGTCGGTGATCTTCGTGAGCTGGTTCTTCCGGTTGTACGTGTACCTGACCGCGTCGTACGCGCCGGAGACACCCGCCGCAGTGGTGTGCTGGCGTACCTCGACATCGCGTCCCTTGAGGTCGAGGAATTTGGTGGTGGGGACCTCACCGGGGGCCGGGGTGCGGGCGATGCTGTCACCCCGGTACGACGTGCTGGTCCGCCACTTCTCCACCAGGTTCGTCACACCGTCCCCGGCGAGCGAGATCTCCGCGATCGGGCGGTTGGCGTCGTCGTACTCGGTGCGGGCGACCGCCGGTACCGACCATTCGGGCTCCCACCACAGCGTCCCCGAGGCCGTGCCCGGCTCGGCATGCGCCCCGTACGCGGCGGCGGTCCGCCCCCAGCGGTCGTAGATGGTGTCGGTGACGAGACGACCGCCGCCGATCCCGGAGGACTGGGTCTGCCGGGGCCGCAGCATCGCGTCGTAGATCTGGTACGTCGTCTGGTAGTTGCCGGCCGAATTCAGGGTCTCGGTCTTGACCGACGAGTAGTCGGACCGGGTCGGTGAATAGGTGTACACGTAGCGGGCGGACGGCTTCTGCGGGTTGTCCGCCTTCGACCAGCCCACCTTCCAGACCTGGGTCGTCCGTCCCAGGCCGTCAAGGGTCACCTCGGCCACTCGCGAGTTCACGTCGGTGGTCTTCCAGGCCGTCCCCCAGTACGGCGACACCTCCTCGTGGCTCGTCCAGTTGAATCCGCTCTTGATGGTCTTGCTGACCCTGGTCACCGGCCCGCCCACGGCCGGTGTGTACGCGGTCGCGGTGGTCACCGACCGTGCGTCGGTCGTGGTGACCGCCCGGCCGAAGGCGTCGTGGGTAGCCTGGCCCTCCGTCTGGAATACCGTGCCGGCCGTGGCCGTCCAGTCCCGCAGTTGTTCGGTCCGGGAGATGGAGCCGTAGGTCGGTGCGGTGTCCGCGCTGGCCGCACCGTCATAGCTGTAACGGGCATCGGCCACGACGTCGTCGGCGCTGACCGGTGCCGTCCCACAGGGCAGGGCGTTCGTGGTGACCCGCTTCAACAACCCGGTCTGGTTTCTGCCCAGGTTGCGGTTGTAGGTCTGGGTGACACACTGCTCGTCACCGACCACGTCGACGTCGCCGTCGTCCTGGGTCCAGTTCAGCGTGCCGTAGGTGTCGTCGAACGCCGACGTGGAGCGGGTGACCCGCCAGCCGGCCGCACCGTCCACGCCGAGCGCGGTCGCGGAATAGGTCAGCCTGGTGTTGGTGAAGCGGGCTGTGACCAGGTCATTGTTGATCGTGCGACTGGCGGTCGGCGGGGACTGCCAGGGTACGTTCACGGTTCTGCTGACCGGCTTGTCGAGGTCGCCGTTGTAGACGGTCTCCTCACGCACCGAGCCGGCGAACCAGTCCTCGTCGTGAACGGTCTCGTTGCCCAGCGAGGCACCGACGGTGACCTGTCTGGTGCCACCGGTGGGACTGGAGCGGTCACCGTGCATCCCGCGCAGATACTTGGTGACGGTCAGGGTCTTCCGGCCGTCGGTGTCGCCGACTCGGGTGGTGACCTCTGAATAGCCCCGGAACTGGTTCCAGGTCTTGTGTTTCGGCTTGATCAGACCGTCGTCGTCCGAGTAGTGCCAGGCCGGCTTGCCGCCGTACGCGTAGGTGGTGAACTTCGGCGGCGCCTGGTGTCCACCGGCGAGCTGCACGTCCGACTCGGACACCTGGCGTACCACGTACTTGTGCCACCACTCAGTCAGCAGCGCGCCCTCGGCACCGTTGGGGTCGGGTCCGATGACCGGATAGCAAAGCTTGGTGTTGGTGTGTGCGTCGCTCGGAACGTTGTCCTTGTGGCATTCCGGCAGGCTGTAGGTGACCTGGATCTTGGCACCCGTCTCGGCGACGATGTTGCCGATCCGCTGCCAGTTGTTCGTCGTGTTCGAGTCGGTGAGGACCCGGTTCGGCATCGCGGTCGGCTCGAACGTGATCGGCGGCAGGGTGACGGCCGTGCCGACGTGACCGGTGTGCGCGATGGAGGAGAGCCACAACCCCGCGTTGGTGCCGTCACCGGGTGACGGGAACGTGTGGGTGAGGGTCCAGGAGTCGACGTCCTGCCAGGCCGGGGTCGCCTTCGTCGTGTCCCAGACCCGGGTCGTGACCTTCGCGAGTCGCTTCGTGGTCCAGAAGGTCGGGGAGAAGTTGTCGCCGCACTCCGACCCTGTGCACTCCTGGTCCCATGGCACGTCCGGCCAGTTCGTCGCGTTGTGGGTGCCGCAGTTCGACGTGACACACCTGTCGTCCGGGGTGAACAGGACCTGCGCAATCGGGGTGGTCGACCGGTCGCTGGCGCCGCGGTCCCAGGTGCCGTAGTCGATCCGGCGGATCATCCCGCCCCGGACGTAGGAGACGTCGGACGCCGCAGTCAGGTTCTGCGCGTACTTGTTGTTTTCCTTGTCGTACCAGTACGACATCGTGTTGCCGCGCGGGTCGACGACGTAGTCGAGGTTCCATCGCCACGCCTGGGTGCAGTCCGAGTCGAGGAATTGGCTGGCGTGGCAGGGCTCGTCGTCGTGGTTGCCGAACACGGGTGCGGTCCAGGTCGAGTTGGTGCCGCTGCTCTGGCCGGGCAGGCTGTTCAACCCGAAGTAGTACTGGACTCCGTCGGTGGTGGTGACCCGCCAGTGCTCGCCGTTGTTGTCGCCGTTCGTGGCGTTCGTCAGCTTCTCGATCTTCGCGCCCTGCTCGCTGCGCGAATGCCAGCCCTTGCCGTTCTGGAACACCAGTTCCGTACCGGTGCCGTTGAGGGTCATGGTGGCGTTGTCGGAGCGCCAGCAGAGATCTCCGGTCTTCTTCTCGTTGTTGGCGCCGGAGGTCTTGTCGTCGCTGCACGACACATAGCTGCGCTCGATGTAGCCGGGCCAGTAGTCGAAGCCCTCGCCGACGAACGACGGTTGGTTGTTCGTGGCGGCCGACCGTCCGTCGACGCTCGCCGACGAATAGGCCAACGAGACCGTCGGGCTAGGCCCATTCAGCCCCGGCGGGGTCCGCATCGGGTACGCCCAGGAGAACCCTCCGGTGGAGCCGCCGCCGGTCCAGGTAGCCGACGGTGACAGCGAGGTGGCCGTGAAGTCGCCCGCCGACCCCTTGGCGTCGGCGGCCAGCGCGACCACGCCGCCGCCGGCCGTCGACACGTCGGCCGACACGCGACCGGTCACGGTGTCGTTCCGGGAGGGTAGTGGGCTGGCCTGGCAGCCCGGAGCCTCCGGTGTGGTCAGGGCGCAGGGCGGTAGCTGCCACAGCCGCAGACGGTCAGCCCAGCTGCCACCGTACGCATGGCGGAATTCGTTGTAGTCGACGGACACGTTGGCCTTCGCTGGTCCGGCTGTCCGTCGCGCACCGCTTACCCGCAGGACCACGCCGTCCCGCCAGGATGGTGCGACGGTGTCGCGACCGACGATCTCGACAGTGACGTCGGTCGGGTTCCCGCTCGTGGAGCCACCGGCCCGGTTCACCCAGACCGGCAGCTGACCGACCCGTACGCCTGGTGTGCCCGACGTGTCCGCGCGGCCGGTCCCGAGCGAGGCCGCTGCCCGGCCCGCCTTCGGCCACACCGGCGCCGGGGCGGGCTTGCCCGCCTGTGGCGGTGCGGGCCAGGCGATCCCGCGCACCTCCCCGCCGTGCTTGTCCACCGGGTCGGCCTGTGACCGCAGGCGCTCCGGGGCGGCCGGCGCGCCCGCCGGCGCCGGCGATGCCACCAGCATCGACCCCACGACCACCGCGGTGACAATGGCGGCGAGCACCCGACGAGGGCGGCCCGGCGGCGTGGCGCCCGAGCCTCGTTGACGCGGACCGTTCATTGGATCCTCCGGAATAAGGGGTCGACGAGGTCGGGTGTGTGGGTACGGAGCCGGTCAGCGATCCGGCGGTTGACCGGCGCTCAGGACTCGAGCTCTGCCTGCGCCTGGGACTTGTGCAGTTCGGAGACCGCGGTGTCGGTCAGGGCGCCCTGGTAGACCAGCAGGTCGTCCAGGCCGCCCTGGAAGTAGTCGACGAGGCGGGGCTGCTCGCCGGGGCCCGTGAACAACGCCGCCCCCACCGTCAGCGGCCCCGTCGCGCGGAACACGCCCGCGCAGGGCACGGACTTCTCCAGGACGCCGTTGACGTACAGCCGGATCTCAGCGGCCTGGGCGTCGTAGACGCCGACCAGGTGGGTCCAGGTGCCGATGTCGTCCTCGGTCAGCAGCCGATTCCCCTCGGCATGGACGCGCGCCGGCGTGATGTCGTCGTCCGCACCGCCCACGGTGAACCGCCAGCGGTGCTCGCTCGCGCCGCTGGCAAGGCGGTACTCCCGCAGGGAGAGGTAGAAGGCCGACTCCTTGGTGCCCCGCTGCCCGGCCGCGGTGAAGGTGCGGGGCTCGAACTGGTCCGGGCGTACCCAGACCGAAACGGTGAACGAGTCGTCGGTGCGCAGCACGGGGGTGTCCTGCCACTGCGGCGGGCTGCCCTCGGCGGCCAGGTTGCGCTGCGACCAGCCGTACTCCAGCGTGGACAGACCGAAATACGGGTCGGCCGGGTCCTCCACGAAGTGGCGCTTGTCGAGCATGAGGCCGCTGTCGCGGTAGCCGGCATCGACCGTCGTACCCTGGGTGAGACTCAGCCGCCGGCCCCACGTCGCCCCGTCCGGCGCCTCGCAGGTGGACGGGATGCCGACCTGGTAACAGGGCGTGGCGGCGTTCATGTCCCAGCGTCCGACCTCGATCGGGGCGAGGATGCCGGGTTCGTCGAAGCCACCGGAGTATTCGTCGGTGGCGAGTTGGCCGGTGAAGTCGTGGTCGACCAGCACCCGGTTGAAAACCTGCACGTCGGCGATGTTGCCGGCCCACCAGTTGGCCGGGAGACCCGCGGAAAAGCCTCGACCGACCACGAACTTACCGCTGGTGGGCCAGGGCGCCGCGACGTAGTCGGTCTCGGCCACCCGGACGCCGTTGACGTAGAGCCGCAGCTTGCCGGCGGTCCTGTCGTAGACACCGGCCAGGTGGGTCCAGCGTGCCGCCTCGGCCGCGGTGATCGGGGCCGGGGCGATCGCCACCCGGCTCGCACTGGTCTGCGCCGAGGTGTCCTTCATGACGAACGACCAGTACGGGACCTGCGGGGTGCCCTGCCGGCGTACGCCGAACTCGAACCGGGCGGCGTCGGTGGCGTCCTGGGTGAGCACCTTCATGTCGGTGGTCGGCAGGACTCCCGGCCTGACCCAGGCGGCCACGCTGAATGAGTTGGTGGTGTCGAGCACGGGAGCTGCGGTGGCGGCCTGCGAGGTGGTGCCGTTGAACGCGGCGCTGCCGCCGCCGAACAGCCGGGCGTCGGCGGCCCAGCTGACGTTCGTCGGGGCCAGCGGGGTGTCACCGGCGACCGCGCCCTGCTGGTCGGCGAGCGCCTGACCCTGCGTGACGCCCGGGTAGGTCTCCAGCCCCCAGCGGGCGATCGCCGGGGCGGGACGGTCGACGACGAACTCGACGCTGCCGTACCCCTCGTTGCGGGTGGCATCGACGGCCGAGACGTACAGCGTGTTCTGGCCGTACTTCGGGGGCCGCAGGGTCACGGTGGCGCTCTTCGGGGTGCCGGTGGCGGTCACCGCCGTGGTCGGGCCGGTCCAGCCGTACTTGAACGACATGGCGTCGGTGGCGGTCGACTCGATCCGGAAGGTGACCGGTTCCCCCGGCCCGCCCGGCGATCCCTGGAGCGTGGCCGTGACCGGGGGAACTGTGGTGTCGGCGGTGAACTGGCACCACGGCGACCAGCCGCTCCACCGCGAGTACGGCGCCGGGTCGACGGCCGTCACCCGGTACGCGTACGTCTTGCCGGTGACGACAGCCACGGCGGCGGTGGTGGCCCGGCCGTTCGCGGGTGCGGACGCGGTCGGTGGCCGGGTCAGCCGGGTCGGGTATGCGTCGGTGACGGTGCCGATGCCGGCGGCAGGCACCTCGATCCACTCGTAGGTGCCGGTCAGGCTCTGGGTGGTGTCGGCGTCCGGGTAGACGGCGGAAAACTTCGGGGCCAGGGTGCCTATCGGCAGTACGCCGTCGGGTAGGCAGGCGACACCGGCGACCTGGAGTCCGTTCGGCTTGCCCGGGATGGAGTCGTAGTCGACGATCAACTTGGCGTCGTTCGGGAAGAACTTCTTCCACCGACCCTCGGCGGACTCGCCGTCACCGTCGCTGTCCCGGGCGGCGAAGCCGACAGTGATCGCGGTGCCGCCCGCGCTGGCGACGGCCTGGACCTTCGAGGTCACCACGCCGGACTGGAAGTTCATGATCATGTCGGGTTGGATGACACCGCAGCCACCCGCCTCGTTCGCATGCCCCGGCGCACCGTCCATGATTGCGTTGAGCTTCATCTTCGACCAGGTCGCCTGCATGGCGTGGTCGATCGCCGGCACGTGGTACATGTAGGCCCAGCTGTCGTCACACGACCAGGAGTGGTCCAGCTTCATCTGCACGTAGGCGCTCTCGATGTGCTTTCCCTTCATGGCGGTGAGGGGGAACTGGAAAAACGACCGGTAGAGCTGCCCCTGGCAGGGCCCCTCCGGACTCAGGCCGACCCGGGCCACGCTGACGTCCGAGTTGGAGCAGCCGTTGTTGGTGGCGTACGCCCAGCGGTTCTGCTTCACCGACCAGGCCGGGTCGATGAAGACCGGGAAGTCGCCCGCGTCTGCGTCGAGCATGGCCGGGTCCGGGGTCAGAAGCAGGTCACCGGTGGCGTCGACAGCGGTTTCCACCCGTACGGTCCGCGCGGTCGCCGCCGGTCCGTCGACCGAGGAGCGCTCAGCGGGCGCCGACGCCACACCGGCCCGGCCGGCGATCGTCGTCTGACCCGCGGAGTTCCACATCGTCGCCGGCGTGGCCGTGGCGAAAGCCGTGGCACCGACGTCGGCCCGCAACGACCCGTCCGGCAACCGGACCGCCCGCGCGTCGCCGCCCAGGTCGAATCGGATCTGGCGCAGCGCCGGGTTGGCAGCCGCCGTGGCCGTCTTCACCACCAGCACGTGGGTGAAGCCGGTCCGGGTCGCCTGGACCGCGAGGTCGACGCCGGGCAGCACCTCGGGGTACGTCGCGGTGTCGCCGGCGAGCACCGGCGCCGGCAGCGCGGCCGGCCAGCCCACCGTGAGGGTCTCCCCGTCCCTGGTCAGGGTTGCCAGCGGAGCCGTCCCGCCGCCGGAGAACGCCACCTCCGCCGCCGACGCCGCCGGCCGTACCCGTCCGTCCGAACCCCGGCCCAGGTCGAGGTCGACGTCCACCCAGGTGCCGTCCGGGCGGCGGGTCCACTGCGGAACCACCCCAGACTCGAATCTGAGCCGACCGTCCGGTTGCGCCGTGACCTGCGTGTACTCGGAGCGGGACGAGCTGACCACCACTGGTCGGGCACAGTCCTTCGCCACGCCCAGTGCCTGCGCCGGAGAGGCCGCCTCCGCCACGCAGGGGGCAGCGGCGGGTGCCGCGGCGGCCGGCCGTTCGGCCAGCACCGGCAACCCCGCCACCGGCATCAGCAGCGCGGTGGCGGCCGCGAGCCAGCGCAGCCGCCCCAATCCGCGCCACCGGTTGGGTCGGCTGCGGCTGGGCAGCCCGCCCACCTTTGCTGGGTCGGTGGCGGCGTGACCAACATCGACAGACATGGCAGCTCCAACCGACCAGGCCAGGCCTGGCCGTCGCTAGGGAGGACCGGGAAATGGTGAGGTGCGGGATGGCCGCAGGGAGCGGCCTGGCAAGTGAGCCGCCAGCGTGACCGACGGAACTGGGGCCGGCACCCGGGTCGGTGCGCGACCGCTCAGCGCGCGAGCGTCAGCGGCCGACGCGAATCGGCGGCATGCAGGGCATTCACACGTACAGGATCAGCTCGGGCACAACCCGAATCGCCGTACGCGGAGACGGACGTTCGGCCGGCGCAGTGCGCGTCAGCGGCCTGGATCGTCCAGTAGGCAGTCGTCTCGGGCGGACAGTGGCCCAAGATACATCCATTGGATACATCATTCACCCCCGTGAATTGATGTGGCCAACGGTATGGGACACAGGTAGGGGGGTCAATCCCGATAGAGGTACGGAGAGTGACAAAGGTACGACAGAACGAGCAGCGGACGGACGTGACTGCGAAGCAGCTGCCCAAGCAGTCACACCGGAGTGATGCGCTGGAACCCGCGGGACAAGTGGGTGGTCTCCAAAGAGAGATCATTCATTCACCGACCATCGATGAGGCCACCTTCGAGCAGGCGCAGACGCTGCTCGCACGACACCGGTTGGGTCTGGACCTCCCGTAACGGCAACGCCGCGCCCGCAACCCATACGTGTTCCGAGGCTTGATCTACTGCGCCGCCTGCAACCGGCGGGTGCAGGGCCAGTACAACCACGACGCCGCCTACTACCGCTGCCGCTTCCCCCCAGGAACACGCCCTCGCCGACGACGTCTCCCATCCCCGCAACGTCTACCTCCGCGAGGAGACCCTCACCGATCCACTCGACACCTGGCTCGCTACCGCGTTCCACCCCGACCACATCAAGAACACGATCACCGCGATGGCAGACGCCAGCTGGGCGACCACCCATCCCCCGCCATCGCCGCCGCCCGCGCGACCATCACCGACTGCGACACGAAACTTCAGCGCTACCGAGCGGCTCTGGACGCCAGAGCCGACCCCTCGATCGTCAGCAACTGGATAGCCCAAACACAAGCTGAACGGACCCGAGCCGAAACCGAGCTGCACACGGGCACCTCCGCCGCACCACGCCGGATGACTAAGGCAGAGATCACCGCGCTGGTTCACGCCCTCGGGAACATCGTCACCGTGCTCCGCGACGCGGACCCCGCCGACAAACCGAGGTCGTCTACCGGCAACTCGACCTGCGGCTGACATACCACCCCGAAGCGCAAACGGTGCACGCTGAAACCGATCTCAGCGCGCACCGTGGGCCTATGGGTCGTGTCCGAGGGGCGACACGATCCATTGCCCCACCGCCGATGACGCTCAGCGCAACTCTGAAGCTCACGCAAACCTAGCTGCGATGGTGACCTCTTCGGTGCCGCCGAAGAGGTCACCATCCCGAAGCGCCTGGTCAGGGCGTAGCCCGTGGGATCGGAGTCTCCAGTAACGGAACCGCAGCCGACCCCAGCAAGACCACCCAGAACGCTTCACATCGACCTACAGCACGCCTACGGGCGTGGCGTTAGGCGGCCCGAGACGCCAGCCGACGCCAGCGGTTCCGGAAGCAGGACGCCTGACTACTTCGACCTCTACTGGGAGGTCACGCCACACCGCTCTACCGCATCACCACCGGTCACAGCCCTCGTCTCTCTCGGGCGTCGGTGAGCACTTCGGGCGCGGAGACCTCTTCGCCAACCTGCACCCAATCTGCTCCCAATTGCACGGCCAGACCAACCAGCAGCCCCTTACCGCCCTGACCTGCGGCACACGGTTGCGTCCAGGGAAGGACTGCAGCGCCTCCACGCACCCCAAAGACTTCGCTGCACCGGCATCGCGCGGTAGCCCGGGCCGCTCAGCGACTTGTTCACGGCCTGGGGCACGCGTCCAGCGCAGTGACGAAGACGCGGCAGGTCTCGGCACAGCTAGCGAGGGCCTCGGGAGTGATCACCACCCCGCCGTCCCGCACGGGCACGCCAATGAGTCGCATTTTGCGGGGGGCCCCATTCTCGATCTGTCTGGCCGTGAAGCGTCCCAGCCCGTGGGCCACCGCGTTGCGCACGGTGAAGCAGGCATCCAACCTCGCCCACCCCTCGAGGGCAACGACGTCGATGTTGTGGTGCCGTCTCAACGACTCCTTGACTTGACTCCAGCCGCCCGGTGGCCGGCCCGGTTGTTCGCCGAAGAGACGCCGCAGGAGAGTCTCGGCGTGGATCTCAACGATGCTGACCAGGCGCAGCCAGCAGGCGGCCCGGTCAGCCGCGGCGGTGTCACCGACGATACCGTCGCGGTAACGGCGCCCGGATCGGTCCGGCGGGCGGCGGGGCGTCGTGGCGCTGTGCCTGGCGTAGGTCGTGGCAAGCTCTTCCAGGGCGTCTTCGGTGATGTCGAGCATCACGGGTTCCAGGCTCATAGCCGGGCCAGGATCGTCGCGTGGAGGCCGCCCTCTTCGCGGACCGCGTCGTAAGTCTCCCGGGGGACGGCTCCGCGCTCGTGCAGTCGCTGCAGGGCCACCAGATACCAGGAGGCTAGTGCCGACGGTTCCTCGTCGAGGCCGCGGGTGATCTCCTGCGCCTCGATCCGGTTCACGGCTGCGAGGGCCAGGGCAGCTTCGGCGCGCACGGCCGGCTCGAAACGCTGCGCGCGGTGGCCCTCGACCCAGCTGGAGAGTGGTTCCGAGTCGAGCAGGTCCAGTTCACCGATTGCGCGAAGTAGACAGAGACGTTGCCAGCTGCTGAGGCTGACGTCCGCAGTGATGGCCTCGACGGTGCGGGTCACCGCCGGCCGGTCGAGCGCGGCCATGGCCCGCAGGTACCGCAGCACGTACGGCGTCGCGGACGCAACGAATGCAACGATGTTCTCCGTCTTCGACAGCACCGAAAGCGCGCGCGGTTCCTCGGAATCAGCCAACCTGATCAGCGAACGTCGGATGTACCGGATTTCGAAGCGGTCGACATCGCGTAGGTTTATCTGTCCTTCGGCCTGCGCGCCGGCTTCCAGGTCGCGGGGTGTGACGGTCGATTCGAAAAAGCTGAGGGCCCACTCGGGGTCGCTGTCCCGGGCCCCTTCGGTGTAGTCGGCCACGAAGTCAGCCGGGTCATGCTGGCCGCCGTCCCGCGGCAGGTGGGCGTCGACCTGACTAATCACTGTCTCTTGCCAGTAGCTGGTGATTGACGGTGTGCGGGTCTTGGACTCGTTCAGCACCAGGCCGTTGTCGCGAGCGGCCGCCGCTAGATCGTCCAGCGCGCGCTTGGCATCCTCGAACGTCTCGACCGCGATCCGGAAATCGTCGTTGAAGCGCCAGGCCGCCCATTGTCTCCGGCGCAGCGCGCGCAGCACCCGGCCCGCGTATAGGTCGGAGAGACGGTCCGAGGGCTCGAGCAACTGGGGGAGTCCGTAGCGTCGGCCCTGGGCCTCGCTAAGAAGGTCCAGCAGACACTCGACGGCGGCGTAGTCTCCGGTGCGGATCAGAAGGTCACGGCCGAGGATGTCGTGGTCGATGTAGTCGTAGAACGAGGCAAGGTCGGCCTTTACGACGTACTGGATAACCGCACCGCCGGGCCAGGGGATGGCAAAGGGGTAGTCCTTCTCGTCGTCGTCGTCCGGCCGCGTCCCGCGCTCCTCTGCGTAGGTCATCGGCCCGGAGATGAACTCGCGGTACCGCTCGGGCGAGCGGTCCACCTCGTGTTTCGCCTCGGTCATGAGCAAATCGGTGAGTGCCCGGTAGGTGACCCGCTCAGCAAATCCCCAGATCGCGACCGGCCGGCTGCCCGTAACGGGCTTGGCGACGGCGATTACCAGGCCGCGGCCGGTCGGCAGGCCGGCCCGAAGCTGGCCGCCGAGCCAGGAGGCGAAGGAAGCCGCGTTGCCCTTCAACTGGGCGGCGCCGGGCGACGACGGGATCAGCGGCTCCCCGGCGTCGGCCTCCCGCCGCGCGGCCCTGTCAAGATCCAGCCGGGAGAGGACGTCTAGAGGCACGGATCGCATCCCGGTATGAAAGCACGCCGCAACCACGGGGCCACCAACGAAACACTCGACCACTCACTCTCATGGCCGCCGGTCGGTGTTGACCGCTCGCCGAGCGCGTTACGTCCCTCTCTGCCGATTGTCAGGTTCTTTGATCTTGGGGTTACTCGGCCGTCCCCGCGTTTGATCGGTCGGCAAGGTCCGATGAAAACCGTTGAGTCTTCTGCTGAACTGCATGACCATCGGCTTGTGACAGACGAGTTTGCGATCTACGAGCAGATGCTGCCGATGGGATGGTTCGGCGACCGCCCAGACGATCATCGCCTCGCCAGGCAAATTGGGGCGACCATGCCGGACTCGTGGCAGCACATTGTCGTTGATCGGCAGCTGGGCTGTGGCGTCACGGTGACGATGGAGCGACGCGGGTTCACCGTATACAACGTGCGCGGCTGGCCAGCCGGCATGCCGAGCTACGACCCTGGCTGGTATCGCACCGCCGGGCGGGCCGCGGAGGCTGAGCTGCCGGCCCTGGTGCAGCGTCTGCGACTGGTCAACACCCACATGTCGTTGCTGCATGGCGCGGCCATGTTTCATGCCAACGAGTCGCCCTCGGTCCTCCGCGTCCGGGCCAGCGACCTGTATCGGTACGAGCGCAGCGACGACGGTGTGGGTGGGATGTGGTTTGGGCGGGGCCAGGCGCAGAGGCCTGTCATCGGGCCAGCGGAGGCCATTCGCGACAACTCGCCGCTAGGACTAGCGGCCGTAGAGACTTCCCTCGACTGGCTTGACGCGGTCGTGGCAAACGACGCTCTAATGGACTTCGACCGCCTGAACCAGGGGCAGGACGCGCTCGGAACGCATGACTTCAGCACAGCCCTCGGTGTGTTGTGGCAAATCTGTGAATCTCGACTCCACAAGCTGGCGGTCCAGGGCCAGCTCAAGATGGAACCCCGAATCAAGGTCAGTGACCTTTGCAAGCTGCTGGAGCGGCACCAGCTCCTTGCGACTGACCTGAAAAGAAGGCTGGATGTCGTAAGAGAGGAACGAAACGGGCTTATTCACCGCGGCGTCGAGCCGAGTGCGCAGACAGCGGAAGAATGCCTTGATCTTGCGACCAGGTTACTCAAGTCCGTCGTTCCCAACCTGGCCACGAGAGCCCCGCACCACTTGTTCCTCCTGTAGCTCGCACCGCCCGCGCTGCTACAGGGGCGGTCCCCTACCGCTCCACGGCCGTCAGCTCGTCAACGCCGAGGAAGTACCCCATGATTTGCCGGACCGGCCGTCCGGACGGGCGCTGGAGTCCCGCCGTTGTCCGGACCCCGCCGTTGCACGTCAGCAAGCACCAATGAGAATGTCAGGATGGCGAGTCGATGGGACGAAACATGGCACCGGCTGCTCATGTGGACGTCAGGCCAAGGGGCGTCCGAGCGCCTAGCGGCTCAGGTTGTGCTCAGCGAAGGGTATGAGCGTTTGGACCCTAGTCACCCTTTGGGTGGGCCTGACGGCAAGAAAGATGCCGTTATGCATCGTGATGGAATGAGCTGGATCATGGCCGTGTATTTCCCTCGTGGTCGGCAGTCATACACGACAATCAAGAGCAAATTCGCCGACGACTCCGCAGGTATTGCAGCAAATGGCGTTGATGGAATCACCTTCGTGTGCAACCAGGAACTCTCACTATCGGAACGTGCCGAATTGCGGGCCACTGCAGGCGGCAAGAGCGATATCTATCACCTAGAACGGATCGTCGCCATCTTGGACCAGCCCAAGATGCGGGCGATTCGTGCACAATTCTTAGGTCTCGATTCAAGCGATGCTGGCCAGGCCTCAGTCGGTGTGGCCTTACGGCGACAGCTCATTCGAGAGCGCATAGATCTCATCGCACGAGCAATCGAGTGGTTGGCGGCGAAGCCGAAGTGGCGGCCTAAGAGGGATAGCAACTTTTTCATTCTGGATGTTCACGGCATAGAGGGCATTTACGCTCAATTCATGCGCAGTGTGGACGGGGTGTACGTTGAGCTGGTGTCGTCGCGCTTCCTCGCCCCTTGGCATCGGCTTTCTCAGGCTCAGGAAGAGTTGCTATCCGAGCATGGTTGGAAACCGCCAGATAAGTATGCGCCAAATTTTCACCAGGACTTTTCCTTCCCTGGCGATCGCACAACGTTCTCCATCGACATCGCCAAGAACGTTCTTGATACCCTCATTCATGTATACGGTATCCACGAGACTGATCCGCTCGTCATTCGTCCATCGGGTGATGACTAGCTCCGACTTCTCGGAACAGACATCTCATCATGGGACTGCAGGAACCCATGCCGTCGAGCTCGACCAAACCGAGTCGGCTTAGCACTCTAACGTCATTTGGCTTCGGCGTTGGGCGTGGGGGGCATAAGGACGGCCAACGCGTTGATCATCGATGGTTTGTGAGGACAACCGAAGATCGTGCGGTGGCCGAGGGCCACAGCGTAGACCCTGCCAGGTGGCGGGTCATCCTGAATGAGGCGGTGACGCGTGTCGCTGCCCGGTCCACACGGGTGGAGCCACGCCGGACGGCCGGGCAGTTCGTGGAAGGGCTGTTGTCGGACGCTGAACGCAAAACCTGCTGGTCGCTCGCGGACCGGGCAGGTCACGATGATCCGCAGGCGATGGAGGTTGCTGCGCACGGCGGTGTGGGACGCCGATGCCGTGCGCGACGACGTGCGTTCGTGGCTGGTCGAGCAGCTCGGGCACCCCGATTCGGTGCTGGTCACCGACGAGACCGGGTTCCTAAAGAAGGGCGTGTGCTCGGTCGGGGTGCAGTGGCAGTACACCGGCACCGCCGCAGCTTGGCGAGTTGATGAATAACGGCCGGTGTCACGTGACCGTGGAGTTCCACGGAACGAACACCAGACGGCAGCAGAAGCTGGTGGCAGCACCGTTCGAGTCAGCAAGGGCGTGATCCACTCCAACCAGGCCGCGAACCGCAAGTCCGCGATCGCCAAGGCCGGGCTGCGGAGAGCAGCCTGCTGCGGTCCGGCATACGTGATGGGCGCAGCCGGTCGCGCCAAATCTGACGGGCGCGACGAGCGGAGCCTGTGCCACCATTCTCATCGTGCGCGTCATGCTAGACACCAATCTCTGGTCCTCCATCGGCGACGAAGGGGTGGCTCACACGTTCGATGGTCTGATGGCGGCGCACGACCTTGAGGTTGTCGTGGCACCGAGCACCCTGATGGAGGTCATCCGGCTTCCAGTGCCGCATGCGCGGCAGCGGATCATCAGCGCGATGGGAACCGGTCCACGTCGGCGACTCGCGACCGAAGCGGAGTCAGAGTCGGCGGAGGTAATTTCGGAGGTTCGTCAGCATCGGCCGCACTGGCTGCGCTCGATGCCAGACACCGCCCGAGCGGCGTCTCTTCATACCTTGTGGACGAAGCAGATGTGGCGCAAGGCATTGCACGACTCACAGTCGCTGCATGATCACGAGGTGCGCCACCAGCGTCCGAAAGCCGATTACCTCGTGCGACGCCAGCGCGAGCAGCGCACCGAGATGCTGCAGGTCAAGTTCACCATCAGACCCCTCACAGCCGTGACTGTCACGCCTGTAGCCGATGCCCCGGAGTCGTATCTCGCTGGCTGGTCCGGTGAATCGGTAGAGATGTGGCGGGTTGAATGCCGGGACCTGTACTGGCATCAGCTCGCCGTTGTAGGCAATCGAGCAGTCTTGAGCGGCGAGGACGCGACGTTCGCCGACTGGGTCGGGGCCTACGTCGACTTGCGGGTGCTGCGCTCCAGTCGCTCCGCCTTCACTGGTTTCTGGTTCAGCGAGGTCGCCATCAAGGCGATGCGGCGTAACTGGATTCGATGGGCGGCCCGACTCGCCCAAACCAGCTTCAAGATCACAAGAGGGAACCCGTTCGACGAACAGCACAGCTCCTACCTGGTCGACTGCGACCTCTTCCTGTCCGCCGATGCAGGGTACGTGTCAGTTCTGGAACTCGTGCGGTCAGATGCGCCGTTCCCGATCGCCGAGTCACGACTGGTCAGCGGAGATCGCAGCGTGCCCGTCCTCGATCGGATCGCTGCCGCCTTGTGAGAACGGACGGCTGCCTGCCGAGAAGCAACGGGGATGCACGCCGTGCGAAATTCGTGGGGATCTCGAGACGGAAGTCCGGTCCGACCGGAGCGACACACACGTATCGCTGCAGCCGCGCCGCTTCTTGCTGGGCCGGATCGTACAGGAGACGTATCCGGTCATACGGGCGATGATCTCGGCGCTGGTGATTCACCTTCATGCGAACGACGCCGGCCCAGGGCTCTATCAGCTCGCGCAGGACATGGCCCTACTCCAGAAGGGTGCATCGAAACAGGCCCGAGAGGCTTTCTGGATCCAGCAGGTGCAAGGGACCGTCGACCATTTCCGTGCAGGTGGCCGACTTTGAGTCCGACCCTGACCGCGCCGGCCCTTGCCTGGAGCGGCTGGCTTCCGCTCGACGATCGCGCCGCTGGTCTCCAAGCACCACGAGGCCCGGGGCTGTACCAGGTGAGGCGGATCGGTGACAGCTCCCTCGCCTACGTAGGGCAGACCGGTGAGCTGCGACGCCGACTCGGTCAGCTATGCGTTCTCTATCGAGAGGAGATGCCGTACAACGACCCCCACACGGCCGCCCCCTGCCTCTGGGTCATGCGCACCGCCGAAGGCGCCACTTTCGAGTTCTCCATCGCGGAGTTCGCCAGGGACGTCAGGGAACGCAAGACGGCGGAGTGCGTGGTGCTTTCCAAGCACCGAGCGCGATTCGGTCGCTCGCCGACGGCCAACTTTGGACGCATGCCGGACGGGTGGGTCAAGTCCACAGGTAACAACGCGGCGCTCGTAACGGCAGGCCGCCGGGCGCGTGGTTACCAGGACGCTCGCGCTTCCCGGCCTGCCGATCACGGCTCAGTCCTTGACCTTGGTCGGGCTCCGGCGGCCCTCGACTGGGCCCAGCTTCCCTGGAGTTCCTGGATTTCAAGGCCGGTGGCGGAGCCGATGGTGGGCGTCTACCGAATCCGCCGACCTGGTCAGGCGCGCCTCGCGTACATCGGCCAAGGGCTGATCCGGGCCCGACTGGCCGCTCATGCCGCCAAGGGCCAACGTGGAGGCCACCGGCAACGCGCCGCGTTCAGCCAACCCCTCGAAAGTTCCTGGGCAGGCTTGCCAGGCTGCTCCCCGACACAACTGCTCGAGATCGAGTGCGACCTGATCGCCAGTCACGCCCTTACATCCGGAATCGCGCCCGAGGCTCAATTTCTGGGGTGACGGGGGTGACGGAGGGTCGCCTCCAGATCAACCGTCGATGCCTGGCGACCCCTTCGGGTTCGCCGAGGAGGTCACCACCCCGAAGCGCCTGGTCAGGGCGATGCCTGTGGGATCGGAGTCTCAAATGACGGAACCGCGGCCGACCCCAGCAAGCCCCCACAACGCTTCACATCGACCTACAGCACACGCCTACAGGCGTGGCGTTAGGCGGCCCGAGACGCCGGCTGGCGCCACTCATTCCGGCAGCAGGACGCCTGACCACTTCGACCTCTACTGGGAGGTCACGCCGCACCGCTCCACCGCATCATCGCAGGTCAAAGCCCTCGTCTCTGTCCGCCGTCGGTGAGCACTTCGGGCGCGGTGACCTCTTCGCCAATCTGCACCCAATCTGCTCCCAGTTGCAAGGTTCGGCCAACCATCAGCTCCTTACCGCCTTGACCTGCGCACGTTCCCCTACCAGGCGACATAGAAAGTTATCAACTACATAGCAGAACCGCAGAGCACTCCGCGAGAAACAGGACGCTGCAGCCACTCTGACCTGCGGAAACGTGGGGCCGCAGGCAGGGGTGGGTGCAGTTGAGCGCCGTTCGGTCCCGTTGGACGCAGATCAAGGCCGTTCAGGGCACCCTGTTGCTCCCAACCTGCTCCCCCGAGCCACGGTTCGCACCGCCCGGTCGAAGCCGCGAGGCCGCCGATGGAGAAGTCCGGCAGGGCGCTGGGCGAGGACCATTGCTCGGCCAGTATCGGATTGCGGCCATGGCGGTCTCGGCGGCGTCCACGAACGCGGGTCGGATCATCGAGTGCACGTTAAGCGCGCACAGGAACCCTTGTCATCCCCGCACGGCCGGCGGGGAGCGGCTCCCCGTTGCGAGTGCGTGATCATTGGCAGATCAGGATGGCGGCCTGGGCTGGCGACCAGGAAAGATCAAAGCCATGGGGCACAGGTCTGCCAGGTGGGCATGGTCGAAAGTCAGCACGATTCACGGGTTCCGTGGTGGGGACGCCGTCGCGTGTGCCGGCGAGATCTCCTCCTACAGGTACCGCTCTTACGCGCCCTCGGACAGGTTCTACGAGCGCTGCGTCGGCTTGGCGTGGTGCTCGATCTGCCGCGAGTACTCCAGTGCCATGGTGTTGGTGCCGCGGAACGAACGCCTCTGGGACCTGTTTGCCGATCTGCCGACGCCTGAGCGCGAGAGGCTCGCTCACAGCGAGGTGAAGCTGCTCGATTACCTTGACCGCCTCGTCCGGCGGGGTATCTGGCCGACACGCCAGCCGTGATCGGCGGACGAACTAGCGATGCACTCAATACGAACTGTGTGGATGCTGCCCGACTGACAACCGGGAGCACCATCGCTGTCGCCGTCGGATCTGCCGAAGTGGGCAGAGCACCGCTGCCAGGTGCAGGGGCCGGGGTTACAGGATGCGGGCCAGTTCGTGCAGCGCGGCGAACTGCGTGTCTGGGCGTGGTGGTGGCAGCCGCAGAAGGTCATCGGCCTCGCGGTCGCGCTGTCGGCTGCCCAGCACGATCCCGGCGCGTTCGAGTGTCGGGTGACCAACGAAGGGGACGACCGCGTCGACTGGCAGGTGCGGCGCCGCGACCAGAAGCTCCCGCAACTGCGGCGCCGCGGCCAGGCCCTCAAGGGCTGCCGGATGGCGGAGGTGACGCAACCGGTCGGCGACGGCGTCGTGACACAGCTGCGGATCGACTTTGCATTCACGCTCATAGTCGAGGCGTGGATCGAGATCCGTATCGAAACCGGGTTCTCCTACGGCGCACCCGGCACCGAAAGCCGGTTCGACCCGTCGACGTCAACAGGTCTGGCACCGTTGCTCGACCGGCACCAAGCACAGGTCACGGCCGCCGAGATCCGCAAGGACGGTCGGTTGACTCTGACCTTCGCCGACGACGCCGTCCTCGTCGTCGAGCCGGACGATCAGTACGAGGCGTTCACCGTCACGAGTATGCCGCCGCCGGGATTCCGGGGATTCCGCTTCGTCGCTGTCCCCGGCGGCGGCCTCGCCCACTGGTAGCCGACACCGACAGTGACGCACACGCCTTCACAACCAGCGGCAGATCCGGACACCTGCGAGGTACGATGCTTCAAGACGGACGGCGGTGGATTGCTCTGTGTGGGTGACTCACGCCGGCGGAGCGGTCAGGCAGCGCGAACCAGCGGCCTTCAACCACCTCTCGTAGGTAACCCTCTCGAACAAGTTGGGTGCAGGCCACGACGATGTCCTCGTTGCTGTAGCCGTCGTCGGCGGCTTCGTCGAGGAACCAGCGAATTCGCCAGGCATCGAATGCTTCAATCTCGCGCCCGAGCAGCGGATCGGTGACCAGATCGACGTCGACCTCCCTGCCGTCGGAACTGATCATCCGGCAGCCCGCGCAACTGATCATCCGGCAGCCCGCGCCGTGGACGGTGTACTCGATGTCGCTACAAGTGAGGCCCTCCCGGGGCAACTCCCGGCGGGACCGGACCGCCGCCAGAAGATCCGCGATGTCTGCGACGGGGGACAAGTCGGCGAGTAGCCGACCACGCATCTCGTGCAGGGCAGCGGTGAAGCGCAGAACAGCGTCAACCGACGAAGCGTCCCGGGCCATACGCCCCAGTATGAGTGTCCTGCCCACAGGTATGATCACTGCCGCGGCAGGGTCACCGGACATCCGCTCATCGACGTGAGGAGACGTCGCCCGACTGATGACTGCGAGCACCATGCCATCTTCGGGTCCGCCGAAGGGGTCATCACAGAGGATGCGCTGGTCACGGGATCGCCAGTGGGATCGGTGTCTCAGCTAACGGGACCAGCTAATGGTCCGGCACGGCGGGACTGTGCGCTCGAACATCGACGTACAGGAGACCTGTCTGGGTGACGATCAGCCAGCCGTGATCGGGTGGCTGATGCAACGCGGGGAGCAGGGGGCGCCGACCACTTCGGTATCCACTGGGAGGTCACGGCGCACCAATTGACCGCATCACCACAGGTCAAAGCCCTCGTCTGCGTCCTGCGTCGGAGAGCACTTCGGGCGCGGTGACCACTTCGCCAACCTGCACCCAATCTGCTCCCATCTGCAAGGCCAGGCCAACCAACGGCTCCTTACCGCCTTGACCTGCACACACTCCCCTACCAGGCAACATAGAGCCCTGTCGACTGCTACGCAGAACCGCAGAGCACTCCGCGGGAAACAGGACGCTGCACCGACTCTGACCTGCGGAAACGAGAAGACGCAGGCGGGGTGGGTGCAGTTGTGTGCGGTCGGGTGCCGTTCGGTGCGGTTGAAGGCCGTTCAGTGCACCCTGTTGCTCCCAACCTGCTCCCCCCGACCCCGGGCCCGTGACCGTGCTGCTGCGGCCAGGCTGAGACGGACCGTCCTGCAGATCGTTCGTCAGAAATCCTGGCCGCTTACCCGAGCGACCCTGGCTGACGCCGACGCCCGGCCAGCGACCGTTAGGCTCAGGTCGCTCCCGATCCGCTCCCACGGCCCCCTCGTTGACAGGACGTGCTCCCGATGCAGCCGGAACCACGTGGTCAGTTTTCAGGCGGAGCCGACACCTTCTCGGATCACGGCTTGCTACGGCGACTCGTCAGCCTCGATGCACCGCCGGGATGATGATCTCGTCAGGCTCGTCCGCCACCGACACCGCGAGTTCCCTTCAGCGGGCTCGATGTCGCGCTGATGGTAGGAAGCCCCACCATCAGCTTCGGGACACGGAGTGTGGCCCGCGCCGCGGGTCGCACTGCCAACGGCTAACTGTCTGGCTCTCGCGCGCGTTGGCGCCGGACGTGATCCGACCGCCGCACGCTCCCGCACGGCCTGAGCGATAACTAGGTCGAAAGGAGCCGCGGCCTGAATGTGACCGAGGCTCCCGGGGCCGGGGCGACAGAAAATCGGTGGCGGCGTTGAGAATGCTTGGCTTGTGAACGACAGATGGCGTGACGTAGAGGCAGGCCGCCGTGAGCTCGACTGGTCCATCGCGGTCGGTGATCCGGCAGAGGCTACTTACCTGACACCACTGGGTCGTCAGACGGTGTCTCGCATGATCGATGATCTCGAAGCGTTCTTCGGGCCAGGTTGGCTGCACAAGGCCGTGCGGCCCGCCAACGGTGTAGCTGGTCCGACCATGGGGCCATACTTCGCCTCGTTGATGGGCATTGGTGCCTTCGGAAACGTGGTGGGGCTGTGGGCGCGTCTGCAGTACCTGGTTGATGCCGCGACTCCGGGCGTCGGCCATCTGCGCCGAAACCTCCGAGCGAACCCTGTCGCCGACGAATTCCGCCACCACCTTGCCTTGGCGAGGCTCGCGGTGCAGGCGAAGGTGGCCGGCGCCAGCGTGATGCTGGAGCCCAGCAAGCCCCAAGGCGGTCCGGGAGACCTGCGGGCGGTTCGCGCCAGCAGCGACGTATTCCTTGAGTTGCGGACGCTCGGGCCGGACAAGAAGTTCCTGGAGTACAACCAGCAGGTGGACCAGGCGCAAGCGTTTCTCCGGCAGCTCGAGCACCGGCACGGGGTGCACTTTGACGGCGAACTGGCACACGAGCCGACCGATCAGTGGCGGGAAGCCGTGAGCTCCGCCGCGCAGAAGTCCGCGGCAGACAGCGCAACCGTCGAGGTTGCGTTGGAAGATGCGACTCTCACCGTGCGACCCGGCCCGGCGCCGGCAGGGACGGTGGTCTCTGGCCCGGTATGGGCGGCGGATCAGGGCCCTCGTCTGCTGCGTGCGCTTGTGGCGAAAGCCGTCAAGACGGAGGCAGCTGGAGCAGCCTGGTTGTGGTTGGAGGACGCCGGTGCCCTGTGGCCGCTCTCCGCGTTTGCCCAGGACTCTCTGCCGCGTAAGGAGGAGGCACTTCGCCAGGCCCTGGACCCATTGTTCGACGCTCATCCGCATGTCCTGGGTGTGGTCCTCACCTCCGGCCAGCAGCGAGTCGGCACTCCCGGTAGCGACATCGATCATGTCGGCCACCGTGGCGTAGCTTTTCGGCGGACGTTGCCAGGTGGCCTGATGCGCGAGAGCGTCGTCGTCCACCGTCGCCTGGCCGTGCCGGGGCAGTATCTCCTCATGGCTGAGATGTGCGCTGATGAACCGGCATGGCTCGACCGCGCGCTGGATGCTCTCGGAGTGCCCGGCGGTCTTGCCGCCCTGACCATGCGGCCGGCTCCGCCCACCAAGCGATGGTCATCCGAAGGGCCGCGGCCATCGAGCCTCTATCTGCCGTCGTAGGCCTACGGAACAGATGCTCCTCACTCATCAATCTAAGCCAATTAGGGTCACGCCCCTCCGGCCGACCGGCAGGGGTCACGCTCACTGCTCGCCGCCGGCCCCGGCCGAGTCCAAGTCGCCGTCCGGGCACGGGTCCGTCTCGGCCTGCGGCTTGGCGGCATCGTCCGGCTCGGCCGCCGGCTCCACGTCGCTCTCGGGCAGTTGCACGTCCTTGATCGGCCGCAAGCCTTCGGCGTCCTCCACGTAGCCCTCGGCGTCGTCGTACCCCAGCTCGGCCGCGGCCTCGGCCTCTTCCTGCTCCAGGGCCCGTGGCCGCGCGGCCTCCGACAGCTCTTGGCCCTCGGCCACCAGGCGGTCCAGCCACGGCAGCACCAGGTGCTCTCGGCGGGAGTACCGCCCGGCCGCCACGGTCGACGCGTTAGCCTCGTGAGCGGCGACGAACCCGCGACCAGCAGCCGGTTGAACCGGTCGATCCCGGCGGTCTGCCCGTCGCGCGGGTCACCGCTCGCCAAGGCGGCGACCATCTCCTCCTCGGCCCGGTCGTAGAAGCCCGGCATAACCGCGGCGGCGCCCGTCGCGTCGACCAGCAGCGTCTTCGCCACCTTCGCGCTGCCCCACCGCTCGGCGAGAAACCGACGCCGCACCTCACCAGCGTCCAGCAGTTTGACCGCACACCTAGCACCGGAGGGCAGGAGAAGGACGAGGTAGCCGGGGAGTACGCCGAGGCCGCGGCGAAGCTTTCGATCGCGGAAACCGCCCTCCGGCACTGGGTCTCCAAGGGCCGCATTTTCTGCCACCGCGTCGACCGGCTGGTCTGCTTCACCCGACGAGGACCTGGACAGAGCCTACAAGGCATTCCCCGCCCCGGCCGGCGTCGCTGATCGTGGGGCCTCCGGAACAGCGATCACTAGTCGTACTCATCGGTTTTACGCCGGCCAGATGCCGGCACCCGGAGGCCCCTCACACCACCTAGAGCGTCCTAGGAGGATCGGTTCCAAGGCGGGCGTCGCGCAATGCACCTGGCAGGCCGCCCGCACTGTTAGGTGGTGCTGCGGTCCGTGCGGCACCTTGACCTGATCTCTCCCGCAGCGGCCCTCAGCTCGATCGCTCCACGTCCGTTGTCTCACCCGTAGAACCTGCCTCTGCCTGCGCCTTCAGGAGCATGCGGTAGTAGGGCAGGACCACCAGTCGCAGGCACAACCACCACGCGTAGACCGCTGCGGCACTCCACGACTTGGGGTCGTTGAGCAACCCGTGCGCCAGGTCGTTGCGCAGGTTCGGGCCGAGCTGTTCGCACAGCAGGGCACGTAGTTCTAGGGTGAGATCAGGTCCCAGCAGCTGAGACGACTCCGGCATCTCAAGCAGGGTGTTGAGTCCCTTCTCCGTCTCGACGCCGTTCTCGTCCACGAAAAGTGTGAAGATCCCGTGGGCCTTCAGGTAGACGCGCACCAGCTGCTCGACCTGGGGTACGAGCATCGAAGTGGCCGACGGGAAGTCACGGGAAAGCCCGTGCCACAGCCCACGCGCCCACAGGCCGGCGTGCCCCGGGGGGACGGCCGGCGACTCGTAGCAGATGTCTGTGAGGAATCCGGTGTCGAAGCGGTGTTCGAGCATCAGCACCTCGAGGGCAGGGTAGATGAGTGCCTTGACGTGGAGGTCGATCCTCCACGTGAACGACCGGACCACCTCGGCGAAGACTGCCTCGTCGGGCGGCTCGCCCACACCGAGTCCCGCCCGAGCAGCGACCTTGCGTGCATCCGTGCTGAACGTCGAGGTTCCGAGCAGACCCGACAGGCTCCCTTGCATGCGCTCTCGTTCGTCGGCCATCGCCTTTGTGGCGTCGATCAGCGGCACGAGTCCTGCGAGACTGACGAGTGCTTCGAGTCGCTCCTTCCCGGACACCGCCTTGCGCGCATCCTCAACATGGCGAGTGATGTCGATCGGGTCTGACTGGATGAGCATCATCTCCTCTAGCGAGAGCTCTCGGATGTCAGCGAGCCGGTCCCGCAGCTGCTGGAGTTGGCCGTCGAGACCGCGCGCGGAGCGGTACCTCCGGGGAAGACCACGTATGGTCGCAATGGCCTTCTCGATAAACGTGCCGACAATGAGCGCGCCCCTATCCTGCGCGAGTCGCTCGTCCGCCTCGTCGATGTACGCCTGGGCGACGCGCTCGATGCACTCATTGGCAAGGTCTGTTTCGCCCGCCCGCGAGAACCAGGTACAGGCGTGGCGCTCGTACGCGCGCCTGAGGCGATGGTTCCCAGCGACAGTAGCGGCAAGGGACACGAAGTGGTCGGCTAGATCCCGAGGTGCCTGATCAACGGACCTGACCTTGCGCAGCAGGTCCGAAATCTCGGTCAGCATGAAACCCGCAGAGCCATCCTTGGCAAGCAGAAACTCGGCCAGCTCCGTCGTCATCTCCATGACAGTTTGGCGGCCGGCCTTGCCCCGACGTAGCGACAACTCAAGCGCCCGTCGCCAGCCGTCACGACCCGCGTCAAGCCAGGCGTCGCGCTCAAGCGGCACCGAGCGGTACGCATCTACCGCAGCGGACAGCAGGTCCATGTTGCCCCGGTTGCCGTAGGACCACGCGATGTCAGCGACCCTAGCCCTCAGGGCCGGCTCCTCGATGAGGGGCACAAGGCGGGTCAGCAACTCGAGCTCCGGTTTGCTCAAGTCGTCCGGGACAAACGATCGACGATTCCCGATCTCCACGGCGGGCGCGTACGGCTCCGCCCAGTTGTCGGGAACCAGCATGGGGGACGCCACCTTCGCCAACACGTCCAGCACGCGCGTCCTGAGGCTGTCCTCTCCTGCATCTACCTGAGCTTCAGCCCTCAGGCGGGCGAGGTCGAGCGAAAGCACCTCGGGGCATTCATTCCCGCGTGAGAGGCCGTTCTCATCTACCACCGCGGGAGCCCACCACGATGGGTCGATCGACGCCTCCGCCGTCCCTTTGTCCGAGGCCGTACCCGTCACCTACGTCTCCTCCATGCTCTCGCCTGCACGGGCCCGGCGCGGCGTGCCCGATCACGATCTTTCAGCAGTAGTGGCCATAGCCCGCGCGCGACGATCCCGCAGCCGGCCCACAGCGGCCCGAGGATTAGTCGACCTTGCTCTCAGGGTCCGCGATGAAGGCCAGGAACTCGACCCCGAGTGGAGTCGTCGCCGGAGCCCACAGTCCGTTCTCCGTCATCATCCCGGTGAGCGACTGGTTGATCAGGCCAGCGGTGGTGAGTGCACCGGCGTACCGGTCGATCAGATCGCGACGGCCGGCAAGTTCCGGCATGCCAGCCTCGATGATGCCTGCCTTCGGACCCATGGAACTGTTCGGCCGAGGTGTGCCGTGGCGGTCGAACCAGCCAGGCGGGTCGGACAGCAGCTGCAGCATTCGTACGTGGGTCGGGGTGAACCGGTCGATCATGTCGAAGAAGAGCTGCTGAGTGTCGACATCGGGCGCGTCGGGCATCACGGAGTTGACGACCGCGTTGCGCAGCACCTCGAGCTTCTCGGCGCGTGAGGTGCGGTCGGCGATCTGCGCGGCGGTGGTCAGCGCGTCCATAAACGCGTCCTCGCCGATGAGCTGGACGGCACCGATCAAATCCAGGTTCCGGTATAGGTCAGGCGACTGCCAGCACAGGCGGACCGAGAAGGTGCAGTCCGTGCCGGGCGGGGCCAGCCGGACGGTACGGACCGGAACGCTGTGGCTGAAGACGGTCTCCGACCCGCCCGCGTCGGCGGGCAGCGGCCACGTGTCGTGCAGGAGGAACACGAGCCGATCAGGTGAGGCAGCGGCCGCATCGTCATCGACAAAGTAGTAGGCCAGGTCCACCTCGTCGTCATCGGTACGCACCCTCAGGGCGCGCTCACCGAGCCGAATGAAGTCGCCCTTGTCATCACCCTCCACCCACAGGTCCGCCCCAGCGGCTGACCGGCGGGCGCCGGTGCTCGGCTTTGCCGTGCTGGTGCGCCTGGTGGCCATGTCGGTCCTTCCCGAGATTGGTCGCTCACCCCTCGGCCGATCCAGCGATTCGGACATTCCTGCTATACTGGTATCAGCACCGAGAGGTGCTCCTGATCATCCCGGTCGCGCGCGGGTTCGAATCCCGTCAGCTCCACAACATGGGGCTGTAGCTCAGTGGTAGAGCAGCGGGTTGTCTTGCCGAGGCCGGAGCGGATTCCCGCTCCGGCCTCGGTCGTTCGTCATGCGCGCAGCGCGCGAACCTCGTTCAGCAGCTCGGTCAGGGTCCGCGCGGTCGCGGAACGCTCCGACGAGCCGCGGCCGAGGACGAGTACGGCGCGCTCTTCGCCGAGTCGGTGAAGTACGTGGCCAGCGAGGCTTACGAGCAGATCACGGGTGATGACCATGCCTTCTACGAAGCGATGAAGGCCCGCCAGCGCGAGCAGGCCGCCCAGATCGACGGGTTCGGCCCGCTTCAGCGTGGTCGTGGGAACGCATCAGGCCGCCGATGGCGCACAGCATCGTGATGGGGCTGGCTGGCGTACCTGCGTCTCCTCGCCGGAGCGCGGCAGGAAACTCGACTGGGCCAAGCCTGGTGGGGGACCGCCCACCGGCCGCCTCCGTGCCAGTCTCCGATGCGCCGCCCGAGCTGGCGGAGCAGATGCGACGCCTCGTCCTACAACGCCGCCTGCGTATCGCTTCGCAGCGCGGGACCGAGCCGTAGTCGAGCTCATCCGCCTCGCCGTCCGGTCGTGCTGCTGGGAGCAAGACGCTAGAGCGAGCGACCCGCTACGTTCGCCGTCATGGATGTTGCAGACATCATCACGATTATCATCGCGGCCCTCGCTCTGCTCGTCTCTGGCTGGAGCGTGAGGTACGCCCGAACATCCGCCCACTCCGCCGACAAGTCGGCGGTTGCCGCGGAGCGGTCTGCGGATGCCGCAGAGCGACAGGCATCGGCCGCCGAGGCAGCACTGCCACCGCCACCGCCAGACGTCGCCTGGGTTACCCAACGAGCGGGCAAGAGCCGCTGTTTGCTGAGGAACATCGGCACCAAGTCGGCAACCGGAGTTCGCTGGGTCAAGACCGGCGGACCCGCCGAAGGGTTCATCCGCTCTCCGGAGGAAGTTCCCCGGGTCCTGTCGGGAGGTGAGGTCGAGTTCACCGTCATTCGCGCGTACGGCGGAGCTGTGCCGGCCGAGATGCTGCTCGCCTGGGACGGGCAGGATGAGCCTGTCGCTGTACCCATCCCGTCATAGCCTCCTGGGGGTGGCCATGCTGCTGGCTCCGACACTGGTGGCCCTGCCCGACCCAGTCGAGGTACGCCTGGGCGCCCTAGTTTCGGAACGGATGTCCGCCGCCCGCCAGCCACCCGGGTCGGCGACCGCCTTGCGGCTGGCGGAGAGCACGGTCCGCCCATCGCCGGCCGCAGCGACCGCCCCGCCACCACGTCGTCGGAGTGCGGACGTCACTCAGCTGCTCGATCACCGGGATCAGCCCTCTTGAACCGCCCCGGATCTTCTAGAGACACAGGGCTGGCGCTCGTCCCCATTCGGGAGACAGGCAACACGGAGCAATGACTCCTCCGGACGAGCCGACAGGTCCGAGGACGTGACCCATTCGGGTGCTTGTGACCGCTCGCGACGGTTCGTACCCTGGCCGTCTCACTCCTGATAGGACTTCGCTTGTGCCGATGCGGCGACCCGCCACCGACGAGGCCGTGCTGACGGTCATCGGGATCGTCGCCAAGACACTCTTCGCCTATTTCGGACCGCTCGGCACGCTCGTCGGCGAGACCACCGGCGAGGTCCTCAAGCTCTTCCAGCAGTCCGACCCGCCCGGGCGGAAGCTGAATCGTCAGCTCGAGGAGATCGCCGACAACATCACGACCAGCGCGTTGCAGCCGCACGAATACTCGACGATCCCGGACAGTGACCTGGCCGGTGCGGTCACCGCCGTCGGCATCACCCTGGAGAGGGTGCCGATCGGCAAGACAGCGATCGAGAAGAGCCGGCTTTCCGCGGAGGCTCTCTACAAGTTCTATCGGGCCGAAGATCCGGGGCGGCCGGACGATCTCGGCGAGGCCGCACCGGCCTACAAAGAGGTTCTGCGGGCGGTGTGCGTGCAACTCATCGACGTACTGCGGCACTCCGACGCGGCCCAGGGCATCGCGATCAGCGTGCTCATCGAACAGCTGCGTACGCTAACCGCCGAGTTCGACCGGCCGATCAACCTGGCCGCGAACATGGCCGCCGTCGGCGACGAGCAATACCGGCCGTTCTACCGATCACGGGCCGGCCTCGTGCTGGCCTGGATGCGGTTGGTCGAATCACCCTTGGCGACAGCGAATGTCCGCCGGATCAGCCTTCCCCGCGCCTACGTGGAGCTGAACGCGCGCGTCGACGGCCAGGTACTGCCGCTGCGCCAAGCTCTTGCGCGCCGCCGGCGAATTCTGCTCACCGGTCCGCCAGGAATCGGCAAGACCACGACCCTGCGCAAGCTACTGCTCGACGTGCCCTGCGAGCCGGCCGGACGTGATCGAGGGCTGGGGTCTAACCGTGCCGTTCCTGCTCGATCTGCACGAGCAGCCAGCCGTCCCGCCGGTCGACAAGGCGCCCGAACTCATGAACCCGTCGATGACCGCAGGCCCGCACAACTGGCCGGGGCAGCTCGCCGCAGCCGGACGAGCCACGATCCTGGTTGACTGCCTTGAGCCGCTGCTCTGCAAGGCATCCGACGCCGCGTTTCATCATGACGCGCTCGCCGGCTTGATCGCCTCGGCCGCGGACTCCATCGTCATTCTCGCCGCTCGCGAAGGCACCTTCGACCCCGCCTGGCCAGCTGGTCATGGTTTCACGACGGTCTACCTGGAGCCGCTCACCGCCAGCCAGGCCGGTGAGGTCGCCCAGCAGTGGTTCGCCGCGGTCGCAGCGGAAGTGCCCGACGACCAGGTCGCTATGGTCGAACGGCGCGCCGCCGAGTTCGCCACGGGTGTTGCGGCCCTTCCCAGTGTCGCCGAGTTGATGTGCACACCACTGATCGTCGCACTCGCCTGCGAGGAGTTCCTGTCCTGCGGACACCGCCTGCCCGACGACCTCGCCCGGCTTATGAGCGGAGTGCTCGCTCGCCTTGCCGAGCGGGACGCTCGCTCCTGCCCGGAGCCGCAACCCAGCCCTGACGAGGTGCGTCGCGCCCACCAGGAGATCGCCCGGTGGGCTGCCCTCAACGGTGATCCGTTTCCTCGCAACCTGCTCACGTCCTACATGGCTGCCAATGCGCCAGGCAGTCAACCCAGCGCCGATGACGTGATCAACTATCACTCGATTCTGCGCCCGGACGGCGCCCGGCTCCGGTTCGTCGCCCCCGCTCTGCGCGACCAGCTCGCCGGCGCAGTCCTGGCCGCCGACTTCTCTATTCCTTACCTGCTAACGGAGGCTCGACGGATCGAGCGCTCCGGGATGGTCGGTGCTGCCATCGCCTATCTGGATCCGGCCCTCGCCGGAGGGCTGGTCGCCGACCTTCTCGGCGAAGCTAACGCGATGCGCGGGCAGAGGCCAGAGCGCCGAGCGCTGATTCGAGCCGCGGCTTTGGGGGCGGCTGCAGTGCCCGGCATCGATCCCAAGCTGCGTCGCAGAGCGATGGCGGCGGATGCGCGCTTCGGGCGTCGGCGCCCGAACCCGTGAAACACCGGTACGGACGGCAAGATGATGGAGTCCCGTCACACGAGGGTCGGGGAAGTACCGATCTGTCGGCTGGCTGGACCTTGGCTCGCTCCCTCACAAAGCCGCTCAGCATCTGCACAATGGTCACAAGGTCGGCAGGAGAGTCGCGCATCAGCCGCTCCAGGCTGTAGAGCGCGCCGAGGCGGACGTTGATCTGGTCCGACCCGAGCTGCTCGACGGCCCTCGCGAACCGCTCGATTACCTGGCCCTGTTCTTGGAGCGTCACCTGGTGCTGCGTGGCTCGGACCGAGTGGCCGGTGTAGTAGATCGACATGGTGCTGACGACCAGGGCACCGACCGCGGCCACGGCCGTCGCTTGGGCCGCGAGTCGCTGCCAGCGGGACTCGGGCGCCGGCCGGTTGGTCGAGCCGTAGCTTCGGCGGCGAGGAGGAGGCATTGCTTGATTGGACCTCATCCGTGCAAGGGGCGCGGTTCCGTCACTCGGCCCTCTAAGGACAGGGGCGGCCGGTGGCCGGGGGTAGACCCGCGTCGGGCGGAAGGCCCCTTGATCCCGCCACTAGGGCGCAGGTGAAGTCAGCGGTGTCGGTGTGCAGGTTTGCCTCGAATCTGGCAGAGCGGAGGTCTGCTCCCCAGAAAAACGCAGTGCTTAAGTCAACTTCGCGTACAAAGACATTCGAGAGCTTCGCGCCATGGAAGTCCGCCTCGGTCAACTGCCCTTCAATCATCGTTGAGTAGGCGAGGTCAGCCTTCCACAGCGCCGCACTCGTGAGGTCTGACTTGGTCAGGTGGCTATGGTAGAGCCGGGCGTCCATGAATAATGCGTCACGGAAGTACGCCTCGGAGGCGCTCAGCCAGGCAAGGTCCGTGCTGATGAAGTCAGTGCCCTCGAAGTGGCCTTTCCCGAGCTTTGCACCGAACAAGGACGCCCTGCTGAAATCCGCCTTGTCGAAGTTGAGGCCAACCAGATCTGCTCCTCGGAGGTTCGTCTCCGACAGGTTGATGAGGTGGCCGGTCTCGTCTGGCGCGTCACGTCGCCCGAGGACGGTCAGTGCCATCTGGATGTCACTGTCCAGCGGTGGGACTGTCGGTTCCTGACGGGAGGTCGGGAGTGGCGGCCAGGCGGTGTCCTTCATGCGAGTCTTCTCGCGAATGAATCCGGTGAGCACCTGCAGGATGGCGTCCCGGTCGGCAGTGGACTCGCGCGCTAGGCGCTCCAGCGAGTAGATGGCACCGAAGCGAACGTTGATCTCATCGGAGCCGAGCTGGTCCACAGCCCTCGCGAAGCGATCCGCGATCTGGCCTTGGCGAAGTAGATTCACTTGCTCTCGATTGGCGGCGGCCGACTCGGCGGCGACGTCGACCGACCGGGCGGTGAAGATGATGCCGATGCCGCTCACCAGAAGTGCGCCGATCGCGGCGATGGTGGTGGCCCGGCTGGCGATCCGCTGGGAACGGGGTTCCGGTGCCGGTCGTGCGGTGACGATCTGGATGCGGCGGCGTGGGGGCACGTCCTTTATTGCAGCTCACAGGCGCAAGGCCGGCACAGGGCTACGTGGTGCCGCGTAGTCCCGAGGCTCAATTTCTGGGGTGACGGAGGGTCGACTCCAGATCAACCGTCGATGCGCCGCGACATCTTCGGCCTCGCCGAAGAGGTCTCCAGCCTGAAGGTCCTGGTCACGGCACTGCCCGTGGGATCGGTGTCTCGAATGACGGAACTACGGCGGACTCCAGCAAGCTCACCCGCAACGCCAAAGCTCCAGCAAGCTGTTTGAGGCGACCGCCGCAGGTTCACCCACCACGACGGTCACCGCCAACCCCGATGGCCTGGTCGAATTGACCCAGAGCGCCGTGCCGACTCGCAAACGTATCGACGGCCAGTGGAAGGGCCTTGGTCAGCCCTTAACGGAGGGCAGAGGCGCTAACGGATGGTGAACGTCAGCGGGTTCGAGATGCCGAGGCCGCCGTGGGAATCGTGGACCCGCACGGTGAAGGTGGACGACGTGCCGGCCGACAGGGCCGTCTGGAACTGGTAGCGCTGTCCGCTGTTGGCCGGCGTCACGGCCAGCCGGGTTGCGCCGAGGTAAAGCTCCACCCGGGTGACGAGGTCCCCAGGATCGGTGTCGGCGACGTCGGCGACGTCGGCGACCAGCGTGACGGTCGTCGGCTCGAGGAAGTAGGTCTGCCCGCCGGGGTGCTCAACGCCACCGCCGGCGGGTGGTTGGTGCCGGTGGACGCCGGCGTCACCACCGTGACCAGCAGCGGCGGCGCAGCGCCAGGCAGCGACTGGTCGGTGCCGGCCGAGACGTACAGCACGAAGGTGGTGCTGGTGCCGGGCTCCCCGATCGGTGGTGTCCACAGCGCCTCGTACCGGTCGCCGGTCGTCCTCACTCCCCGGGCCACCGTGACGCCGTCCACCCGGAACGACACCGAGGTGATGCTGTGTCCGCCTCCCACGGTCGCGGTCGCCGCCAGCGGGACGGTTCCCGGCGTGGTGTACACCGCGCCGGCGGTCGGGCTGAGCCAGGTGACGATCGCCGGGTAGTCAGCGACCGGCGGTGTGGTCGTCCGGGTCGGCGTCACGCTGGGCAGGACGCCGCCGGTGCACGTGACGCCGTTAAGCGTGAACGACGCCGGTATGGGGTTGCTGCCCGACCAGGCGCCAACGAAACCGATGTTCGCGGAGCCATTGGTGCCCAGGGTCGCGTTCCAGCCCAGATTGGTCGCGCTGACCTGCTGGCCCGCCTGGGCCCAGGTGGCGCTCCAGGTTTGCGTGAGCCGCTGGTCGACTGCAGGGAACGCGAACCGCAGCGTCCACCCGTTGACTAAATCACCCAAGTTGGTGACCGCGATGTCGGCGTGGAAGCCACCGGTCCACTGGCTGGTGACGACGTAGTTCACCCGACACCCGGCCGCCGCGTTCGCCGCACTGGCGTGTGAGATCGCGGCCATCATCGCGACCATGCCTACAGCGATGGCGGCCACAGCAGTCAGCGACTTCCGCATGGCACACCTCGCCGTAGATAGTTAGGTGTCAATGAGAATCTCGACTGTCCTGCCGTTCCGCCTTCCTGTCAAGGCACGCACGGCAGTCCTGCCGCCGGCAGGACAACGGACAGCCCGCCCATGGCTGATCGGTAGCGGCCACAGCGCCGAGCAGGCAGAAGAGTGGATAGCGCAGCTTCCCGCCTGGACCGCGACTGACCGCCCGGTCCTGGACGACTTCGCGTCAAAGAACGCAACGAAGTGGGCGGCTAAGTCGGCAGAGAACCGAGCGCCGGGTACGCGACCTCGCAATGTGGACCGGGGAGTGGGCAGATCACCAGACCGACGGCCATCAGTCAGCCCCGAGCCACAGCGCGGGGCACCCTCGTGATGTGGGCGCCGGTGCCGCTTTCCCCCCACAGTGGAAGCTGGCCGACACCGGCTACCTCATGACGACGACCTACCGGGCCGATTCCGACACAACTCCTCCATCGCCGTGCACCGCACGGCTTCAGATCTCCGGCGATGTTGTCACCACTATCGTTCTCGACCTTGAGGGGCAGGTCGCCGCGTCCGGCAGGCTCAAGACCGCCGACGCATTCGGGATCGTCGACCAGGTCGAAACCGCACCTGCACACCGGAGCCGCGGACTGGGCAACGTGGTCATGCGCTCGCTCGCGCCGCACGCCCTCCGACTCGGCGCGGACACCGGTGTCCTGGTCCCAACTGACGACGGTCACCGTCTTTATCGAGCTCTTGGATGGACAGTACGCACACTCGTCGGGGGCCACGAGCAATGCTGCAAGCAGCGAGCCCTGACCACTTCGGCATCCACTGAGCCCTTTTCATCGTGATGTGCCTGGTCACGGTGGGCGCAGAGGATTGTTGGTGTCGGTATAGGACGGGGCACCCGGTGAGACAGCAGTCCGATGCCCCAACCGGGAGCCTCGCTGTGCTGTCTTACCCGTCCGCAGTCGCGCTGTCCAGCCGCACCCTGAACCACCTGGCCGACCTCCTCCGCGCCGAATGCGCGCGGCGCCGAGGTCGGTGGTAGCGCCTCGACGCCGGCCGGCAGGCCCTGCTCGCCCTGGCCCAGCTCCGCAACGGTGACACCATCACCCGTCTGGCCTGCGGCTTCGCGGTCAGCGTCACCACGGCCTGGCGGTACGCCCGGGAAGCCATCGACCTACCCGCCGTACACGCCGAGACACTGAACGCGGCCATACGGCGCGTGGGCCGGCTCGCCTACGCGATTCTCGACGGCACCCTGATCCCCATCGACCGAGTCGCCGACCAGAGGCCGTACTACTCCGGTAAACACCAGCGCCAGGGGGTGAACGTGCAGGTCATCGCGGACTGCAAGGGTCGCCTGATCTGGGCCTCGCCCGCACCCACGGCCTGACCAACGCGCTGAGCAGCGCGAACGTCATGACCTTCGCCGACAAGGCATACCAAGGCGCCGGCGGCACCCTTCGCACGCCGTTCAAACGCCGTCCGCACCGGCCCCGACGGTCCCGACGGCAGAAGACCGTCGACCGCCACCACGCCAAGATCCGAGCCGTCGGTGAACGCGCCGTCGCCACCCTCAACGGCTGGAAGGTCCTGACCAAGCTCCGCTGCCCCGACGCGCCAGCACGATCGTCCAGACCAGCCGAAACCCACGATGAAAAGGGCTCACTGGAAGGTCACACCGCACGCTTGAGCGCATCACAGCAGGTCAGGGAACTCGTCTAAGCCCAGCGTCGGTGAGCACTTCGGACTCACCGAAGAGGTCTCCAGCCTGAGAGGCCTGGTCACGGCGCTGCCCGTGGGATCGGCGTCTCAGATGACGGAATCGTGACGGATTCCAGCCGGCTCGCCCGCAATGCTTCGCATCGATCTACACAGACATACAGGCGTGGCGTTAGGCGAACCGGGACGCCGGCCGGCGCCAGCCATCCCGGGAGCAGCAACACCTGACCACTTCGACCTCTACTGGGAGGTCACGGCCCACCGCCCGGCCGCGAAACCGCAGGTCAGAGTCCTCCTCTCTGTCCGGCGTCGGTGAGCACTTCGGTCGCGGTGACCTCTTCGCCAACCTGCACCCAATCTGCTCCCAGCTGCAAGGCCAGGCCAACCAAAGGCTCCTTACCGCCTTGACCTGCGCACACTCCCCCACCAGCCGGCATAAAGCGTGGCCGATGGTGTCGCAAAACCGCAGAGCACTCTGGTGTGAAACAGGACGCCACACCGACTCTGACCTGTGGAAACGTAAAGCCGCAGGCAGGGGTGGGTGCAGTTGAGCACCGTTCGATGCCGTTGGACTCAGATCAAGGCCCGTTCGGGGCACCCCGCTGCTCCCAAGCTGCTCCCCTAACCCGGGCTCGCACCCGACCGCCGACCGCTCGTGAGCTGCGGGCCCGGCGCCTTGGTTGGCACCAGCGCTGGCTCCCGCAGCCGCATCGGTCGATCGGGAAGCACGCCCACGACCACTGCGCCTTGTCAGCGGCAGGTCCGGATGCAGCGCAGAAGCCAAGCCAGTTTGTACGACGTATCATGCCTACCGACCGCGGAGTTCGAGGTGAAACTCGTTGAGACCCTCGATGCGGAGAGCATCGAAGCGTTCTGCCGAGATGAGCCGGAGTTCTCGAGCGTCCGAGTCGGCGCGGCGCCGCCGGAGTGGGCGGCGCCGCGCACGAGTCAGTGCCCGCCGAGGATCTGCTCGATGACCCAGCTCGCGATCGCGCGAGCCGTCCCAGCCGCAAGGCCGCTGACGGTGGCGAGCAGCAACTGACGGCGGGTGCTCGGGGTATTGCCGGTAATGCTGGGCATGGGTGTCTCCCGTAGTCGGAGGAACAGGGAGCAAGCCGGCCGGCTGGCGTCCTCTGTTCTCCTCTTCGGGAGGTTTTCCGGTCGGGATCTCTCCGCTACGGTTCTCGTATGCGCAGGTCAGGCGGCGAGAGTTTCGATCCGGTCCGGATCCGGTCCGGAGTCTGTTCTGATAGCCAGGAACCGGGCGCGTGAAGATCGTCAGGGATACGCCCGCGGAAGTTGTCCAGTTCGCCGTGGAACTACAAGCCCTGTATGACGATGCCCGGCCAGCGGGACGTCAGGTGCTGATCAGCGCGGCGAGTGAGAACGGGATCAGGCTCAATGAGAAAACGCTGAGTGACTGGTTTGGTGGCATGTCGGTGCCCCGAAGCGATGCTGCGATTAGATTTTTGATCGGGTATCTGCAGCCGATCGCAGAGCGCAGGGCGCAGCGCCCACAACGCGCGTGGGCATGGTGGCGAGGACTGCTCCAGGCCGCCCGGGCGGCGAAGCGACCGCAGAAGGCGGGGCGGCCGCGGAGCCGGGTACTGGACACGCTCGTCCGAACGGCTGGTTCCGCGCCCTGGCCGCAGGTTCGCGACCGCGATGCCGTGGAGATGGGCGTCCATCCCGCCGCGTTCCTGCCGCCGTCGGCGTCGCCGCTGACGCTGTGGATGCATGGCCGGCGCCAGCCGCAGGTGCCTCCTACCTATGTCACGCGAGAGCACGACGAGGCGTTGCTGGGCACCTTGCGCGCGGCGGTCCAGCAGGAGTCGTGCGTGGTCCTCGTGGTGGGGCGGTCGTGCACCGGCAAGTCACGCTCGGTGTGGGAGGCCGTGTCGCGGGAACTAGGCGACTGGTTCCTTGTGGATCTGCGCGACCGGCGTCAGGTCCAGCGACTGAGCGATGGGGACGAGCCGACTGGGGACTTCGTCCTGTGGCTGGACAACCTGGACCTCACGGACGACGCACCTCAGCTTGCGGAGGTCGCCCTCGCCGCGGTCCATCAGCGCGGGGCGGTCGGACGGCGGGTTCTTGTCGTCACCATGTGGCATCAGCCGAACACCGAGTCGCCCCGGCAACTCCGGGAACTCGTCAGAAGGGCCGGCGCCCCGGTGCACGTCAGTGAGGACTGGACCGGGGCGGAACTAGATCAAGCCGCCCGTCTCGCCGCCACTGACCGGGTGCTCGCCGCCGCACTCCAGCAGATCGGCTTCAGCCCGTCGCAGGTGCTCGCGGGCGCCCAGTGGGCGCTCGGGCTGTGGCGTAACGCGCATCAGCGGGAGACGAGTGCCGTGCTGACCGCCGCGATCGATCTGGGCCGGCTCGGCATCGGCGTGCCGGGCGGCGGGCCGCTGACGCGCGACCTGCTGGAAAGTTGTTCAGCGTGCTACCTCACGCGACCGCCGAGCACCGACGACTGGTTCGAGCCGGCGTTACGGAAGGCGACAACTCCGCTGGAAGACGCCGTGTGGGCGCTGGCACCGCCTCCGCCCGGCGTCGCCGGTTACCGGCTGTTCGATCCGCTGCTGGATTACGCCCGATTCCAGCGGCACTACGATCCGCTCCCTGCGGGGGTCTGGACCGCTCTGACCGAGGCCGACTTCGGCCGGGAAGAGTTCAGCCGCCTGGCGCAAGAGGCCCGCGATCGGCTCCTTCTCCAGCAGGCGTCGGCTTTCGCACAGCGAGCGATGCAGGCTGAGTCCCGGCTCCCTGTGCCCCCACGCCAACCGCCCAGGGTTCTACCGCCTCCCCCAACACCTCCGTCGCCGCCAACCCCGATTCTGATGAAGGTCAACTCCACCAGCCCGTCCCGAAACCGCGCTGATGCCCTACTAGAAGCCGACGACCTCGAGAAACTGTTGGACCACGCCATCAACTCCAACGACACCTACGTCCGGCGGCGGCTGGCCATGCTCTACGAACGGCGCGACGATCGACGGGCCCTGCGAGAGTTGGCGACCTTCAGCAGGCGGGGTGCTCGGCACTGGGCGGCAATGCTCGCCCGCGAAGAAGACCCTGGCGAGCTGCTACGAGCGGTGGTGTGCGGCGACGGCTTTGCCCTCCGGGCGTTGCGAGACTGGCCGGTCGCCGGCCTCGACGATACGCAACGCGAAACCATCCTGCGCTTTGGCCTGACCCCGGACGGCCACCCAGTACGCGCCCAAAATGATCCACTCTCGAAGTCCGGCGGGGGTTGACGCTGAATTAGCCCTTGTGCGGGGTGATGGTGTTGAATTCGCAGGTGTAACCGAGGTTTGGTGTAGTGGGCAAGGTCTGCCCTTATCCCAGAAGTTCGGCGACTCGGTCCTGGTCCTGGTCGGTGGCTGTGAACGTGACGATTCTTGTTCGGGATCGTCTGCGAGTTGAAGCACGACGTGGTGGAGTTCGAGTTTTCCAAAAACCGGGTCGTGGTTCATAGCGCCTGCGAGACCACGATGACGTTCGCGAAGCCCTCACCACCCTGAATGAGCCACGGATTTGAGGTCAGATCCCGGCCAGCACCGCCCGGTCGTCTACCCGCCGCCGACCGCCACCTTGCCGACGAACCGGCGCGGGCGGGGTCAACGGCGCCGCCATCGCCGACAGCCCATCTGGCACCCGCGTACGGATCGTGGCCTCGTGAACGGAAGCAGATGCCCGAGCGCGACGATCATCCAAATGAGATACGCCGTTAGTGGATGGGGTTTGCTACTGTCGCGGCTCCGCCCGAGCCGCGTTGCCGGAGGTTCGATGCAGCCGGAGGACAAAAGGCACCCTCCCGGTGCGCCAGCGCCGCAGCCAGTCAACGAGTGGGCGGCTGCGGAGGAAAACGCTGTGCGCTGGCTTCAGTGGCTGGGGCATGGCACTGCACAGCGCAGCCGGTCGGGCGCCGATGGTGGCATCGACGTGACCGGCACGGACGTCGCAGCGCAAGTGAAGTGGTATGGGACAGCGGTAGGTGTGCGGTCGGTACGCGAACTCGTCGGCGCGGCGACGGGTTTGCCGGTTCGCGTGTACTTCTTGTGTAACGCGGGCTTCACCCGCGATGCCATCGCGTACGCCGATCGGGTCAACGTCGCCTTGTTCCGGTTTTCCCCTGCGGACGGATCCATCAGCCCCCTGAACTCGGCTGCAGAGCAGGCATATGCGTCCGCCGTGCAACGGCACACGCGCCCTACGGTGGAGGCGACCTCAGCGGCCTCCCAGTTCCGCGCCTTTTATCGGGAGACAGCCCGAGACGCATCGGGGCCGACGGGACCTGCGAGCAAAGCCGCAGTCATCGTTGCCCTGGTTCCGGTCGGAATGTGCCTGGCTGGCGCCTTGGTCGTCATCCTCGCCCGCAAGACTGGCGGAGGACCGAACTGGCTCGGAAATGCCTGGGCTGCCTGGATGACGGTGGCGTGCCTGGGAGTGCTACCAGCCGTCGTGATCGCCGCCGTCATACAAGGACGCAAAACGCCGCCCGTCAGAGGCTCTTCAGCTGCGGGGATCAGTCATCCCGACCCTCAAGAACCGTAGCGTCGCCGTCCGGGTGACCAGCTCGCGTCACGGATGCTGATCCTTCGGGTGCGCCGAAGAGGTTACCGCGCAGGAAGCGCTGGTCAGATGGCTGCCGGTGGGATTTGAGTCCCAACTGCCGGAATTCCTACCAACTCCACCATGGCAGATCTAGAGCCGCACGTCGATGGATGGTCGTCCCGGCGATTGGAGTCGGCGGGCCCAAGATGACAGGCCGGCAGTGGGCAGGCGGGGAGCAGCCAACGCTGACCACTTCGGTCTTCTCTGGGAGGTCACGGCGGACCACTCGCTTGTATCGCCGCAGGTCATGGCCCTCAGCTCTACGCCGTGTCGGTGAGCACTTCGGGCGCGGTGACCACTTCGCCAACCTGCACCAATCTGCACCCACCTGCAAGCCCCGGCCGTCCAGCAGCTCCTTACCGCCCTGGCCTGCGCATACTCTCCTGCCAGGCGACATAGAACGCGGTCGACTGAAGGCCCGAAACGGCTGAGCACTCCGCGGTGAAACAGGACGCCGCACCGACTCTGACCTGCGGAAACGTGGAGCCGCAGCCACGGGTGGGTGCAGTTGAGTGCAGTTCGATGCCGTTGGACGCAGTTCAAGGCCGTTCAGGGCACCCCGCTGCTCCCAACCTGCTCCCCCAAACCGGGCTCGCACCGGGCCGGCGACCGCCCATCGATCGTAAGCTGCCGACCCAGCGCCTTGGCTGGCACCAGCGCTGGCTCCCGCAGCCACATCGGTCAATCGGCGAGCACGCTCACGATCGCCGCGCCTTGTCGGCGCTGACAGCCGGCATAGTGGACGCTCCTATTCGTTCACGTGAGTGTGTTCAAGCGTTTGCGAGTAGGTGTGCGGTGGGGGCGTAGTCGATCTTCCAGTCGGTGTAGACGCCAACGTACCGTCGGCGACGCAGCGTAGGCCGAGGCTGACCCAGCGAACCTCGTGGTCGGCGTTCATGGCGTAGCCAACGCCAACAGAGAACGCCTCGCCTCCGCAGGGACAGCCGCATTCCTCCAGCGCCGCATCGTCGACGTGGTCGGCGCTGTCGGCGATGGGTGGTGACGCCGGGCTGCTGTGCGGGCTGGAGGACTGGCGCGACTGGGCCCAGGTGTTAACTGTTCCTCACCAACCCCCGCTATACCGGGCGGCAGGTGTGGAACAAGCAACGCACCGACGAGGTGCTGCTCGACGTCGACGACGTGGCGATGGGCCACACCGGCGTCATGCGCTGGAACGCCCGCGACAAGTGGGTGGTCTCCAAGGAGATCACCCATGAGCCACTCATCGACGATGCGACCTTCGAACAGGCCAAAGCCATCCTGCAGCGGCGGGGCCGGGGAACTGGCGGACAACACGTCCGGCAGCGCACCCGCAACCCCTACGTCTTCCGGGGCCTCATCTACTGCGCCGCCTGCGACCGGCGCATGCAGGGCCAGTACAACCACGGCGACGCCTACTACCGCTGCCGCTTCCCCCAGGAGTACGCCCTCGCCAACCAGGTCCCCCACCCCCGCAACGTGTACCTGCGCGAGGACGCACTCACCGACCCGCTCGACAGCTGGCTGGCCTCCGCATTCGCGCCCCACCGCATCGCGCAGACGATCACCGCGATGGCCGACGCCCAACCCCTCAACCATCCGCCCACAACGGGCGCCGCAGCCCAAGCGATCATCACCGAGTGCGACGCCAAGCTGGAGCGCTACCGCGGCGCCCTCGACGCCGGAGCTGACCCGGCCGTGGTCACTGGCTGGATCGCGCAAACCCAGGCCGAACGCACCCGGGCAGAAGCCGAACTGCACGCCATCGCGGGTTCCACCCCGCGCCGGATGAGCCGAGCAGAGATCACCGCCCTGGTGACCGCGCTCGGCGACACCACCACCGTGTTCCGCGACGCCGACCCCGCCGACAAGGCCGAGGTCTACCGGCAACTCGGACTCCGGCTGAACTACCAACCGGAAACGCAAACGGTGCGCGCTGCAGTCGATCTCAGCGCGCACCGTGGGCCTATGGGTCGTGTCCGAGGGGCAACACGAACCAATGCCCCACCACCGTTGAAGCTCGGCGCAACTCTGAAGCTCACGCAAACATTGCTGCGGTGGTGGCCTCTTCGGGTCCGCCGAAGAGGCCACCCAGCAAGAAGCGAGAACGTGCCAGGCCTGCTGCCGGGTCGACACCACCACTACGTATGCCCGCGCGAGCCTTCGGGAGGTTGCTGCCGCTCTGGCGGCCCTGACCTACGAGCCTCATCCCCTCGCCTGAGCTGAAACCATCGAGGGGGAGGCCTAGTGGTTACGTCCAGAGGCTCGACTAGTTTGCGACGGGTGTCGGTGGTGTCGGGATGGTCGGTGCCAGCACCCGTTCGCGAACCGGTAGCAGCGCGGCGAACTGATCGCGGGCAGCGGCTGAGTCGCCGGCCAAGCCAGTCCATTGGGCGAGCCCCTGCCACGACGCGAGGGTGGCCGGATGGTCTGGGCCGAGGATGCGCTTCTGGACGGGCAGCAGTGCCGCGTACTGGTCACGGGCCGCCAGGATGTCGCCAGTCTCTCCGGTCCAGCGGGCCAACTGGTCGCGGGTGTCGAGGGTGTCCGGATGGTCGGCGCCCAGCGCCCGTTCCTGGACGGACAGTAGCGCGGCGAACCGATCGCGGGCGGCCGCCGGATCGCCGGCGAATCCGGTTGTGTATGCCAGGCGGTACCGGGTGGTGAGGGTGTCGCGATGGTGTGCGCCCTGCTCCCGTTCTCGGATCGACCGCAGGGCGCTGAAGTCGTCGAGGGCTACGGCGTACCACCCGGTGGCGTTGAGGTGACGGGCGACGTTTTCGGCGATGCGAGCGGCACGGATGATGAGGTCGGTGTCGGTGGTACGGGTTGCCTGGTTCAGCACGTCGACGGCTCGACACCTGGCTGGCCTCCGCCTTCGCAGTCGGCCGCCGCCAACGCCGCCGCGCTCGAACGCAGGTGCAGAAGCCGTGACAACAGCACCTTCAGCCGTTGTCCACGAGGCTAGTGTCGCGCACGAACCCGAGGATCTACCAGCACACCATTAGGCAAGGACGGCAAGCAGCTCCGTCGGCTCGACCGCGAGAAGTTATTCGATCGCGGTACGGGCCGGTGGGCCGCACCGATCGGCTGCGGCGCGCACCTCGGCGGCGTGCCCGGCCGCGACGATCGTCCGCAGCGCCTGCTCGGCTCCCTGCCGGGGCCGCTCCATCAGCTTCCGCACCCGCTCCGCCGCGTCCTCAGCCAGCCGGACCGGTCGCGTCGCGGGTACGCCGCGCTCAGCCAGGACTTCGGCAACGGCAGCTGGTCCTCGGTCCACGTCGGCCCCGAACACCACAACTCCCCCAACCGCTCCGTCCACCGCGAATCCCACGCTTCGAGCGTGCCAAGAAGCCGGCGCGCGGCGCGTACCTGCGAACCGTCGACGACGCCCCGCGCCTCGTCCTCATACCGATCCGCGATCTCGCCCACCATCTGCGCTGGTCAGACCGGTGACGCCGCCATCAAGCCCGCGCCCGACGACCCCACTACACCCGACGCCTCAACCTCGAACTCCAACCATGATCACGAACGGCGGCTGCCGTACCAAGAGGTCATGCCGGTCCAAAAGATCCGCAGCTGTAGTACCTGGTCGACAAATTCGATCTTGAATGCCATGTCGAGGTGCCGCAATAGCCATTGAGACCCATAGTTGTCAATGAGGTCGCTCAAAATAGTGCGGTGTCCACAGTGGGCCGACTTCAGATGACGAAAACGTGACGGTGTTAGGCCGACGATCGAGCGGGTAGCAAACGCTTCAGCAAGAGTTCACCGAGTTGACGAGACGAGGGCTGCAGAAATTGAACTGCTGACGTGTCCGCCAATCGCCCGCGACGCGCAGACAGCGCACGATTTCCGCAGCTGGGCGCATCTCCCAATAGGCGGACGGTGGCCCGGGACAGCGCCGAGACTGCCGCAGTCGCGTTGCCGTCGCACGCATCTCAACCACTAGACGGGATTTCCGCCGGACGTCCGGAAGCAAAGGAGCATCATGGCATCACATCATCCTGCCCTGACCTCTGCGGTGAGTCACTCCCCGTCTGCCGGGCATGCGATGCAGCGCGGCACGCCGACCGCTCTTTTCGGCTCCAAGGCCGAGACGCTGGAACAGCTGGCCCCGCTCGTTCGCAGGGCACGCGTGCTGCCCCTCCGGTACTTTTCCGTCACGGAATGGCGGACTGTCCCGGAGAAAGTTCTGGACGACGTGCTGAGCAGGCCGTGGGGCAACGAGCCGCTGATCGTGCGGAGCAGCACCCGGCAGGAGGACGACCCGGGCACGCTGATGCCGGGCAGCTATCTGTCCGTGGCGGGTGTCGCCGGCCGGCAGGAGTTGCGCGAGGCGGTCGACGCGGTCATCGACTCGTACCAGCGTCGGATCGAGGAGCCCGTGCTCGACGATCTCGGTGAACAGCTCGTGCTGGTGCAACCGATGGTGCGTGACGCCACCATGACCGGCGTCGTCTTCACCTGTGATCCCAACACCGGCGCGCCGTACCTCGTCATCAACTACGAGGAGAACGGGGACTCGGCGGCGGTGACCAGTGGAGCGCGTGCCCGACTGCGCACTCTTTACGCCTGGAAGACCAGCGGCACCGGCCGGGGCGACGCCCGGATCCAGCAGCTCATGGAGCTCTCACGTGAGCTGGAGGAATTGCTCGAACGCAACAACCTCGACATCGAGTTCGCGTTCGACGTCACCGGTGAGCTGTACCTGCTCCAGGTCCGCCCGATGGTGGTGGAGACGCTTCTCGACAACGACGAGCACGAACAGGCGCTGAGCGCCATCGCGTCCAAGCTCCGGACGGCGGGTCAGCCGCATCCGCACCTGTGCGGTCGGCGCACGGTCTTCGGCGTCATGCCGGACTGGAACCCCGCGGAGATCGTGGGCACCCGGCCCCGGCCACTCGCCCTGTCGCTGTACCGCCGCCTCATCACCGACGGCCTCTGGGCCGATCAGCGAGCCCGGTACGGCTATCGAGACGTACGAGGCTTCCCCCTGATGGTGGACTTCTTCGGTTTGCCGTACGTCGGGGTCCGGGAGAGCTGCAACTCACTCGTTCCCGCATCCATCGACGACGACCTCGCCGAGCGACTGGTCGACCACTACATCGACCGGCTCGTCGCGAACCCGGAGCTGCACGACAAGGTCGAGTTCGACGTGGTGTTCTCGTGCTACTCCTTCACCCTGCAGGAGCGGCTCGCCAATCAGGTCGAGCACCTGTTCAGCGTTCAGGAACGCGACGACATCGTCAGTTCGCTGCGCACCCTGACCAACCGGCTCATGGACCCCGAGCATCCGGCCCGCCGCGAGGACCTCGCGAGCATCACCTCGCTGCGCGCCAAACTGGGCGAGGTGCGCCAATCCGATCTGGACCTACCCACTCAGATCTACTGGCTGCTCGAGGACTGTCGTCGCTTCGGCACCCTGGCGTTCGCCGGCTTCGCCCGACTGGGCTTCATCGCCACCGAGATCCTGGGCTCGCTGGTCGAGATCGACGTGCTGACCGAGGAGGACGTGGCCCGGTTGATGGCCTCCCTCGACACGGTGACCAACCGGATGCTGCGCGACCGCACCACGCTGACACGCGCCGAATTCCTGCGCCGGTACGGCTTCCTGCGTCCTGGGACCTACGACATCCGCTCCCCCCGCTACGACGAGGAGCCGGACGGATATTTCGACTGGCCGAACGCCCGGGTCAACGTGCAGGCGCCGGAGCCGTTCCGGTTGCCGCCGAAGACCATGCGCCAGATCGACGACCTGCTCCGGCAACATCGCCTGGAGCAGGACGCGTACGGCCTGCTCAACTTCTTCATTACCAGCATCGAGCTGAGGGAGAACTCGAAGTTCGAGTTCACCCGCCACCTGAGTGAGGCGCTGGCGCTCTTCACCCAGCTCGGCAAGAGCGTGGGGATGGACACCGAGGAGATGTCGTACGTCGACGTGGAGTGCATCGACGGGCTGTATCGCGGTGCCGAGAACCCCGCGCGGGTGCTGCGCCGGTGCGCCGTCGAGGGACGGCAGCGCTACGAGCTCACCCGCCGGCTCGTGCTGCCGCCGCTGATCACTGACCCGGCGGACGTGAAATCGTTCCACCTGCCCGCCACTGAGCCGAACTACGTGACCCAGGAGTCCGCCACCGGGCGCGTGGAACTGGTCACGGCGCACCCGGCCGACCTGCAGGGCAAGATTCTCATGCTGCCCAGCGGCGACCCCGGCTACGACTGGATCTTTTCCGAGGGCGTGGCCGGTTTCGTCACCCGCTACGGGGGCGCCAACTCCCACATGGCGATCCGCGCGCACCAGTTCGGCATTCCAGCCGTCATCGGGGCGGGTGAGGTTCTGTACAACCGCTGGGCCGCCGCCGACTACCTGAAGATCGATTGCCTCAACCACCGGGTGGAGGTGCTGCGATGACGTGTGTCGCGGTCACACAGCGTGTGGTCGTCGACCCGGCGCACGGGGTGCGCAGCGACGCGCTCGATCAGCGGTGGTGGCCGTTCCTCCGTTCCTGCGGGCTGACCGGTCTGCCTGTTCCCAACGATGTCGACAGCGCCGTGCGGCTGGTGCGTGTCGCGTCGGTCGACGGCCTGTTGCTCACCGGCGGCAACGACTTGGCGGAGCTCGGTGGTGAGGCCCCTGACCGGGATCGCACCGAGAGCGCCCTGCTCGACGTGGCGCACGAAAGCGGCCTGCCGGTCGTGGGCGTCTGCCGGGGGATGCAGATGCTGCTGCGCCGCTTCGGCGCCTCGCTGCACCGGGTCACCGGCCACGTCACCGAGCGGCAGCCGGTCTGGATCGACGGGGGCAGCCGGGTCGTCAACAGCTACCACAACTGGGGCGCCACCGAGATCCAATCACCGCTACGGGCATGGGCGACCGGGCCGGGTGGCGTCATCAAGGCCATCCGCCATGAGACCGAGCCGGTACTCGGCCTCATGTGGCATCCCGAGCGGCTTCCGATCGAGCTGGCCGGCGAGGACCGCCGCATCTTGCGGGCCCACTTCGGAGCAGAGCCATGAGGGGAGTCATTCTGGCCGCCGGGCGCGGCAGCCGCCTCGGAGGTCTCACCGAGGAGCGTCCGAAGTGCCTGGTTCCGCTGGCCGGCCGGCCACTGCTCGCCTGGCAGCGGGCCGCGCTCACCGCCGGCGGCATCGCGGAGTTGGCTGTCGTCGCCGGATACCGGTCCGAGATGCTGAACGACCGGGGCCTGACGGTCATCCCCGCGCCGCGGTGGGCGCAGACCAACATGGTCCGCTCGCTGCTCGCTGCCGAGCACTGGGTGGCCACCACGCCGTGTGTCGTCTCGTACGCCGACATCGTCTACACCGCCGAGACGGTCCGGCGCCTCGTCAGCGCCCCCGGTGGACTGGCCATCGCCTACGACCCCGCCTGGGCGCAGCTGTGGCACCGGCGCTTCGCCGATCCGCGGGTGGACGCCGAGACGTTCCGGCTCGCACCGGACGGTGCGCTGGAACAGATCGGTGCGCGCCCCGCGACCGTGGCGGAGGTTCAGGGCCAGTACATGGGACTGCTGCGGTTCACTCCGTCCGCCTGGACCGGCGTACGAGCCGTGTTGGACGCGATGCCGCCGGCAGAGGTCGACGCGCTGGACATGACAAGTCTGCTGCAACGGCTCCTGAAGGCCGGACACCGGATCGAGACGGTGCCTTGCCAGGGCGCCTGGGGCGAGGTCGACAGCACGACGGACCTGGCGGTCTGCGAGGACCTGGTCGCGCAGGGCCGGCTCGTTTTCCACCAAGAACGGGAGACACATACATGGTCATCTGGCTGATAGGTCTCTCCGGGGCGGGCAAGACCACCATCGGCACCCGCCTCGCCGCCCGGTTGCGGGCAGATCTGCCGAACCTCGTCTACCTCGACGGCGACCTGCTGCGCGAGGTCTGGGGCGGCGTGAGCCACGACGTCGCCGGCCGGGAGGTCAACGCCGAGCGGCTGAGCAAGCTGTGCCTGATGCTCGACCGGCAGAACATCCACGTGGTCGCCGCGGTCCTGTCCATCTTCCCGCACTGGCAGCAGTGGAACCGGCGGCATCTCTCCCACTACTTCGAGGTGTTCCTGGACGTGCCGATGGAGGTCGTCGTCGCCCGCGACACCAAAGGTCTGTACCGCTCCGCAATCGACGGCGAGACCAGCGACGTGGTCGGCGTCGACATCCCCTTCCCCGAACCCGCCGCCCCCGACCTGGTGCTGGACAGTTCGGGACGCGACGGGACACCGGACGACCTGGTCGAGCGGATCGTCGCAGCCCTGCCCGTCCCGGTGGCGCGATGAGGGCCCGGCATCTGATCGCCGTGCTCGGCGGCTACGTGGCAGTGGAGTACGGCGCCGCCCGGCTCGTGCGGCGGCTCAAGCCCGGCTTCCCCTGGCTGCTCATGCCCGGGGACGAAACCCCGGCGATACCGGCCGCGCTGGTGCAACGGCACGTCGCCCGCTCGTTCGACCCGGAGCTCGGCTGGTGCCGGCGCCCTGGAGAGCAGGGTACGGAGACCACCGACAGCGGCCGTGTCGGCTATGCCATGGACGAGCGTGCCCGCCGGCGCAATCCCGGTTTCGAGTCGGAGCCGGCAACGGTCGCCTGCTTCGGTGACTCATTCACCTTCTGCCGGCTGGTCGGGGACGACGAGACCTGGCCCCATCAGCTGTCCCGGCTGCTGGGTGTCAACGCGGTCAACTACGGGGTGGGTAACTACGGTTTGGACCAGGCTCTGCTGCGCCTGGAGCGGGAGCTGCCGGATCTCGAGGCCCAGGTGATCGTCATGGGGGTGGTCCCGGAGACCGTCGCGCGGGTGCACTCCTACTGGAAGCACTACTTCGAGTACGGCAATGTGCTGGCTTTCAAGCCGCGGTTCACGCTCGGCCCGGAGGGGCTGCGGCTGCATCCGAGCGCGGTCCGGCGCCCGGAGGAGTACCTGACCTACCAGGAGCGGCTGACGGAGATCACCCGTCTGGACCCCTTCCACGCCGGCAAGTTCCGCCCCGACATCTTGCGATTCCCGTACCTGCCCAAGCTCGTGCGCCGGGCGCGCCGCCACCTTCCCGTGCTGGCCCACCTCGCCGGTGGGCTGATCCGCGGCGACGGCGGCCGTGAGCCCGCGATCCGCGCGGCGTTCCGCGTGGTCCTGCGCGACAACGCCCGCTGGACGGCACGGCTGTACGCCGACCCGGACGCGCGAGGACTGATGCGGGCCCTGGTGGAGCGTTTCGCGGCCGTGTGCCGTGCCGCGGGCAAGCACCCGGTCTTGCTCGTCATACCGCAACTGGCCGACCTGGAGAGGCGCGACGGCGGCAGCGCGCACCATGGGTTCCTTGCCGAGGTGTCGCCGACGTTGCGGGTGGTGGACCTCACCGAGCGATTCCGCCGGGATCCGGATCGAGACGGCCTGTTCGTACACGGCCGGCTCGGACCTCACTGCAGCCGGCGCGGCAATGCGCTGGTCGCCGAAGCGCTGAGCCCTGTCATCGGCGGGCTTCTGACCGAGGCCGGCGGAGGGCCGGCCCTACCGCAGACCATCCGCTGAATCATCCGACTGACCGGCGCTGGTGACGCGCCGGCCGACAGAGAGGACGACAACCATGACCGACACACAGACGATGCGGCTCGGTGACTTCACCGGCCTGGCTGAGAACTACTCGGCCTACCGATCCGGGTATTCTCCCGCCGTCCGCGCGGCGATCCTCGGCCTTCTCGGCCGTGACCCGGGGGAACTGGACGCCGTGGACGTCGGCGCGGGTACCGGCATCTGGAGCAGGATGCTCGCCGAGGCCGCATTCCGCTCGGTCATCGCGGTGGAGCCCAACGACGACATGCGCGGGGTGGGCCAGCGAGACTCGGAGGGCACCGGCATCACCTGGCGGGTCGGCAGCGGCGAGGCGACCGGCCTGGACAGCGGGTCAGCGGACCTGGTGACGATGGCCTCCTCCTTCCACTGGGTCGACTTCGACAAGGGCACCGAGGAGTTCCGCCGGGTGCTGCGCCCGGGCGGATGGTTCGTGGCGCTGTGGAACACCCGGAAGCTGGACGCCAACCCGCTGCTCGCCGACATCGAGGAGGAGCTGACGCGCCTGGAGCCGGGGATGCGCAAGACCGCCTTCGGCAAGGGCAGCTTCACCGAGACGCTGACCGAGCGCCTGGCCGGGCATCCCGGCTTCGACGACATCCTCTACCTCGAAGGCCGGCATGTCGATGTGCAGCCGGTGGAGCAGCACCTCGGGGCGTGGCGAGCCGTCAACGACGTGCGCGCACAGCTCGGTGAGGAGAAGTTCGCCGCGTTCCTGCGCTACGCCGAGCAGCGGCTGGCCGACCGCGACACGGTCGACGTCACCTACCTGACGAAGGCCTGGGCCGTCCGCCGCCGGGACTGAGCCTCCGTGCGAGGGGAGGAGGATCTCATGGACGTTACCGTTCGCGGGGACGAGCGGATTCCCCGTCTCGGCCTGGGTACCGGCGAACTACGCGGTGACGCCTGCTTCGCCACCGTCTCGGCGGCCCTGTCCCTGGGTTACCGCCATCTGGACACGGCGGCGTTCTACGGCAACGAGGGCGAGGTGGGCCGCGCCGTGCGGGCCAGTGGCGTCCCTCGCGACGAGCTGTTCATCACCACCAAGGTGTGGTGGACGGATGCGGCGGCCGACCGGGTGTACGCCTCCGCTGACGCCAGCCTACGGCGGCTGGGCACCGAATACGTCGACCTCCTCCTGCTGCACTGGCCCGCGCCGCACGTGCCGCTGGCCGAGACGATGACCGCCCTGCGCCGGGTGCGGGAGGCCGGCAAGGCCCGTCAGGTGGGCGTCAGCAACTTCCCCTCCGGGCTGCTGCTGGAGGCTGCCCGGCACGCCCCGGTCTTCTGCGATCAGGTCGAGTACCACCCGTTGCTCGCCCAGGAGGAACTACTCGACAGGGCGAACGAGCTGGACCTTTGCCTGACGGCGTACTCGCCGCTCGCGCAGGGCGCCGTTGCTCGTGCGCCGCTGATGCGGTCGCTGGCCGATCGGTACGGCCGCAGCCCGGCGCAGATCGCCCTCCGCTGGCTGGTACAGCAGCCGCGTGTCGCAGCGATTCCCCGTTCGACCGCAGTACCCCATCTGGTCGCGAACCTCAAGGTATTCGACTTCGTGCTCGCTGACGACGACATGAAGGCGATCGGTGAGTTGGCCCAGCGGCGCTCAGTGCGGTTGAGCGATCCCGAGTTCGCCCCCGACTGGACCCGATGATGCCTCAGCCGGGGTCGTCCGCCCGGCTGAGCCGGTGCGTACGACGTCCGTCCGCAAAGATCCATCACCAAGAGAAAGGAACACCTTCATGGCACACCGGCCGGATTCGACCCTGGCCCGCGCACGGCTCAGCGAGCTGTACGCAGACAACCTCAAGCAGCTCGGTCCACGGGACATCGTCGTGGCCAGCTGCGGTGGGGCTGGCCAGTCGCTGATCGGCAACATCCTCTTCGAAGCGGGACTCAACTACGTCGACGCCTACACCGAGCGGTTGCAGGCGGACGGCACGGCCGTCGGCGTGCGAACGCATGCGGCCTACCGGGACCGGCTCGCCTCGCTGCACGACAAGGACAGCGAGGCCGGAGGTCCTGGGGCGATCCGCCCGTGGCCGCGTTTCGTCAAGTCGCACCACCCCCCGGAGATCTTCGACGGGCTCCCGGTGGGCGGAGTCTGGATCATCGTGCGGGATCCGCGCGACGCCCTCTACTCGCTGCACCAGTGGCGCCGCTCCTTCGGCGAGGAGGAGTGGGACAAGGTGCCCGACGAGTTCGAGGACTGGCTGCGCGGTCCCGGTGACTTCTCGTCCAACCCGGTCGAGGACTGGTCGGCCTTCTACCAGGCCTGGGAAGAACAGGCCCAGGGGTACGAGCATGCCACGGTACTGCGTTTCGAGGACCTCAAGCAGCGCCCGGTGGAGGTACTCGAGCCGGCGCTGCGCGAGCTTGCGGTGGACGTCACCGCGGACACCCTCCGCGCCGCCGCGGAGGCCAGCAGTTTCGAGCGGATGCGGGCGCACGAGGACGCCGTGGTGGCGCAGGACGCCGCAGGGGAGCGGCAACCGCGGATGATCCGCAAGGGCGCGGTGTCGGGCTGGACATCCTGGATGACACCGGGCCTGGCCGGGTACTTCTCCGATCCCGAGCTCGGTGCGGTGGCCCGGCAGTACGGATACGACCTGCCGGCGCCCGCTGGACAGGCGCAATCAGCCGGATAGCCGAGCCGGGGACGAGGGCGAGGACGGTCATACGGCGAGCACGGAGGACTGATGGAATCGCAGACGACGGCGCCCGCGGCGCGGCCGGTGAGGCATGGCTGGCCTACCGCTCTGGTGCTGGCCGGCGCTATGTTCCTGGTGCTGTTCGACAGTCTCGCCGTCGCCACGGCGCTGCCGGACATCGGCGCGGAGTTCGGAGTACCGCCCGCGCAGCTGCAGTGGGTGGTGACCCTCTACTCGCTGACCATCGGTGGCTTCCTCGTCCTCGGCGGCCGCGTCTGCGACGTCTGGGGCCGGCGCCGGGTGATCGTCGCCAGTCTCGCGCTGACCGGGACCGGGCTGCTGCTCTCCGGGGTGGCGGGCACGCTGGCGCTCCTGCTGGTGGGCCGGGTGATGCAGGGCCTCGGGGCGGCGTTCGCCATTCCCGCGGCGCTGGCGTCGGCTGCCACCCTCTTTCCTGATGAGCCGTGGCGCAGCCGGGTGTTCTCCGTGGTGGCGGCCGCGGCGAACACGGCCGGCATGGCCGGGGCGGTCCTCGGCGGCGTGATCACTTCGTACCTCGGCTGGCGGTGGGTGTTCATCGTCGTTGTTCCGGCCGCGGCGCTCGCCGCGGTGGCGGGGCTGTTGTTGCTGCCGGCCGACGAGCCGTCCGGCAGCCGGCGGGAGCGGCTCGACGTCACCGGGGCGGCGTTGGTCACCGGTGGGCTGCTCGCCGTGATCTACGGAGCCACCCGGATCGGTGAGCACGGGCCAGGACTGGCGACGGTGTCGCCGGTCCTGGCTGGCGTGCTGATGCTGAACGCGCTGGTGTGGTGGGAGCGGCGGGTTCGCAACCCGATCATCAAGCCGTCGGTGGTGCGGTCCCGCCGGCTGGTGGCCAGCTGCCTGGCATTCGGTGCGCATTCGGCGGCGTACGCCGCGGTCGTGGTCGTGGGCAGCCTGCAGTTGCAGGACGTGTACTCGTTGTCCGCGGCGCAGGCCGGCATCGCGCTGGCTCCGGTGCTGCTCGGCGCCGTGATCAGTGCCGCTCCGGCCGGCCGGTTGGTACGGCGTTACGGCTCCCGCCGCGTCGTGGCACTGGCTCTCCTGCTGTGTTCGATCACGTTGGCCCTGGTGGCGTTCGGCACCGCCGGGTCCCTGACCGTGCTGGTGGTGTACCTGGTCCTCTGGGGACTGAGCGCGGGCCCCATCTACGTGGGGCTGACCCGAGAGTGCATCGGCGACGCCGCGCCGGAGGATCGAGGGCTCGCCTCCGCGCTGTTCGAATCGACCACGCACGTCGGCGGCGCGGTCTCGGTCGCCGTCTACCTCACCATGATCGGCGCCGGCTCCGGATACAGCTCCACGCAGTTCATCGGGGCCGTGGTCGTCGGTGCGTCGGTCCTCACGACTCTGCTCATCATGCCCGGTGCTCCGGCGCGGGACCCGGAGCACCGGGCATGAGGGCGGGGTGCTGGTCAGGCCCGACCGGAACTGGCGGCGAGGCGCTGCTCCGCGCGGAAGATGGTGTCCACGCCGGGCAACTCGGGCCGGTCGCCCAGCGCGTCGGCGAGGTTCCGGACGCCGTCCAGCAGGGGTATGCGAGGACGGTAGCCGAGCTTACCCAGCTTGGTGATGTCGGCAACCATGCGGTACGTGTCCTCAGTGACCGTTCCGTCGCTGACCAGCCGGGCGGGTTCGCCGGTCACGGTCTCGATGACGTGGGCGAGCTCCCGCAGAGACGTCTCGGTGCCGGAGCCGATGTTGTAGACCTCCCCACTGCGGCCCCGCACCGCGAGTAGGAGCAGGCCTTGGACCAGGTCCTCGACGTGGCAGAAGTCGCGGGTCTTGCGGTCCGGGTCACCGGCGGCGTGGATGGGCAGGCCCCGCAGGTGCCAGCGCAGGAACTGGGACACCTCGCCGCCGGCGATCTGCGGCTTCTCCCCCGGGCCGTACAGCGTGAAGGCCCGGCCGATGGTGGCCTCGAGGCCGAAGGCGTGGCAGAAGCCGATCACCGCGTGTTCGCCGGCCAGTTTCGACGACGCGTACGGCAGAAAGGGGGCAACGGGGTGCGTCTCCGGCACGGGAGTCACCTGCGGGACGCCGTACACCATCGCCGAGGAGAGGTAGACGAGCCGGGCGACGCCCGATTTCGTCAGCGCTTCACAGAGATTGAAAGTCGCCACCGCGTTGGTCTCGAAGTCGAAGCGGGGCCGCTCGACCGAGACCGTTCCGCTGGCGTTCCCAGCCAGATGGATGACCAGGTCGGCATCGGCGACGGCGGCCTCGACGGCCTGGGCGTCGCGCAGGTCCACATGGCGGGTCTGGGTGCGGCGCGGATGCGGTACGGGCGGGGGTGCCACGTCAAGGGCGACCACATCCCCGTGCCGCGCGGCCAGGGCCGAAACCAGATGACGGCCGACGAATCCGGATCCTCCGGTGACCGCTACCCGGGAGTACCGCTCGAGTTCCGCGGTGATCTCGTCGTCGGGCGGTTCCTGCGCGCTCGTCATGGACGCTCCCCTTCCAAAACTATCGACATACGTCGAATTCTGCTCACCGGTCCGATTTCCGGGCCGGCTTCGGTCAAACGCCGATCGGCTGGCATGCCGATGCCGCCACCCCTTTTGGCACCCACCTGCAGCGGGTCACCGGCACGGGCTCGCGGACCCGGCCGACAACATCGACGATCGGGGGTATCGATGCTCGAAGCACTGGGACTGACGACGATCGACCAGGAGGCGTACGAAACCTGGCTGCGGAACCCGTCATGGACAGCGGCGCAGGTCGCCCGGCACCTCGGTGAGAAAGAGGACGCCGTACTCGCCAGCCGGGCGGCACTGATCCGGGAGGGTCTGCTGGTCGACGATCCTCGGCGCCCCGGGCAGCTCGCGCCGGTCGTGCCCGACGTCGTGCTCGCCCAGCGGCTCGCCGACATCGAGGCCGCCGCGGCCCGTCAGCGTGCGAATGCCATGCGAGCGCGCGTACACCTCTCCGCGATGATGGCGGCGCAGCTGACCGGTGACGGCGGCGGCCCGGGGCAGCGCATCCGCAGCTGGCCGCTGCGCCAGGCCAAGCTTGACGAGCTGGTCCGCGGCGCCAGCCGTGAGATCGTCGCCCTGCAGAGTCACCGCCCCGCCGTGCACGGGCTCACCGGCGCCTCTGCGGACCTGGACCGGTGTGCGCTGCGCCGAGGCGTGGCGATCCGGGCGCTCTATCCCCACGACCGGCTGGTGCATCAGGACGACCTGGCGTACGTGGGCGAGTTGGTCAGCGAGGGCGGTCAGGTTCGGACGGCGGCCGATGTGGCTGCCACGGCGATCGTCGTCGACCGGGTCACCGCCGTGCTCACGACCGGCCACGAAGGCCGTCTCGAGACCGTCATCGTCATCGACCCCGCCGTCTCCGAAACGCTGGCGGCCCTCTTCGAGTCCTGCTGGGCACACTCCCAGCGGCTCGGCGGCCCGGACCATACGGCGTCGGCCGGTGGTGGGCTCAGCGACAGTGACCGCAGGCTGCTGCAACTGCTGGCGCTCGGCGTCACCGACGAGTCGGCGGCGCGCAGTATGGGGATCTCGGTGCGGACCGTCCGGCGCCATGTCTCCCTGCTGCTCGACAGGCTCGGCGCCGCCAGCCGATTCCAGGCCGGTGTCCAGGCGGCACAGCGGGGCTGGCTGTAGCGCCGGGTACCCGGGCAGGAACCGGTCATCGCGGGGATTGTCCGGCCGTGGCCACCACGGGGTCGGTTTGCCGCCCTCCGCGCCGGGCACGGTCCGGCAGAAATGACCATCGAAGGGCAGCGATGTGGTTGCTGTCGTGGTCCCCGCCCAGGCTGTCACAGGAGGTAGGACAACGATGTTGCGTCATCTCACCGGGGCCTACGCCCTGGCGGTGCTGCTGGTCGCGGCCGCCGGATGCAGCGAACAAGAGCCGGACGGCAGCGCGAAGACCGGTCCGCCGGAGACCGTCACCATCCTCGGTGCGACCTCCGATCACAAAAAGTACATGCAGAGACACTTTGACCAGTGGGCCAAGACGAGCGGCATCCACGTCACGTACGTGACCTCCAGCGACTTCGAGAACGAGGCCCCCGAACGCCTACGCTCGGCCGACCCGCCCGACCTGCTGCTGCTGCCCCAGCCCGCACTGCTGTCGCAGTTCGCCGAGAAGGGCGACGTCAAGGATCTGGAGAAGATGGGCCTCTTCGACCGCGACGAACTCGGCCGCCGGATGCGCCCGGGACTCATCGACAACGGGGTGGTCGGCGGGACCCTCGCCGGCGTGCCGCTCTCGCTCAACCTCAAGGGCCTGGTCTGGTACCCGCCCCAGGCGTTCCGCAAGGCGGCGTACCAGGCGCCGGCCACCTGGGAGCAGATGCTGGCCCTCACTGCGCGCATCCGCGAAGAGCAGAAGGCGGCGCCCTGGTGCATCGGCATCGCCGACGGTGGGGCGACCGGGTGGATGACCACGGACTGGATCGAGGACCTGGTCCTGCGGACCGCCGGCCCGGAGGTCTACGACCGCTGGGTGGCCGGCGAGCTGCCGTTCACCGCGCCGGAGATCAAGCGGGCGTTCACGATGTTCGAGCAGGTCGCTCTCGCCGACGGCAACGCGCTCGGCGGACGCGGCCACATCGTGTCGACCACCTTTCCCGAGGCGCTCAAGCCGATGTTCCAGTCCCCGCCCGGATGCTGGCTGAACAAGCAGAGCAGCTTCATCGTGGGCTCTTTCCCCGAGGGCACGAAGGCCGGCAGCGACTACGACGTCTTCCCGTTCCCGGCCCCGGCCGGCTCCGACGCGGCCGACGGCAGCCGGGCGGTCATCGGCGGCGACATCCTGGCGCTGGTCCAGGACCGGCCGGCGGTGCGGGAGACCGCCCGGCTGATGACGACTGCCGACTGGTTCCGTCAGTCGCGGGCGCACGAGGGCGGCACCCTCTCGGCCTTCACCGACGTGAGCCCGGGCGATTACGCGCATCCGGTCGACGCGACCCATGCACAGATCCTGAACCGTGTGCGGACCTTCCGGTTCGACGGCTCGGACTCCATGCCGCCCGCGGTCGGCGCCGGATCCTTCTGGCGCGAGACCACCGCGTGGATCGCCGGCCGGCAGGATCTCGACACGACCCTGCGCGCCATCGACGCGAGCTGGCCACGCTGACCGGCCGGGCGGTGCCGCCAACGGCGCAGCTTGGGTGACGACCCGGTCGACGCGGACCCTGTGGGTGCCGAAAACCTCATCCACGCTGGCCACAGTCATCTTGATCAGCGAGGTCAGGCGGCTGGTGCCGACACGGACCCTCTCGGCTGAATCGCAACGGTGCCCTACGTCGAGCACTGCGCGACGATGACGAGTGTGCTGTTTCGACTGGCCTACTCGGCGTGACCAACGCCCTCGCGCTGCTACGGCTACTACCGACGAGCGACAGCAACAAGGACGCCGAGATCCTCGCTCTCCGGCACCAGATCATGGTCCTCAAGCGACAGCTGCACGGCGACGGCCCCGGTTCACCCCAGCCGATCCGTCGGCTCGCTACTCGAAGCGCCTCCCGAGCCGTCGGTGATCAGCGACATGTACCTGCCGCTTCCGTGTGTGGTGTTCCCGAGCAGGTCCGCGAGTACCAATACGCGGACCTGCTCCCCGATGACCTACGCCAACGGCTCGACGAGTGGGATGACGACGAAGACGAGAGCCGTCCCCACTATCGGAGCGACTTGTCGCTCGCGCCGGGATGGAAGGTCGGCGGATACGCGAACTGGTCACTGACCGATCCGTGCCCGATGGACTGTGCCGCCTGCGGCACCACTCACCCGAGCAACCACACTCATCCAGCCTCACGGTGGACGCATGGTCGGCACCGGTGGACGCTCCGGCTGGCCGGTCGCGGGCCACGCGGCGAGGTCGTCAACCGGCGATGCTCGTCGCCCACGGCACCGCGCCGACCCGCCGTGCCAGGCTCAGCCCGTCGGCTCGGTGCCGACCCGCCGCCAACGGGTCGTCGAGCAGGTCGGCCAGCGCCGCCAACGTGTTGTCGACAGGACCCAGCGACAGCGAACCGGTTTCCAGACCCGCGAAACACCCCCGCCACGGCGTCAGCTCGGCGTAGGACTTGCGGGCGACCTTCCGGTCACCGAGTCGGGCGGCGACCTCGCCGCGCACGCATGCCCACAGCAGCCAGAAGTAGTCGGGCCGGATCGGCAGCTCCGGCTTCCACACGGCGCGCGCCTGCTCCAGATCGCCGGCCTCCACCAGGGCCAGGGCGAGCAGGTCGTGGCTGTCCTGGGGCACCCGGGCGTGCACCTGCCGCAGCTCGGGCACCGACTGGGCCGCGCCGCCCCCGGTCAGCCCCACGACGAACCGGCCGAGCATTCCCATCGCCTGCGCGTTGGGCCCGCCAACCTGTTCCATCCGCGTCGCGGCCTCGCCGTAGCGCCGCAGGGCGAGCGGATAGTCCCCCGCGAGCAACGCGGTCAGCCCGTCGAACCAGGACAGCACGGCCAGCATCAGTGCCAGTTGTCCGGTGTTGGCCTGCTCCACCGCCTTGTCGACGTGCCGGCGAGCGTCGACGAGGTCGGCCCGGTGCAGCGCCGCCTGGAAGAGGATGTGATGAGCCTGGGCCCGGTATCCGGTCAGTCCGTGGGCGGTGGCCACCCGCAGCATCTCCTCGCCGACGGCCGGCAGCTCGGCACGCCGGGCCGGCGCCATCACGGGGAAGTAGCGGGCGTTGAGCGCCCGACACAGCAGTCCTGGCTGCCCCGACTCGCGCGCCAGCGAGAGAGCCTCGCGGCTGGCCTCGTCGGCCCGGTCGTCGTCGGCGCCCTCCACCTCGAAGACCAGGGTGCACAGCAGCTCGCAGCGGGCCACCGGGGCGTCCGAACCGAGAGCAGCGAGCGCGGCCTCGACGGCGGCGACGAACTTCGTGTCGACCGCGCGGTCCGGCCGGACGGTCCAGGCGACCGGGGCATCCAGGCAGTTCAGTGCCCGACGCAGGGCGGATGGATCGGCGGCCATGGCCGCCAGCGCGACGGCCTCGCCGCGTACCTGCCGGGCGGTGAGAATATCGCCGGCGCGGGCGGTTGCCGCGGCTCGCGCACACCAGCCCGCCAGCCGGGTCGCCAGGGGTGTCTCGGGCAGCAGCGCAATCGCCCGGCCCACCCCCGACCACAACGCGGCAGCCTCTCGGGGCGCGTCCAGATCGGTGGCGTGGTGGGCGGCGGCGGTGGTGTACCGCAACGCCCGCTCGGCGGTGGACGTGGAGAGCCCGGCCAGGGCGTGCCGGCCCAGGCCGGCCACGTCGTGGGGCCGACGCCGTTCCAGGGCCTCCAGGGCACGGTGGTGCGCGCGGGTGCGGCGCAGCAGCGGAATGTCCTGGTAGAGGGCGTCGCGCATCACCGCGTGCGCGAACCGGACCCGCCCGGGAGCGGGTTCGACGAGCAGCCCGGCCAGCAGCCCGGCCTCCAACCCGTCCAGCACCGTCTCCTCCGGGCCGCCCACCACCTCGATCAGCAGGTCGACATCGACGTCCTGGCCGATCACCGAGGCGGTCCGCAATGTCGACCGGGCGGCTGCCGGCAGCCGGGCCAGCCGGCGGCGCAACACGTGCCGCAGGCCGACCGGCACCCCGGCGACGGCCGCCGCCGGTCCCTCCGCGGCGATCAGCCGGGCCGTCTCGGTGACATAGAGCGGGTTGCCGCCGGTGCGTTGCCAGACCGCGCGGACCACGTCCGGGCCCACCATCCCCGCGCCGTGGCGCCGCAGCAGCTCCGCGACGTCGGTCTCGGACAGACCGGCGAGGACAACGTCCTCACCACACCCCCCGGTCAGCGCGCCACGGGCGGCGACCAGGTCGGCGTTCACCTCGTGGGGACGGTAGGTGGCCACCACCAGCACCGGCCGGTCGACCAACGCGACGGCCAGGTGCCGCAGCACCTGGAGGGTCTCCCCATCGGCACAGTGAAGGTCGTCGAGGACCAGCAGCAGCGGCCCGCCAGCGGCGACGGTGCCGAGGTAGTCGCCGACCGCCCTGCGGAGGTGGAATTCGCCGCCCGTCGGCAGCGGGGCACCGCCCTCGCTGAGCAGCGTGGCGAGCCGGTCGGCATGCGCGGGTGCCGGCGGAGCGGTGGTCTGCAACGCGCGCAGCACCTCACCCCAGGCCCAGGCCGGCGGGGCCCCGTCCAGCTCGGGGCAGCGGCCGATGGCCGTCCGCCAACCGTCGGCCGTCAACTGCCCGACCAGCAGCCGACCAAGGGTCGACTTTCCCGCGCCGGCGTCGCCCAGCACCCAGGACATCCGGAATCCCCTCCGGACGGCGTACGCGGCGGCCTCGCGCAGCCGGGCCAACTCATCTGGTCGGGGCAGCGGGTCCCCGTCCACCGGAGCGGACGCCACGACCGCGGCGGGGAATCGCGGCGCGGCGAGCCGGAGGTGCGTGGTGGGCGTCGGCTGTTCCAGGGAGGGCGCCTGCTGCAGCAGATCCGTCTCGAGGGCCCGCAGGCCGGGGCTCGGGTCGACGCCGAGCTGGTCGGCCAGTTCGGTGCGCAGCCGCCGGAGCACGGCCAGCGCGTCGGCCTGCCGGCCGGATCGGTACAGGGTCAGGGCCAGGAGGGCGACCGCCTGTTCCCGCAGCGGATGCGCCTGGACATGCCGCTCCAGCTCGGGCGCGACCTGTTCGGCCCGGCCCAACGCCAGCGCCGCCCGGGCCCGGTGTTCGATGGCGACAAGACGGAACTCGGCCAGCCGGGCCGACTCCGCGGCGGCCCAGCCCTCATCGGCGAACTCCACGTAGGCCGGGCCGCGCCAGCAGGCCAGCTCCGCGTCAAGCCGACGGTACGCCTCCTCGGGATCCGCATCGAGCACGGCCATCGCCGAGCGGGTCGACGCCTCGAACCGCCCCGCGTCGAGCTGCTCCGCCCGCAGCCGCAGCGCGTAGCCGGGCGCGGCGGTGACGATCACCTGTGCGGGGCTGCGGGGCGGCCGGTCCGGCTCGAGGGCCCGACGCAGGTTGGACACGTACACCTGGAGTGCCGCCTGGGCGCGCGGTGGCGGGTCGCCGGCCCACAGGTCCTCGATGAGCCGGTCCACCGGGACCACCTGATCGACCATGGTGGCCAGTCGGGCCAGCACGGCACGCTGCCGCAGCGGACCGAGTTCCACGGGCACGTCGCCGTGCCACGCCCGCAGCGGACCGAGGACCCCGATTCTCAGCACGGGCAGGAGCGTAGGTCAGTGCGGCGGCACGTGCAGACAACTGGCGGACAGTCCCCGCGGCCGGGGGCGTCAGCCCGCGTACGGGCGGCGGACCCACACCGAGCTGGTGCGGGTCCGCCGCGTCGTGCCGACCCCGGTCAGTGCAGGTGTTCGTTGGTGATCCGCAGGAGGTTGGTGACGGTGGTGACCTCCGGAATGCCCTCCCGGTGCCGGCCGCCGGCAATCTCCGCCGACCAGTGGGCGTACCGGCCGGCCAGCTCGTTGGTCCGGTCACCGGCGACGGCGTAGACGCACCGGCCCAGCGGGTCGACCGGCGCGTTGGGCCGGTCGACCTGCCCACACGCGAAGTACGGGTTCTGGCCCTGCTTCGCGTCGAACCCGGAATTCAGGCCCTGGCAGGGATCCCAGTCGACGGCCTGCGCGCAGCCGGCGTAGTTGCTCACCGCCTGGGCGTACGCCGTCTGGAGGTAACGCCGGCCCGTGTCGCCGTTGAGGTCGCCACGCGGCGCGGTGTAGTCGCCGGGCAGCGAGCGGTCACCGAACAGGACGAGGTGCATCATCTCGTCCCGATCGAGCGCGCTCGCCCAGCCCAACTGGGTGAACGCCTGCAAAAGTCGAACGGACTCAGCGAGCTGGCGGCCCTTCTCCCACAACGTCTGCGAGACGGCCCAGGTGGTGACCGGCGGGGCCTCGACACCGGTGCCGGCGGCCGCCACCCGGTAGAAGTACTTCTGCCGTCCGGAGAGCATCGACCGGGTACGCGCAAGTGTGTCGTTGTCGACCTGGGGATGGGTGGTGACGGTGCCCTGGGTCTGCAGTGCGTTGAGGTACTGCGGCCACTGGGTGAGCACGTAGTCCGACGGGCTGTGGCACTCGGTGTCGGGATAGGGCCCGCTGCCGTTGTAGATCTCGCAGTAGACGCCGACCGGCCGGGTCGTGGTGACACTGCGCACGTCCTGCCAGGTCTCACTGCCGCCCTGCTTCACCTGGTGGCGCAGAGTGATCTTCAGGTCGCCGGAGTAGATCTCGTACTTGGGCCTGATGGTCTCCTTGACGTTGACGAAGTCGCCCTCGATACAGGTGCGCAGCGTCGGCCGGTAGCCGGGCGGCGCCGCGTAGGCCAGCAGGTCGTAGTAGGCGGGCAGGTCCGAGTTGCGCAGCGTGGCGGGGACCGACCAGGCGGGCATACCGATGTCGCCGACCCGGCAGGGCGTCAGGCCGGGCGCGTCCGGGATCTGCGCCGCCGCGGGCAGCGCCTGGTCGGGGGCACCCCACAGGTCGTACGTCCGGTCGTTGCCGGCGGCCGGGTAGGCCGGATCGGTCTGGTTCCAGCGGACGGCGCGCCCCACGTCGTCGAGCGCGTCGGACCACCCGTCGAGAGCGGCCCGGTAGTCGGCGACGAGCCGGGTGAACAGCTCGTTGGTGACACCACCGGCGCCCGGGTTGCTGAACTGCCGCACCCGCTGGTTGACCCGATTCCCCGCGTCGAGGGTGCCGGCGGTGTGCTCCGCCGTGACCGCCGCCGCGAACTGCGGATTCTCCAGCTGCATGACGAGGTTCGCGCGGGCACCGATCAGCCAGGCGGACGGGTTCGCCACGCCGCTGACCGCCTGGTCGCCGGTGGCCGGCCGCAGCGGAACGCCCTTGGCCGCCGCCCACCCGGCGAGGTAGTCGATCGCGCCGTTGGGCAGATGGAGGTCGAGGACGCTGACCGGGTTCGCGGTCGACGTGCCCGCGGGCACCACGAACGGGGCCTTCTTCGCGGCCGTCGTCGCGAACGTCCGGGTCGGCGAGTCGACCTCGTCGAAGTACTCGGCCACCGACCCGATCGCGCCACCGTCGACGCGGACGGCCCGGTGCAGGTAGCGGTCGGTGGCGTCGTCGACGTCGTCCGCGGCCAACTGTTCGAAGGCAGCCTGGTTGGCCAGCGCCATCTGGTCGATCTTCTGATCCATCGTGTGGAGCTGGTCCCCGATCACGCCGAGGATCCGCTTGACCTCCCTGACGTCCTGGCCCAGCAGACCGAGCTGGGTGCTCAGGCCGTCGTACATCGCGGTGAGTTTCGCATCGACCCGGTCGAATCGGTCGCCGATTCCCTCGGCCATCCGCCGGACCTGCTCGCTGAGGCCCTTGATCTGCTTGCTGATCATCTGATCCGGCGACTCCTGGCCCATGAACAGCGGCAGCAGGGCCATCGCGGCACCGATGAAGTTGCCGGTCAGCGAGAGGGCGGCGGCGGCCGACGCGGCGCCGGTGAGCTGACCCGAGGCGATCGTCATCTCGTAGGAGATCACCGAGGTCACCGATTTGACCAGCGCGTCACCGACCGTCTTGACGGTCTTGGCGAACTTCGGGTCGTAGATCCCCCCGATGTCGCCGAGGACCACGGTCAGCAGGCTGCCGGCCTCGCTGACCAGCTTCTTGGCGTCCTCGGCCGACTTCTTGGCCGCCGCCTCCTCCGCCGCAGTCGGCTTGGCGCCCTCGATCGGGAACTTCGCGTTGAGGGCGGTCGCGGCGGTGATCCGGTCGTTCGCCAGCGCCTCCAGCGCCTCGAACTGCGCCTGCACGGCCGTGCGTACGGCAGCGGAGAACGCCGCCTCGTCGTCCTTCTTGGCCAGGATGCCCGGCAGGTCGACCCGGCTCGCGAACGCCGGTAGGGCCATCAGGTCCTGCGCCGGGGTGTCCAGCCGGACCGACAGGCGCGCCGCGTAGGTGCCGTCCCACGCCGTGCGCAGCCCCGCGTCGGTTGACGCCGCCCGGTGCAACCGCTTCCACGCCCCGGCGAGCCGCCCCGGCGCCGACACCTCCCACAGGAAGTTCTGGCTGCCGGTACGCACCTGCTCAGTCGGCGTGACCACCGCACCAAGTTCCTCCCCCGTGGTGGCGGTCAGCAGGGCGCGCAGGCTGGACCCGCGCACCTCGGCCCGGTCCAGCGCGGCCTGCGCCGGGTCCTGGTCGACAGGGACCGCGAGCAATCCCGCGGCGGCGGCCGCGAACGCGGCGAGCCCCTCGGACGACCCGACGCCGGACACAGCCGCCCGCACGGCCGCGTCGGTGCGTCCAAAGTGGCGGACCACCTGCGTGCCGTCCACGTTCGGATGGGCCGCTCGCCAGTCGACGATCTCCGCCGCCACGACGGCGTCGACCACGCCCGCGACGCCGGTCGTGCGCGACTGCACCGCTGCGGCATACAGACTGTCGTGCAGGGCAGCCTCGTCGATCGGAACCGGCGCGGCGTAGCCGGGCACCGCGTACGTCGACACCGCCACGACGACCCCGACGGCCGCGGCACCCACGCGCCTGCGGATTCTGCCTGGTCTCACCTGCGAACCTCCCTCATCTCCCCCTGTGGTCACGGCGCCGTGACCCCGCCGCTCAGCGACTCCGAGGTGATCTCGCCGACTCTGCTGTTCACGAGCACCTGGAAATGGGTGTTGGCGTCCTGGTCGGAAAGCACCAGCGACATCCGTCCGGTACCGGGCTGCGCCGCGACGACGAATGACTCACTCATCGGCTCCTGCCAGGAGTAGTTGCCCTCCCAGTGCCGACGCAGGTAGCTGAGCGTGACCAGGTAGGACGTCTCGTCGGTCGCGTTGTCGGTCCAGCCCAGTCGTAGGATGCTGCGGTTGTAGGCGCTCTCGGCCGTCGACACCAGGTCGGTCGGCTTCGACGGCCGGGAGCTGACGCAGCCCAGCGGCACGGCCGACGCCACCGGTGTGCTGCCGTCGGGCACGTTGCGTGCGGTCGCGCACAGCCGGCGGACCGGCCCGGTCGGCGGGACGACGACGGTGTGGGTGAACCCGAGGGGCCCGGCCGGCAGCCAGGTCCGGAAGTCGCTGGCCGGCTTGGACGCGACCAGGGCTCCGTCGAAGGTGATGTCCACGGTGACCGGCCACCCGTTGCTGTCGGCGGCCCAGCCGGTGATGCCGAGGACACCGTTGTTCTGCGGCCCGGTGGCCTGGGCGGCTCCGGTGGGTGCCTTGTCGGTCGGCGTCGGTGGTGGCGGTGGTGGCGGGGGCTCGCAGCCCAGCGGATTGGTTTCACAGATCGGAACAGCGCCGGCCGCGCCCGGGGTCGTCAGCACTCCGAGCGTCGTGAGGAGGGCTGCCGCCCCCGCAAGCGTGCGTTTCATACGAGGATCAGGCCAGCAGCGACTTGGTGGCCACTTGGCGGCGACTTTGTGCGCCCACCGACGCGTCGGGGTCAGCGACTCCCAGACCGAGCCTCGACCGCGCTCATGGCGACTCGTCCCGCCATGATCTTCCCCTGCCCCCGTCCGCTCCCCGGGGGCAACGCGGCATTCACCAACCGCCCCTGAGCAGGCATTCTTGGGATATGAACCAGTCCCTGGACCCTACCGTCGGAGGTGCTCGTCATGACGACCCCAACTCCCCCCGTGGCCCCGACCCAGACCCGCTACCCATGGCGCGCGACGCTGCGTACCGTGGCGGCCGCCGGCCTCGGCGCGCTGTCACTGCTGCCGGTCGCCGCCGCGACGGCCGGCGTGGACACCCTGCCGGCTGTCGCGCAGGCGATCGTCGTCGCCGGCGCGATCACCCGAGTCCTCGCGCTGCCCGGTGTGGACGCCTGGCTGCGGCAGTACGTGCCGTGGCTCGCCGCTGCTCCCAACCTGCTCCCCCAAAACCGGGGTTCGCACCGGGCCATAGCAACACTCCTGACAGTGCTCGGCGTCGCCGGCCACCACCGCAGAGACCTGCTTTCCCAGAACAGATCGCCTGCGCCGGCGTAGGGCTGCCAGGCAGGGCTTGGTCTCGGTCACTGGCCGCTCGTGTGGCTCCGCACGGTGCAGACGTCTGATCCGCAACACGTTCCGGCTCACCTCCCTCAAGTACTGGGACGCGCCGCGCTCAGCCACGACATCACGTCGATCTACCACGCCGCAATGCACCGCGCCCTGGCCAGAATCACCCGGCTTCTCCAGCAACACGACACCACTATCCCGCCTGCCACCCAGCCGCCCGCCGCGCTCGCAGCCCTTCGCGACCGCGTCGAAGCCCGATCAACACCACCTTCGGAACCCACATAGGCGAGTTAATCTTCGGCATCCCCTCAGGCTTGTTCCTACCTTGGATACGAAGGCCGTTGCGCTTACGAACCCAGAAGCATCACGATGCGCCTGGGACGATCGTGTACGACGACCGCCCCAGGCGCATCTGCCACTAACTGCTGCTGGTCGGCGCGGGGCTCGCCTCGTCGGGGCCGAAATTCGACTCAACCCCATCCCCCCGGGTAACCCCAACGATGACGCCGATTACGGTGCAACAGGGCAGCGTCGCTGGAGACCATCACGTCGAGCAGGCTGGCGCCTCGCCGCTGCAGCAGACGCGCGGTGAGGGTGGGGGTCAGGGAGAGGCTGACCGCGGCTAGCAGGATGGCCGCGAGCACCGGCGTCCACAAGTGACCTCCGGTGATGGTGCCGATGATGCCGGGGAGAATGGCGCCCAGCAGGACCACGGGGAAGATCGTCATTTGTCCACCGGTCGGATCGCCTGCTCGTTGTCCAGGATAGCGGCGATCGCGGGCATCGGTGCCGACAGCCGGCATCAGGAGCGCGATCAGCGGTGCCACGGCGCAGGCCACTGCGGCTGCGGCGATGGCGCCGCTGATGGCGACGACGCCCAGCGGAGAGCGGGTCACGGCCCACAACACGGCCGCCAACACGATCGACGGTACGCCGAATAACAAGAACCATGCCGCCATCCGGCCGCGTACGTCAGCCTGAAGGGCGCCCGGTGTGGTGAGCAGCTGCCACAGGGCCGTGCCGTCCAGGGCGTAGGTGTTGACCGCGACCATCGCGCCGAACACCGCCGCCGCGGAACCCACGAGGGGCAGCGCCCAACTCCAGTCGGTGACCCCGATGATGAGCGCCATCAACAGCGGGGTCAGCCAGGCACTACGCAGTTCCACACCGCGCGCGGGATCCCGCGACCAGGTGGCCAGCTCTCGCGAGACGACAGCGGACACCTGCGGCGTCGTGAACGGAAGCGACAGCCCACGACCCGGTGCGTGAGGGCGTCGCGGCGTCACGAGGCGAGGTGGGCGGCGTAGGGCCCGCGCTGTCAGGGTGGTCCAGCCCATGTGCAGCAGTGCACCCAGGGCCAGGAGGGCCATCAGCGGCACGACGACCGCTTCCGTCCCGGCGTTGTCACGGGCGGCGATCGCGGCGCGGTACCCCCATCCCGTGGGCAGGAGGGCGAGCACGTCGATGATCGGCGCGGGTAGCTGCCCGAAGGTAGGGAGGACCAGGGTGGTGTCGCTCTGACCGAGGCGGGGCAGCAACCAGGCCGCGATCGGCACCCAGCCAGCGAACGACAGCGCGAGCATGACGGCGGTCTGGGTGGCGGCCAGCCTCATCCCGGCCCGGGTCTGCAACAGCCAGGCCGCGATCACCGCCACCGTCTTACCCGCCCAGACCAGCAGATACAGCTGTGCCACCATCGCCACCGCGCCGATCGTGGCCGCCGTCAGGCCGCCCGGTGCGGCCAGCACGACCAGGGACGACAGACAGGTCAGCGTGACCAGGGGGCCGACGCCCAGCAGCTCGGTCCAGGACAAGGCCCGAGCCGCGCGCCATGGCCGCAGCGGATAGCCGCGTAACCAGTCGCGCGAGATGACCGACGGATCGTGGCGTGGCTGGGTCAGAGGGCCGAACAGCCACATGCCTCCCCATCCGGTGAGCGCCACGGCGATCCAGCCTTCGTGGAGCAGTCCGCGGTTGGCCACCGCTGCGCCGACGACCACCAACGCGGCCAGGGCCATACCGGTGACCAGGCTGAATCCGCGCTCGTTGTGCGGGCCGTTGCGAAGCAGGCGTAGCTTCAGCGCGAACAGGGCTCGGGTCATGTCAGCCACCTCAACGGGCGGACCGGATCGGCGCCGACCAGCTCGACGAAACGTTCGTTGAGCGTCCCGTTCGCTGCCACCTCGTCTACCGGCCCCTCGACCAACACCCGGCCACCGGCCACCAACGCCACCCGGCGGCAGTTTCGTTCGACGAAGTCCATCATGTGGCTCGACATGACCACCGTGCCGCCGGCGGCGACGTACTGTGTGAGCACCTGTTCGATGGAGCGGGCCGAGACCGGGTCGATTGCCTCGAACGGCTCGTCGAGGACCAGCACCCGGGGGCGGTGCAGCATCGCCAGCGCCAGATTGATCTTCTTGCGCATACCGGTGGAATACTCCACGATCAGCGCGCGTGGAGTAGCGTCGAGGCCAAGGATCTCCAGCAGGTCCTCGGCGCGGACCCTCCAGCTGTCATCCAGCCCACGCAGCCCGGCGCTGTACCGCAGCACCTCGGTGGCGGTCAGCCGTTCGGGTAGCGACAGCCCGTCCATCATGATTCCGAGCTGGGCGAGCGCGGCTTGCCGATCGGTTCGCAGGTCATGACCGGCGATCCTGACCGTGCCGGAGGTCGGCTCCCGCAACCCGCACATGGCCATCAGCGTGGTGGTCTTGCCGGCCCCGTTCGGGCCGACGATGCCGTAACACATTCCCGCTGGGATGCTCAAGCTGACCCGGTCGACGGCGAGTACAGCGCCGAAACGCTGGGTGAGGTCAGTTACCTCAACGGCTGGGACAGTGTAATCGAACACTTGCATCGTCTCTTTCCGGCAAGGAACGGCAGACCGGTCAATTCGGCCGCACTATTCGTCGATCAGGCCGCGGATCTCGTCCATGCGACAGGACGTCGAAGCGGGTTGCCGGAGCAGCGCATACACAACGAAATGCGCTGGCCGCCGAGCGGCCATCTCAGTGACGGCACGCCAGCAGTCGCCCGCTGCTACAGCAGAGCGACGTTCGTTCGGCTCCGCTACCACACGACCAGTTCACCGTTCTGTGCAGTCAGATGAGCTATCACTCGGCGGTGTGCGTGAGGATGGCGACGGCCAGTTCCTCGTGCACCTCCGGCGGAAGCGTATGCCCCATGCCCGCCGTGATCATCAGCCGCGCTCCCGGGATCTGCTCGGCGATGATCGCGCCGTGACCCGGCTTGACCGGCTCGTGGCTGCCCTCGATGACCAGCGTGGGCGCCTTCAGTTGGTGCAGCACGCCCACCGGCTCGAAGTCCGGGCTGGCCGCAGCGGCCAGCCGGTGGTTGGCCACCGCCGTCAGGTCGCGGGCCCGGTCGTAGAGTCGTTCCTGTAGCCGGCGCGCCGCGTCCCCGTCGAACGGCAGCCCGGTGCCGTGCAGCACGCGCTGTTCGGCGATCATGCTGTTGATCTGGGTGCGCCGGTCCTCGGGCGGTGCGGCGGTCATCAGCGCCCGGTAGAAGGCCACGAACTCCGGCGTCGGCTCGGGCAGGCTGTCCTCGGGCTGCGGCTGCCCCAGCAGAGCCCGCAGGATCACCTGACCTTCACCGCCGCCGAGCGGCGAGGAGGCGATGACGGTCAGTGAGCGCACCCGCTCCGGCTGCTCCACCGCGACGAACTGGCCGAGCAGCCCGCCGGCCGAGTGGCCGACCAGGTGGGCGCTCTCCAGGCCGTGGGCGTCCAGCACGCGGTACACGTCGTTCTTGATGTCGTTCCACGTGTACGGCTGTGCCGCGAAGTCGACCGTGCCCGACATGCCGGTGTCACGGTGGTCGTACCGGATCACCCGGCGGCCTCCGGCGACAAGGCGGCCGACGAACTCGTCCGGCCACAGAACGCCCTGCGACATCGACCCCATGATCAACAGGATCGGCGCATCTGTGACGGCGCCGAACTCTTCACTCCAGATGTTCACCTCAGTCATGTCTCAGAGCATGTCCTCTTCCGCTGCGGGCGCCTTCTGTAGAACTACTAGTCGCGCCAGTTCCGTGCGGGAGCCGATGCCCAGCTTCGGGTAGATCTTGTACAGGTGGTACTCGACCGTGCGAGGGCTCAGGAACAGCTGGGCGGCGATCTGCTTGCTCGACAACCCGTCGGCGACCAGGCCCGCGATGCGCAACTCCTGCGGGGTCAGCGCGTCCAGCACGGCCGAGCCCGGGGCCGGCCCGCTCTCGCCCGCCGCCCGCAGCTCACCTTGTGCGCGCCTCGCCCACGGCTTCGCGCCTGCCCGCTCGAACGTCTCCCACGCCATCCGCAGATGCGCCCGCGCGTCGCCCGGCCGCTGCGCTCGGCGCAGGCGCTCGCCCAGCAGTAGAGCCGTCCTGGCCTCCTCGAACGGGTTGGTGTGCAGCCGCAACGCCTCGCCGAAGGCGTCCTCGGACGACTCGGCCAAGCCCCGGCAACGGGCCAGCAGGGCGCGCGACTCGGACGTCGCGGCGTACGCCGACCATCGCTCGTACGCCTCGAGCGCCGCCCGCGCACCCACCTCGTCGCCCGCGCCCAGGGCGGCCTCGACGCGATCCGGCGCCGTCCGCCACACCACGGTGGGATGCCCGACACCCGGTCCCGCCTCGGCGATGGCCGTGAAGCGGTCATGCGCCGTCGCGTAGCGTCCCAGGCACAGGTCGAGCAGCGCCAGCGCGTACGCGGCGACCCCTGCCCGCAGACCTACCCGGTGCGGTATGGCGATGGCCAGCGCCTCGCGGGCCTGCCGTTCACAAATCTCCTCCTCGCCTCGCAGCGCCGCCAGGACCGCCAGGTTGGCCAAGTGCGCGGCCACGGTGTTCTCATAGCCGGCCTCGCGGGCCAGTTCCAGGCCCTCCTCGGAGATGGCCTGGCTGCTTGCCAGCCGCCCGGCGATGCGCTCGGCCGTCGCCACGAACTCCAGCACGACCGGCAGCTGCCCGGTCATCCCCGACATCCTGGCCACCCGTCCGGCCCGCTCGGCCATCTCGGTCGCCAGATCCGACTCGCCCAGATGGCTGGCCGCGGCCGCCGCCCACAGGTACTCCGCCGCCTCCCCCAGCTCGCCGACCCGCGCCAGCGCCCGCCGCAGCAGACCCGGCCCGGCAGCGTCGCCATCCAGCGCCAGACCGATCCCGGCAACCGTGTCCCGCAAGAATCCCTCGCGGTGCCCTGCCGCCCTCCGCCCGAGCTCGATGATGGCCGCCGTGTCGCCGACGTACGAAGCGGCCTCCGCGGCATCGGCCAGCATCTCCAGGCTGTCGCCCGCCGCCAGGATCCGCACGGCCTCGGCGGCGTTGCCGGAGTTCAACTCAAACCTGCCCCTGAGCTGGGCGATCTCCACGGCGAGGCCGGCATCCGCGCCAGCCTGGTCACGGGCCTCGGCCAGCAGCGACTCCGCCTGCCCGGGGCGACCACCAAGCCAGGCCGCGACGGCGGCGTCCTTCAGGCGGGCAGCACGGGTGCGCGGCTCGGGGGTCAGCTCGGCGGCCCGGGCCAGGGCTGCGGCAGCGGTGCCGTACCCACCGCGGTCGCGCGCCAGCTCCGCGGCGGTCACCAACTCGGTGGCGGCCCGCTCGTCCTGGCCCATGGCGGCTCCGGCCAGGTGCCAGGCGCGACGCTCACCCTCGGTGAGTTCCGCCAGTACGGCATGCACCCGGCGGATCCTGGCCGGGGTGTCCGCCTCGTGCACCGCCGACCGGATGAGCGGATGGCAGAAGCGCACGCGCGTACCCGAAAGCTCGGCCAGCCCGGACTCCTCCAGCTCGGCCAGCGCCATCCGCCCGGTCCACGCCCCCATGTACTCTCCGGGCAGTACCGTCCACTCGGCGGACAACCGGTCGGTGGCGCGCAGGACCAGGTCGAGGTCAGCCTCCACGGCGGCAACCAGCGCGAGCAGCCGGGCGGAGGCGGACAACGCGGCCACCCGGTCGCCGAACAGTCGGGTCCCACCGGGCAGCGGGTCGGGCAGCGGTTCGCTGCCGGCGAGTTGCGCGGGTGTCAGGCGAGCGGCTATCTCGCCCAGCGCGAGCGGGTTCGCGCGGGTCAGCGTGACGAGTTCCCGCGCCACACAGGGCTGCACACCGCAGCGGGACTCCAGCATCTCGGCTGCGGCGGCTCCGGGGAGGCCACGCGCCTCCACCGTCAGAGGCACACCCTTGACCGGAGCGTCCCCGCGCACGGCGAACAACATCGCGATCTTTTCGGTCTCCAGCCGCCTGGCGGCGAACAGCAGTGCGTCGGCCGAGGCCTGGTCGATCCACTGGAAGTCGTCGACCACACAGATCAGCCCGTCCGGCGCGGCGGCTTCGACCAGCAGCGAGAGCACGCCAGCGCCCAGCAGGTACCGGTCGCCGGCAGTGTCCGCGGCGAGCCCCAGCGCCGCGCACACAGCGTCGTGCTGCGGTTCGGGCAGCGCGTCGAGCATGCCGGTCACCGGCCACAACACCTGGTGCAGCGCGGCGAACGCGAGGTCGGTCTCAGCCTCGACGCCGGTGGTCCGCAGCACACGCATCGCGCCGCCACGCACGGCCACCGCGTCGAGCAGGGCCGTCTTGCCCACGCCTGCCTCGCCCCGCAACACCACCGCACCACCAACGCCGTCGCGAGCCCGCGCGATCACCTCGTCGAGTGCGCTGACCTCCGCCGACCTGCCGTAAAGCACGAACAACCACTCTAGGAGACTTCCACGCCGTCCCATCCCCACAGAGTCACTTCTCACAAACAGTGACACGGCGTGAACGTGCAGGTCATGACCGCCGCCACCGGCCGCCTCGTCCGGCTTCACCGAGATGTGGTCCACGACCCGACCGCAGCCCGCACACACGGCATCATCGAGGCATTGACCAGGACAGACGCGATGACTTTCGCCGGCAAGGGGCCACCTAGGGAGCCCACGGCAGCGTGGCACCCCGATCAAGCGGGGCACCGCAGCCCGGCAGGTCGCAGCCGGCTCGGTTCCCCCCGGCTGCTTCCGACCGAAGCTGTCACGCCCACAGAAGGCCGTGAACCCGGGCACAGTCGAAGATCCGCAATCACAGATCGCGCATAAGCCGATCCTCAGGTCGAACCGACGCTGAACCGCCCCGAATTCTTGTAAAGACCACCGTCGGCGGTGGCCCGCGCGGAGCCGTCTCGGATCGCGTGGTCGAAGGCGACGGTGTCCGCCCACTCGGCTGGACTGTGGGCTCTGGTCGGCCCAGAAGCGGTCGTCGGGGAACGGGGCATCTCACTTCCCTGTCAAGTTCCAGCGTGTCTTGTCGGCGGGCCGCTATAGATCATCCGGTTGTCGGACGTCTGCAGTGGGCGATCATGGCGCGACGACAACGTTCGCGAGTGGTTCGCCCGCTGCGTGCCGCCGGACCTGGTTGACCAACAAGCGACGAGCCCGGGGTGACAACGCAGCGGTCAGGCCGCCGACGTGCGGGCTGATAAGGGCATTCGGCGCGGACCACAGCGGGTGACCAGCAGGCAGCGGCTCGGGCTCTGTAACGTCCAAGGCGGCGTGCATCCGGCCTTTGCTGAGTTCGGTGAGCAGCGCGTCGGTGTCCACCACTCGGCCCCTTGACACGTTTACCAGCAGGGCCCCGTCGGCCATCTTGGCTAGGAAGTCCGAGTTCACCATGCCTTCGGTTTCCGGGGTTAGCGGTGCGGAAAGGATGACGACGTCCGCGTGCGGCAGCATGTCCGCGATCTCCGAGATCGGCCGGACCCCGGGGCGGGCAGTCCGGGCCACCCGGCTGACGGCTACCTCGAACCCGGCGAGCCGGCGTTCGATCGCGGCGCCGATCGAGCCGTAGCCGACGATGAGGACCCGGGCGTCAGCTAGTCCACGCGACCAGTACGGGTCCCAGCGGCCCTCGTCGCCCGCCCGAACAAGTTGCGGCAGTCCGCGCCGGGCGGCGAGCGTAAGCGCCACGGCGAGTTCGGCGGTAGCCGCATCGTGAACGCCCCGGCCGTTGGCCAGGGTCAGACCAGGCCGCAGGAACGGCAGGACGTGGTCGTAACCAGCGGTCACTGTCTGCACAACGTTGAGCCGAGGCATCCGAGTGATCGGCTCACACAGGCGCGGATCGATGATCCCGTACGGCACTGCGTACAACTCGACGTCGTCCAGGTTCTCTGGGAGGGGTTGCGTGCCGTCGTAAAGCCCGACGTCGAGATCGCTGAGATCGGCCACGGCGTCGGGGTGAGGCAGCAGGTAACGCATGTCGATCATCATGCCTCGGCGGACAGTCGGATGTCCGGGAGCACAGCGGCCGACATCCGTCCATCGGCACGAACGTGCGCAGGATCACTGAGCCGGGTCACGCGAACGGTTGCAACAGCCCTGCGGTCGACGCGCATGCCCGATGGCACGTCTACAACTCCCAACTCTTTGAGTAATGGAGGCGGCGCCAGCAGATGATGGCGCAGGCAAGGGTGAGGAAGGCTTCGTGGATGTCGTCGCGGATCTCCCAGCGGATGCGCAGGCGGCGGAACCGGTGCAGCAGGGCGATGGTCTCCTCGACGCCTACCGCGGATGCCCTTGATCCGTGGGACCTTGTCGACCAGGGGCAGCAGTTGGGTGACGTCGTGGCGGTTGCCGCCGGTCAGGTGGTCCGGTTCGATGGCCGGCGGAACGTCGCGGTGGTCGACGGCGGGCGCGGCAGAGCGGCGGACTACGACCGGGTCGACGCCCCGGGCAAACTCGTGCTGCTCAGCATCGACGCAGACAAACCGGTCGGCGGCATCTGCCGGATCGGCGCGGCGCAACTCGCCCGCGCACGCGCCGCCGGCGCGGTCGGGGTGCTGATCGAACCGGTCTCCTCCGGCGGGATCTGGCCGACCACGGTCTGCTCGCTGCCGGTCGACCCGGACTGGTGGTACAACGCGCAGGAGGTGCCGGACATCCCGTACGCGGCCATCGCGCCGGGCGAGGCGGAGACGTTGCGGACCCTGCTGCGCAGGGGCCAGGTGAAGATCGAGTACTCGGGGTACGACGCGGCGAGCCCGTACCTCTACTGGTCGGGGCGTCGGGCAGCAAGTCATCCAGAATGGCGTCCACGGTCGCTTCGCCGTCGTGGACCGCCAGGTACACGAGCACCTCGAGGGCCTTGGCGCAGCGGCGGATGGCCCGCGGCGTCGGTGATGCTGGGCCGGCCGAGCACCGATACCTGCACGCGGTGGGGCTGCCGATGCTCGCCGCTAGCCGGGGACACGGTCTCCCGCCCTGCAGAGGGTGTGGTGTCGTGACCACCGGCGTCGGCCGCGACGTGCGTCTCGGCGATCGGATGGGGCCGGGTGTCGATGATGCCGGTCGACCCGGCCGATCCGTGGGGATGGGCGGTAGCCGGGTTGCGGCCGATGACCTCGACGAGGGCGGGTGACGTGCCGGCAGTCGTCGGGGGAGGCGCTTCCGCCGGTCCCAGCGTCTCGGCCGGGGCGCTGCGGCCGGACTCCGCCGAGTTCCCGGTGGCCGATCGCTGACCGCCTGACTGTGACGCGGCGTCGATGGGTGCCGGTGGTTGGCCGGTGTGTGACTCGGCGAGGACGCGGAGCAGGGCGAGGGTGTCGGCCGAGGTGAGCACGGCCAGACGCTCCACTGGGGCGGGGCGATCGTTCCGGTCGGTGCGGGTGTCGGCGAGGGCTGTGGTGCCGTCAGCGGCGACGGCGACGGTGTCACCGTCAGGCCAGGCGCCGAGCAGCACCCCGTGGATGTTCAGGCGTGCGCCTTGGGTGAGCAGCGCGGCGATGCGGGTGTCCTGCTGGGTTGCGGTGGCGTGGGTCAGCAGCAGCACCGGCGGCAGCGGCTCCCCCGCCGGATCGAGCGTGCGCAGGTCGGCCACCGTGTCAGCGTCGCTTGCCTCGACGAGGCGGCTGCGGTGCAGGATCTGCGCTTCGATGAGGTCGAGGGCCTCCTCGACGGTGGTGGTGACCGTCAGGCGCGGAGTGTGGGGCAGGGTCGCGGTATCCGTGCCGAGGAGGGTCGTCGCGGTTGCCGCTGGCATCACCACCTGGGTGCGTTCGTGTGGGGCGTCGAGGCCGCCGGCGGCGAGCGCGGCGGTCAGGAAACCGCGGGCAGCGGCGTCGGCGCCCGGGCCGATGAGCCCGAGGCCTGCGGACGGCCAGGCCTCGGCCAGCGGGTGCGCCAGGGACGGCACCGCCGGGCGCGGCACAGGGATCTGGTCGCCGTCGGTGTGGTCTTCGCCGTCGAGGGCGGCCGCGTCCGGGCCGGTATTCCCGTCGATGGGGTCTGGGGACGAGTGGAGGTCGTGCCGTTGGCCGGTGGTAGCGGCTGTGGCGGTGCGTGGTGCAGCCCGGCGCAGCCGGCGGCGGATCTGCGTGACCACGGTCGGCATCGGGGTCGTGTCGGGGCCCAAAGCCGAGGTCTACCGGCAACTCGGACTTCGGCTGAACTACCAGCCGGAAACGCAAACGGTGCGCGCTGAAGTAGATCTCAACGCGCACCGTGGGGTAATGGTTTGTGTCCGAGGGGCGACACGACCCATTGCCCCACCACCGATGACGCTCAGCGCAACTCTGAAGCTCACGCAAATCTAGCTGCTGCGGTGAGGTGCTGGAGGAGTCCGCGTCCCAGAAGCTGACGAGCTTCAACGCGGCGGGGAAGAACACCAGCCCCGGCGCGACCTATCGCTGCCAGGCGATTTCCCTCTGTGGTGCAGAAATCACCTTCAGCCCGCAGCAGGAGCAGGCCGTGGTCCGCATGCAACTTCCCGGCCGCGACGCCGGACCCACCGTACGCGGATACAAGTACGTCCAGACTCGCGACGAGACCCAACCGGTTCCGTGACCTGCAAAAGAGACCGGCAAGCTATACCGGTCACTGAGGTGGTCTCAACAAGGCTGGGGACGCCGATCGGGACGACACGGGCATCTTCTCCATAGCGGACAGTGCTGGATGTGGGCGTAGAGCCATCAGTAGGCAGGTCTTTGCGACAAGACCAGTCTCCGAGAGGGCTCCACGTGTTCACATAGGCTGCCAGGCTCGACGTCCCGAGGGAACTCGTGCGGCACGTGGCGCGGCTGTCGCGCGCCGGGTGGTGGGTACCCGGCCGGACGTTGACCTGCTTCTACCAGGCGCTTCTGGTGTTGGTGGTTCCGCAAGGGTGAGGACAAGACCATCCTCGGGGCCTGGCTCGGGGTGTCGAGGGCGACCGCGTACCGGTACGTCGCCGAGGCCGTGCGGGTCCTGGCGGCGCAGACGCCCACCCTGCATGACGCCCTGCGCCGGGACGCCGCCGACGGCTGGTCACACGTCATCCTCGACGGCAAACTGTTCGACACCGACCGCCTCGCCGAGACCACCGTGAGCGTGAAAGGCGACACGATCGACGCCCGGTACTCCGGGGTCACCGCCGGCGCGGAACTCCGGATCGAAATGACTTCTTCCATTAATGACCTTTCATCGAATAAGCCTGGCCTCCACGTTGCGAGTAGCTGCAACGTGACCTGGCAGCCCAACCAGGATCCCGAAGGTCACGCAGCGTGAAGCTCGCCCAGTTGGGCCGGTCTCGCCACGCATTCGAGCACAGCAGACCCCTGACTAGAGGCTGCAGTGCCAGGAGGTGTTGCCCTGACCGCTCGTTCAGGGTTTAAGATCGATACATTCGCCCTCATCGACGGCGTCGCCGTGGTGGAGGCGTGGGACCTGCCCGCACTTCGTTCCACCGGAGATGAACGGGGGATTTATGAGCGTCACCGATAATGAGTCACCTAGGCATACCGCTCTGCGAGCGGTGGAGGTCAGTCTGAGTGACAATCGCGAGGAAAATGCCGCGCCTGAGATCCTTGAGGCCGCGGTTCGGGCCTTTGATGAGTCGGGGTACGAGCGGGCGAGCATCCAACACATCGCAGAGCTGGCCGGCACCTCCAAGTCGTTAGTCACCTATTACTTCCCCACCAAGCAGACGCTCGCGTCTGCCGTGATCAATCTCGCGTACCCGGGGGGCGTATTCATGGGGTCCCCTCGCCCCGCCGGCGATCCGCTCGACGCGATCGTGTGGGTTGCCGAGCATGTGACCACGAACGTGCTCTACAGCCCTCTGGCTCGGGTGGCGATCAAACTCGGTGATGAGGTTTCCGGCGACAAGGGTTTCGGCGGTCGCTTGTCCGGGTGGTATGTCAGGCTTACCGACTACCTCGAAGAGGCTCAGCAGAAGCGTCTGATCTCGCCGAGCGTCGATCCGACTGTAGAAGCAAAATTCCTCCTCTGCGGCATAGTGGGCCTCGTTGCCGTGGCGATGGAGACGGGGTCTCGTCTCTCGCTGATCGATGACGCCGCCCAGATCACTCGCGATCGTCTTACGTTCCTCCGCACGACGGACTTTTCACGAATGGGGGCGTAGCGGTCGGGTGAGTCGGGTCCGCTGCACCGACATGTGACCTCTGAGACGGCTTGTCGCTGCGTCCACGCCTCATCTGGGAAATGCCCTCTGATCTGGGATGACGGGAGCCCTCCAGGGTTCCGTCATCCCAGATCAGAGGGCACCCGCAGATGCGATTGGTGCGTGCTGACCCGTTACGGCCAAGGACCACTGAGGCCTATGCCGAACGCCCCGTCCTGGCCACCCAGGTCCCGCTGAGTGCGACCACGAACACTAGAGCGCCAAGCATCCAGGCGAGCCCGGAAGGACCGTCAGGACGCACCACGGTCCATACAACGATCAAGGACCCGACCAGGGCGACCGCCAGGGCTACCAGATAACCGACGCCGATAGCGCTAGCCGGAATGGGCAGACGAGTTCCCGAGGCTCTCGCCGCGGTACGGCTCGTCACTGCCACAAGCAGGGCTGCGACGACGAGAGTGGGGCCCGCGATCGCCTGCGGCAGAAGCGCAAATGCCACGACCGCAGCGCCCGCGATTACTCCGAGTGTCGCGTAATACCACCCCGGAACGACAAGCTGGCGGTCAGCCGCATCCGAACTGGCGAACGATCCTTGGTCTCCTGCTGAAGCCGGGCCCATGGCCACAAGTCAACACCTCGCTCCATTTTGTGTCAAGATTTTCAGGATCCGGACGAGTGGTGCGGATCAGGCCCTGGTGATGCGCGCGAAGATGGTTTGGCGTGCACTGAGCCATCCTCGCAAGCTGGGGGTAGCAGTCAGTAGCTGTCCGGAATGCCGGGAAGGTGTCGGACGCGCCAGATCAGGCGAGGGTGCAGAGAAAATACGCAAGACCTCGATACGAAGTGGTCCTTCCAAAGATCAACTTCATAGCGGCCCTGCGTCGACATGAGTGTCACATAAACCGCTGTACTGCCGGTAGGCGAGGAGACGGTGAACCGTCTGACCGGGCTGCTGGACGCCGAACGCACCCGCCGTGGCAGCCGCGCGCTCGCCGCGCAGCTGCCCGGTCTGCACGGCTCCCTCCTCGCCGCCAAGACCGCCGGCTACTCACATGTCATCATCGACGGCACGCTGGTCGAAACTGACCGGTGCCGCACTCCGGGACCCACGCGGAAGCTCCCTGCTCGAGACCACATTCAAAGCACTACGCAACATCAGCCTCGACCCCTGGCACATCGGCAAGATCTTGGCCGCCGCACTCGTCCTGCTCTACACGCAACACGACCGCAGAACATGATCACCACCGGTGATCAGAACGTTGCGCGGAAAGGCTCACTGAGGGGCGCCTCGAACACCGACGTGGCGATCACTCTGGGTGCCATCTTTGCACTGTGGGTAGATGACGTCTCAGGTCCTGGTCGAGCCTCTCGATGGGCTGATCGATGAGCAGCGGCCGGGCCAGCACCGAGCCGACACGCTGAATCCGACCGGATCCTCCTAGATCTACCCGGTCGAACGCTGATACGGGTTCCTCACTGAACAAAAGATCCGCCGCGGCGTCCACAAATCGGTGCAGTCCCTCGAAGCCGACCTCTCCGGTCGTGGATCGCCGACTGGAGCTGCGATCCACGACCAGTCATCTGAACCAAGATCGCCGAGGAGATCCTCGGATCACTCACACCATTTTGTAGGCGATTTCCGGCGCGACGCGCTAGACAATGCACGAGTCGAGAAGGCTAGCGGCCGCCAGGCCGCTCAATGTGACCCACGCCGCGACGCCGGTCGGAGGGAAGACGAAGAGCGCAACCCCGCCGGCGATCGCCAGGACGCATCCGGTGTTCCACGGGGGATTCTGTGCTGCTCCGCCGCCGTAGGCGAGGTTGTAGGTCGCAAGCAGGTTTCCGTCGAGGTACTTCTGCAGGTAGCTACCGTGACAGTCGGTGGTCGGCCTTCCAGGGCCGATCCAGAAGCTACTGCCATCGGTTCCGATGCAGTTGTATTCGTACTCCCCGGTCTGGATCGCCAACGGGGCCGAAGGAGCCGGGGCCGTGCTGGTGGTTGCCACGTGGCTCGCGGTGATGTTGCCGGCCGGCGCCGCGGCTGCGGCGCTCGAGGCCTGAGGTGCGACGACTCCCGCGGCGACGATCATCGTCGCCAGGATCGTCCTCATGAGCTTCTGCATAGGTGCTTCCCCTCGTCGAGTTGCGGCGTTGCTGCCGCGACCTGCTGAGGACGCTATGTACTGGACGGATGGTCAGGGAATGCCTCACTTTCGCATCGTCCTTCCACAATGGTGCGGTCGGTGGTCCGCCAGGGACTCGGACTTTGACCAAGGCCGCCGGCGATGCGACACCGGACCGGATGCAACGGCTGCTCAACAAGTCAGCGTGGGACCCGGACGCTGTTCGCGACGACCTGTTTGCCTACGTGACCGAGCACCTCGGCCATGACGACGGGGTGCTGATCGTCAAGGAGACCGGCTTCCTGAAGAAGGGCATCAAGTCGGCGGGGGTGCAGCGTCAGTACTCGGGCACTGCCGGGCGGACGGAGAACTGCCAACTCGGGGTGTTCCTGGCCTACGCCAGCCCAGCCGGGCGCACGCTGATCGACCGGGAGCTGTATCTGCCTCGCCGCTGGTGCGACGACCCCGCCCGCCGCGAGGAAGCCGGCATCGCAGCCGGTGCCGGGTTCGCCACGAAAAACCGCACTGGACCTGCGAATGATCGAGCGCGCTATCACCGCCAGCCTGCCTGCGAAGTGGGTCACCGCCGACGAGGCATACGGGCAGGATTCCAAGTTCCGAACCTGGCTGCAGCAGCACAGAGTGGGCTACGTGCTTGCCGTGCCCCGCAACCAGCGGCTCCCGACCACAGCGGGCAACTCCCGCCCGGACGTCCTCGCCGCGAACGCACCGGCCCTGGCATGGAAGCGGCGCAGCTGCGGCACCGGCCCCAAAGGGCCACGACTCTACAACTGAGCCGTAGCCTCCCTACCCGGCACGGTCGACGAATACGGCCACTGGCGGCTAATCCGCCGCAATATCGTCAAGCCCACGGACCTGGCCTACTACCTGCGCTTCGGCCCGGCCGGGACGCACGACGAGGATCTGAGCCGGGTCGCTGGGACCCAGTGGGCGATCGAGAAATGCTTCCAAACCGCGAAGACCGAGGTCGGCCTGGACCATTATCAGGTGCGTCGCTACGACGCCTGGTACCGCCATATAACGCTCGTTCTGTGTACCCACGCCGACCTCGCCGTCACCGCCGCCCACGCCACGCCAAAAAAGGGGGCGCTTGCCCGGCCTGCTGACTGAAGTCTGCGACGTAGACGAGGACCTGGCCCACCGTATCGGCGACGACGTGTTGCAGCGGGCCGAGGCGCTGGCGGCCCTGCCGCAGCGTGCGCAGGACGTGCTGATCGCACCGTTCGTCGAGGAGGTGTTCGACCACAAGCCGCTGGCGGCACCGCTGGACCTGAAGGCCAAGGTCACCCTCGTGGTGCGAAACAGCCTGCTCGAGCAGGCACACCACGACGGTCCGCTCGACAGCGGGATCATCCCGGCGACGGAGTACGCGGCCGGCCCGCTATCGCATCTGCTGGCCGCGCGCCGCCGCCAGCCCATCGCCGATCAAAAGCCGAACCATTTCGCCGAGCTGGCCGGGCGCTATCCGCGTGCGTGGGCGTGTCTGGACGCGCTGACCGACACCTTCGCCGACGGCGGTCGCGGTCCACTGCGCCTGCCCTCGGCACCCACACCCAGCCTGCCTTCTGGCGACGAGGTAGTCACGGCACCACCGTCCGGCGACGACACGGTGACCCTGTTCAGCGCGATCGACCCGCGCTTCGACCAAGGTCTGGTGAACCTGCTCAGGAAGGCCACCGAAGGCGATCTCGTACTGTGCACATCGGCGCTGAGCCGGTACTCGCGCAACAGCGAGAAACTGCACCGCATCCTCGAATTCCTCCTCGCGCACAGGGCCACAATCCTGACCACCAACTATTTGATCCGCCACACCGACGTCTGGGTCCGCCGGGGCGCGCTCGTCAAACCAGACAGCAGCAAGCCCTTCGCCGGCGCGCTCGACACCCAGGGACTGGCCGGCACTCACCGGAAGATAGCCGAGAGCGTCGCCGCGCAGCGCGGTCTGCGCTGACTCCATCAGGCGGTCGCGCGTCGGCTTCAACGCGTCGTTGATCAACTTCGGATGCCGACGTTTTCCGGAGTTAATCGAAAGGGGTGCAGCTGTCCGCTAATGCCTGCAAGAGCGGTGGCAACGAGCCAGCCCCGGACCATCGTCGTCATGCGTCACTGACCTCGGCTTCGGCGGTGACGGTCGCCTTGGCGGCGACGGGATCCAGGATGTCACCCAGCCACGGTAGGCAGCTCACGACCGACCGATGCTGCGACCAGCAGCCGATGAGTCGGCCACCGCGTTGCCAAGTGCCACACCGACTGCTGCTCACGAATGGCCTTGCGCCCCTTGGACCACGGGCAAGCCGCACCAGGAAGATGCACGTCGCCAACGTGGCAGATCAAGGACACTCCTTATCGTCGGAGCTTCGCAAGTTTGCGTCCATCGCCCATGATGGACGTCGTGTCCAAACGACAGATGATCGCCTGCGCGCTCCTTCTGATGATCGTTGTCTCGCTAGTAATGATCTTTAGTGGGAGCCTCGACGGCGCGGCGGCCTGGGCAAACATCATCGCGTTACCGGTAGCGATCGTCGGCATGATTTTGACGATTCGAAGCGCCAGCGGCTCGGCACCCTCGTCTGGCGCTCAGCATCGGGACAGCTTGAGCGGTCCGGCGAAGTCGGGCAGAGCTAGCCCCGTGGTCAACCAGGTCGGGTTCAGTAGCGGGCGTCAGGCCAACGTCGCGGGCGACTACTTCGAGCGAGGCCATGATGACCGCGAGGGCAGGTAAGCATGGTAGATCGGCAAACTGGCGTTGGTGGCGAACGTCAGGCCAACGTCAAGGGGTCCTACTACGAAGGGAACGTCCATAAGAGCACCCACACGCATCACCATCGTCACTATGGAACCAGAGCGAATGTCGACCTCAGAGAAGATGAGGCAACAGAGTCTGGCTCCGGAGGTGGCGCGGCAGCAGCCGCGGGTGGTGGCGGACTGGGCGTCGTCGTCGTTCTTGCTGTCTTGGGCTACTTCATCTTCGGCGGAGATGAGCCGTTCCCTGCGACGTCAGATCCCTGGCCGGCTGAGGTAAAGCAGGAGGCCGTGGTCGCGGCTGCAGGTAGCTGGCTCGACAAATGCGCGAAGTCACCGTCTGCGACCCCCGCCAATTGCCCGCAATCCATCGTCGAGACCTCGGACGTCTCCAAGGTCCGATGGGCCTTCTACGGCAACCCTCTGGAAGCTGCGGTCATTCACTACACCGAAGCGGAGAGCCGCTTCGACATGCTCGGGACCGTCATGGTGACGGCGGACTACAACGCTTCAAAGGAGCTACGCCGCGTCGTGACGCCGGCGAAGTACTGGGCCAAGGTGAAGTGGGTCGATGGGAGACTTGACGTCCAGGAGATCAAGGAGCACTCGGCCATAGGCGACCCCGGTGTAGTGAAGCAGGATCCCAAGGTGCCTTGGGAACTGGTCGCCGCGAAGCTGAGCGAGGCTTTCACACGATGCGTGCGAGACGCCAAGTCGGCTATGCCGGCTGGATGCCCCGAATGGAGTCCGCCGTCGGGCGCCGAGAAGGTCAAGTGGTCTTCCACGGGTGATCCACTTCTGACCGCGCGTGCCACCTTCGATCCGAAGTTTGCGATCTACCGCGTCAAGGGCACGTACGAGCTGGCCGTCCGCTACACCTGGCTCGGAACCACGAAGACCGACACCCGGAATCCCACCTATGAGGCTTGGATCGCTCCAACAGCGGCAGGGCCTGTCGTGCTCCAGATCAAGGACGCGACCACCGTCTAGGTCTGATCATCATCTTAGGACGCTCTCACCTACGGCCAGTGGGTGTGGCTGACCGGTGAAGGCTGCCACGGCGGTAGCGACAGCGTGCAGGTCGGCCTTGATATAGGTGGTGGTGGCGGGTCCTCGGCGGTCCGTGTGTCCGGCGTAGGCGCGGGCCACACCGTAGCCGAAGTGCCGCTCGACCCAGGTCAGGGTGGTGTGGCGCAGCCAGTGCATGGTGATTCCCTGGGCGGCGACCCACGGTAGCCGCCGGCCGATGCGGGCCCACAGTAGGTCGTAGCGCCGGTAGGTGGCGGGTTGGCCGTTACGGTAGCGAAGCAGCGCGTCGGTGGGCGTGACGGCGCCGCGGGCCTGGGCGTGCTCGCTGAGACGAGCGGCGAGCATCGGCGTGATGGGCTGCCACCGCTGCGTGCCACCCTTCTCCGACAGGCGGATCAGCGCGTGGTCGGTGTCCAGGTCGATCAGGCGCAGCGCCAGGGCGCCGCCGCGCCGGCAGGCAGTTTCGGTGTGCAGGCGCAGCAGTAGGGCGTCGAGCACGATGTCGTTACCGCCGCTGCGGGCGGCGGCGTTGATGTCGGCCAGTTCGTCGGGGGTGAGGGCGCGGCGTGTGTTGGGCAGCCGACGGGGTTTGCGAACCCGGTGGGCAGGGCTGTCCACGACGGTGAGGTAGCCGTCGGCAATGGCGCGATTGTAGAAGGCGCGGGCGGCGGCGATGAGGTGCTCGCCGGCGTGCCGGCCGTTTCGGGAGTTGCGGCGAGGGCGGGCGCCTGCGGCGGCCTGTCGCATGAGGGCTTCGATGTCGCTGGCCCGCACCGCATCGATACGCCACTCGCCGAGGGCAGCGGCCATGCGTCGCCAGGAGCTGCCGTAGGTGCGTCGGGTGCCCGGGCTCGCCGCGGCGACCACAGCAGGAAGGTACTCGGCGACTGTCGGCATGGCAGGCCGGTTACTGCCGGTGAGGTCGGCGGCGGTGAGACCGAGGTGCTCGAGGAGCGCTCGGGCGGTGGCGACACGATCGGGACCGGTGGTCATGAGGGCTGCCACGGAGGATGCGACAGCGTGCAGGTCGGCCAGGACCGCGGTGATGGTGTTTGAGGGGTGGACGACGATGCGGTTCTGGCGGGGCAGGGCGGCCAGCAGCACGGGTTCGCCGGTGGCGATGCCGCACAAATGTCGGGCGGCGGCCGGTAGGGGCAGCTCCTTGCGAGCACCAACGACGTGCGCGCCATCGACGGCCGGGGTGATCAGGATTGCGCCGGTCACGACGTCGACGTGCAGCGTGAGGCCCGGTATCCAGTCCAAGGCCCGCAGCAGCGCGCGAGCGGTGACCCGGCCGGCGGCGTCGGGTCGGGCCACGTCGAACAGCACGCCATCGCCCGTGCGGGCGGCGGGCGCGGGCAGTGTCGGCAGCGGCGCCGGCTCCGGCGATGCGACCGGCAGTGGGGTGGGAACGAGCGCCTCGACGAGCTGCTCGTCGCGCCAACGAGGGCGCGGGCGATCACGACTCACCCGACCCCCGCCAGCGGGGCGGCAAGGGTGTCAGCGCAGGTAGCACCGACTCCCGGGAGACGGTGCGCACATATGATCCGTCGCAGGTCGCGTTCCCCGCGCGAGAGGAAGTTGATCTCGCGCGGATATCCACGAACTCTGGTGTCCGAGGGGGGACTTGAACCCCCACGCCCTATACGGGCACTAGCACCTCAAGCTAGCGCGTCTGCCATTCCGCCACCCGGACCTACACGTTCAGCCTACCTCGCCGACCAGATGATCTTTCCATCCGGTGGTCGGCACGGCGGGCCGCACGGGGAGTTACTGTACACGCCGCTCGTGGATCATGCACATCGCCTTCCGGCACCTCTCCCCCGGCGCTTCCGCCGCTGCTCAAGCCGCCTCAAACGGCGCGGCGACACACGGTCGAGGCGTGTCCGGGTAGCGTCCGGCAGCCCTCTGACGGCAGCATTGCCACGTGCCCCATCCCTCCCCCTTGGCAGCCGCCCAGCACCGAGCCCTCGCCCTGCGCGCCGCGGGCGACCTCAGCGCCGCCCGGCAACTGCTCGCGGAGGCCGTCGAATCCGCTCCTCCGCCGTACGGTGACGATCATCCGGAGGTGCTGCACACCGCGCACCTGCTGGCGCGGTTGCACCGGGAGGGGGACGACCCGCCGGCCGCCCGCCGGGTGTTGGAGGAGGCGTTCGCGGCGGGCGAGCGGCGCTGGGAGCACTCGGATCCGCTGATGCTCGCGCTCGCTTTCGAGCTGGCGGAGGTGGCGGAGGAGTTGGGCAACCGGCACGAGGCCCGCCGTAACTACACGCGCGTGGCCACCGCCGGGCCCGCCGTGCTCGGTGAGAACCACCCGGCGGTACGAGCGGCCCGCGACTATCTCGGCCCGCCCGCGTCGACGTCGGGCGAGCAGCACCCCGCGCGAACGTCCGGCCCGGTTCCGGTCGCCCCGGCGGGCGAGCCGGGTGCCCGGTCGGCGCTCACCGGCCCGACCCTGTCGCTGGCGACCCTCGCCGCGATGCGGCCCTCGGCGGGCGGTCCGCCGCCGGCCGTCTCACCCTGGGCGCCGCCGCAACCGCCGGCTGCACCCCCACCAACCCCTCCGGCGGTACGCGCACCCGCCGCACCCTCGTCGCCCCGCAACGCCGTCCCAGCGCCTCGGGCGATGCCCGTTCAGCCGGCAGCCTCCTCGACCCGGCCGACGCAGCCCGGCCCGCCGACGGCCGCACCCAGACCTGCGGCGACGCCAATTCCACCCGCTGACGAGCAACAGCCAGCGACCGCGATGTCGCTTGGCTCACGCTCCAGCGGGCAGTCCCCCACGAATGCGCCACCTCCGGTTCAACGCGCCGAGAAGTATCCGTCCGCACCGTCCCGGTCAACGGTCGACCCGACGCCCCGGCCCAGGGCTGAGGGCCCGCCGACAACGCCGGCCGGGCAGCGACCACCACACGGACCGCCAGCCGGGCCAACCGTGGCACCACGTCAGCGGGTGGGTGACCAGGCGACTCCGCCGGTGGCCGACGCGCCACCACCGCCGCCCGCCGCACCGGCGGTGCCGGCACCTCGCTGGGACAACCCCACGATCCAGGTACGGCAGATCGAACCGCTGCTCGCCGAGGAGGCCGCCCGAGTCGCCGCCGGGCCAACCGCACCGGGCGATTCGCACAAGGTGTCCGACACCGAGGCGACGCTGCCGGGTAGGGCCGCCCCGGCCGTCGACCATCCGGGGCCGGCCTACCCGCCGAGCGGACCACCTACCCAGCCTGTCAGCGCACCGCCGGTGACCCCGCATCCGATCTCCGCGCCACCCAGCCAGCCGCACCCGGTCTCCGGGCCACCGGCCCACCCATACCCGGTCTCCGCACCCCCCGGCTACGACCAGCCCGTCTCCGCACCACCCGGACACACCTACCCGGTCTCCGCACCCCCCGGCTACGACCAGCCCGTCTCCGCACCACCCGGACACACCTACCCGGTCTCCGCACCCCCCGGGCACGCCTACCCGGTCTCCGCACCACCCGATTACAGGCAACCCGGGTTCGGGCAGCCTGTCTCCGGGCCGCCTTACGGGCCACCCGTCTCCGCGCCTCCGGTGAGCGCGCCACCCGTGCCGCCCTGGGGGTTGACCGCACCGCCCTGGAGCAGCAGCGCCCCACCGCAGCCTCTGCCGACTCCCGCTGCCGACCCCACCGACCCGCCCGCGACGCGCAATCAGCCCGCGACCGCCGCACAGGCCACGACCGCCGCACAGGCCACGACCGCCGCACAGGGCATGACCGTCGGACAGGCCATGACCGCCGGACAGCCCGCGACCGCCGCACAGGGGACGGCGGCCGGACCGGGCACGGCGGCCGGACAGACCATGATGGACGCGGGTGGCACCGGTGCGGACGGTGACCCTGGGCTGGGTATCCTCGACGCGCCGGCGGTGTCGAGCCGGCAGACCGGGGGTGCGCTGTCCGACCAGACCGTGGTGTTCCCGTCGCCCGGCGGGCCGCCCAGTCCGGGCTGGCCCGAAGCCGCCCCGCCCGCCCCGGTGGCTGCGCAGACGAAGCTCACCGCCGGGCCGACGAAAGTCAGCGGAGGCTCCCCAGCAGACCCGAGCATCGCTCAGGCAAGCCCTGTCGCACAGCCGGCCTGGTCACCGAGCGCCGGCCCGAGGCCGCCGGCCGCGCCGCCACCGGTGCAGCAGTACCACCATCAGCCGGCCCAGGCGCCGTACCCGATCCAGGACCAGTACCAGGCGCCGTACCCGGGTCAGCAGTACCACCCGCCGGCGTACGCCGATGATGGTGGGTCGACGGGCCGCAACCGGGCGGCGCTGATCGGTGCGGTCGTGGCGGCCGGGGTGGCCGTCGTGGCGGTGGCGGGTCTGGGCGCGGTGGTGCTGACCCGTGACGACCCGCCGCCGGCCGCGACCCCGACGACGGCGGCGACGCAGGCGCCGACGGCGGCCGGGCCGGCACCGGGTGACCTGAAGCTACGGGACGATTCGACCACGATCACGTTGACCTGGACGGACCCGACCGGTGGTGCGGTGCCGTTCATGGTCGCCGCCGGTCGGGCCGGGCAGGCGTTGGGGGTGATCGCCACCGTGGACCCGGGCCGGACCAGCTACACGGTCAACGGGCTGAACTCCCGGGTGGATCACTGTTTCACCGTGTTGGCTGTCTACTCCACTGACAGCTTTGCGACTTCCGGGCAGGTCTGCACGGCGCGGGAGCGGCGACCCACGCCGACCGGGTCGCCCTCCGGCCGGCCGTCGCCGCGCTGAGTCGAGCAGCGAACCGCGCTGAGCCGAGCGGGAAACCGCGCTGAGCCGAGCGGGAAACCGCGCTGAGCCGAGCGGGAAACCGCGCTGAGCCGAGCGTGAACCGGGCCCGAGTCGCGCCGGGAACCCGGCTGAGCTGGACGTCCACAACGCACACGCTCGGTATCCACAGGGGTGACAGTGCGGGTTCCCCCGCCACCACCAGCGCCATATGATGGCACCCGGCTCAGGGGAGGGGTCGCCGCGAGGCGCACGCCACCTGCCACGACTCACGGGAGGCAGCCGGCTGTGGCCAGCATCGACGACGCCGTACGGACCGAGGCCCCCCGCCCCCGGTCCCGGCTGCGCGGCGGGCTGGTGACCGTCGGCACGGTGGCCGCGCTGCTGGCTGCCATGGGGTTGACAGTCCTCGGGTTGGGCGCGGCGGACAACGCGGTGGCCAACTACGACGCGAGCTCCTGGTTGTGGAGTGCGGCGCGCAGCGAGCTGGCCCGGGTCAACGGGGTCACCGCCCGGGTGGACACCCGCACCGAGATCCCCGGTGCCCGGCAACATCCGATGCAGATCACCCAGACCGACCGGCTGCTGATCCTGCGTGACCTGCAGACGGGGCAGGTCAGCTCACTGGATCTGGCCACCCTCCAGCTCAGCGCGACCACCCGGACCACTCCTGGCCTGGGGGTGAGTGTGGCCCTGCACGAGGACGCGGCGTTCGTCGTCGATGCCGTGCAGGGCATCGTCCGGCAGCTCGACCCGCGATCGTTGACCCCGGTCGGTGAGCCGGTGCGCTATCCGCCGGGCATCGCCGGCGGCACCTTCGACGGTGCGGGTCGGCTCTGGATCGCGGTGCCCAGCGAGGGCACCGTCTCGGCGATCACCGCTGCCAAGCTGCCGTCCGCGCCGGCGTCGGCCGCGCCGGCGGGCACCGGGCTCAGCCCGCAGCGGGTCGAGTCGTACGACGTCGCCGACGCCAGCCACGAGCTGGTGGTCTCCACCCTGGACGACGGGGTGGCGGTGCTCGACCGGACGGCCGGCAAGCTGGTGCGGGTGCAGCACGGTGAGGTGCACCCGACGCCGCTGACGCTGTCCGGCCCGGCGGCGCTTCCCGCGCGTACCAGCGGTTCACGGGTGCCGGTCACGGTGACCGCCGACCGGCGGGTGCTGCTGGTGGGTGACGGTGGGCAGGAGAGCGCGTTCACAGTGCCGGGTGAGGGGGGTCGGCTCAGCCCGGCGGTGGCCTGGGCGGACCGGTTCTACTGCGCCGACGAGGCCACCGGCATGATCTACTCCTTCGACGCGGCGGGGCAGCTGGTCGAGACCATCCGGGGGCGGGCCAACGGGCCACTGGAGCTGGAGGTCCGGGAGAATCACCTGTTCATCAACTCCCCCGACTCGGCGACCGCCCGGGTGGTGGACGACAAGCACCAGGTGCGCGAGGTCAACAAGTACGCCAACGATGTGCTCGGCGGCGACCCGCCGCCGGTCCCACCGCCGCCGCCCCCACCGAAGAAGCCGCGGGTGGGCAAGCCGAGTGCGCCGCGCAGCGTCACGGCCGCCGCCGGTAACGCCCAGGCGCGGGTGAGTTGGCGGCCGGCCGCCGCCAACGGCGCCGAGATCATCAAGTACGTGGTGGAGGGCGCCGGCCAACGCCTGCAGGTGGGCGCCAACCAGCGGGCGGTGGAGGTCAAGGGTCTGACCAACGGCGAGACGTACCGGTTCGCGGTGCACGCCGTCAACGCGAAGGGCGACGGCCCGGCGCGCAACAGCAACCCGGTGACGCCGACCGCCGCGGTCCCCGACCCGCCGGCGAGCGTCACCGCGCAGGAACGGCCCGACGGCACGGTGCTGGTGAAGTGGCCGGCGGCGAACGGGCAGGGCAACACCATCGCGAGGTACGCGGTGACGGCCAGTTCGGCGGGGGCGAACGCGCCGGCTGGCGAGTCGACCAGGACGGAGCTGGTGGTGCCCGCCGGTGAGCTGGAGTACGGCACCCAGTACGCGTTCACAGTGGTGGCGGTCAACAGCAAGGGCGCCGGGTCGGCGGCGTCCCCGGTCAGCAACACGGTGGTGCCCTTCGCCGCGCCCGGTCGGCCGCTCAACCTGCGCGCCGGCACTGTCGCCAACCAGCCGGGTGCGGTGACGGTGCAGTGGGCGCCGGCCGAAGCCAACGGTCGGCCGGTGACGAAGTACCTGGTGGACGTCGGTGGGCGGGTCAGTGAGGTGACCGACACCCGCACCACGGTGACCGGGCTGGGCAACGGCCAGAACGTCACAGTGAAGGTGAAGGCGGTCAACCAGGCCGGGCCGGGGCCGGAGGCCACCGCCACCGCCCGGACGGTGGCCGAGCCACGGGTCACGGTGACCGGCTCGTCGTCGACCGCCACCGGGGCGACTGTGACGTTCACAGTGGACGCGGGCGGCGGTCAGGCCACCTGCTCGCTGAGCACGGCGGGCGAGCCGGCGAAGGCCGGGGCCTGCTCCAGCATCACGATGGCGGGCCTGACGCCGGGCACGAAGTACACGTTCACGGTGACGGCCACCAACGCCGCCGGTAAGGGCACGGCGCAGAAGGCCCAGAACACGCAGCCGCTGTACGGAATCGCTACCTGCAACAACGGGCCTGACGGTGACCAGCGGACCTACTGCGACAAGGAGGTCGACGGCCGCAACGGCAACGAGGTCTTCAAGGTCACCCGGCAGGACAACGACCAGCAGGCCGGCTGGGCGAAACCCGGCACCCGGTTGAAGGCGTACTGCAAGAAGTCGGGCGAGAACGTCGACTCGTGGATCTACAACAACCAGAAGCAGAGCAACTGGTGGGTGCAGGTCGAGTTCAAGGGGAAGAACTACATCCCGTGGGCCTGGCTCAACCTGGAGGGCGGCGACACCATCAACGTCCTGCCCACCTGCTGAACCACCAGGCGAGGAGCACCACCGACCGTGAACACCCACGAGCCGCTCACCCAACCGGAGGTGCAGGGTTTCGCCGCCCTGGCCGCCCGGCTGGCCGAGAACGTCAACGCGGTGGTGCTCGGCAAGCCGCAGGTGGTGCGGCTGGCGCTGACCGCTTTGTTCGCCCAGGGTCACGTGCTGCTGGAGGACGTGCCCGGGGTCGGTAAGACGACCCTGGCACGGGCCATCGCCGCCACCGTGAAGGGTGAGTGGCGGCGCATCCAGTTCACCCCCGACCTGCTCCCCTCGGACGTGTCCGGCGTGACGATCTTCAACCAGGCGACCCGGGACTTCGAGTTCCACCCGGGGCCGGTCTTCGCCAACATCGTCATCGCCGACGAGATCAACCGGGCGTCGCCGAAGACCCAGTCGGCGCTGCTGGAGGTGATGGAGGAACGCACCGTCACAGTGGACGGGGTCCGGCACCCGGTGCCGTCGCCGTTCCTGGTGGTGGCCACGCAGAACCCGGTGGAGATGGACGGCACCTACCGGCTGCCCGAGGCGCAACTGGACCGTTTCCTGGTGAAGCTCTCCGTGGGGTACCCGGACGAGGCGGTCGAGGTCGAGGTGCTGCGCGGGGCTACCGTGCGGTCCCCGGAGGCGCTCGCCCCGGTCACCGACACCGCCACCGTCGGCGAGATGGTGCGGATGGCCCGTCGGGTGCACATCGCCGAGCCGCTCTACGCGTACGCGGTCCGGCTGGCCGCCGCCACCCGCACCCACCCGCAGGTGCGCGTCGGGGTCAGCCCTCGGGGCGTGATCGCGTTGACCCGGGCGGCGTGCGCGTACGCGTTGATCGACGGGCGGGGCTGGATCATGCCGGAGGACCTCAAGGCGCTCGCCGAGGCGGTGTTCGCGCACCGGCTGTTGCTCACCCCGGACGCCCAGGTGCGCGGGATGACCGCCGCGGAGGTGCTGCGCCAGGCCGTGGCCTCGGTGCCGGTGCCGCTGCCGTCGGGGCAACCCGCTCCGGTGCAGGGCTGACCGGCAGCAGCGCGATGGGGATCACCGCCCGTGGGGTCGGGCTGCTCGTCGCCGCCGTGGTGCTGCTGGCGGCGGGTTTCCGGTTCGCGTACCCCGAGTTGACGTTGCTCGGCGCGGCGGCCGGAGCGGCCGTGGGCTACGCCGCGCTGGTCGCGGCGTGGCGGCCCCGGCTGGCGGTGACCCGCCGTGCGGACCCGGACCGGGTGGCCCGTGGCGAGCCGGCGAGCATGACGTTGACCGTGCGCAACACCGGCCGCCTGCGATCGGCGAACCTGCTGGCCGAGGACCGGTGCGGGGAGCGGACCGTGCCGGTGCCGGTGTTGCGGCTACGGCCCGGCCGGGACACCGAGGTCCGCTACGACGTGCCGACCGACCGTCGTGGGGTGGTGCCGGTCGGCCCGTTGCGGGTGACCCGGCGCGACCCGCTGGGGTTGGTGGCGCTGGCCCGCCCGTACGGTGCGACGGTGCCGGTCTGGGTGCACCCCCGGGTTCATCCGCTGGCGGCGGTGCCCACCGGCGCGGGGCGCAGCCTCGACGGTCGGGTGGACGGGGTCCCGCACGGGTCGATCACGTTCGACTCGTTGCGGGAGTACGTGGTCGGTGACGAGCTGCGCCGGGTGCACTGGCGTACCAGCGCCCGGGTGGGTGAGCTGATGGTGCGGGAGAACGTGGACACGAGTCTGCCGCGCCTGGTCGTCCTGCTGGACAACCGTGTGGCTGCGCATCCGGGGCGGGTCGGTGGGGTGGCGGAGTCGTTCGAGTCGGCGTGTGAGGCGGCGGCGTCGATCGTGACGGCCGCGCACCGCGCCGACCTGCCGGTGCTGTTGCTGCTGGCCGCCGGGGAGCCGGCGCAGGTCACGACGCCCGACGGCGAGGGCGACGGCGCGCTCGGGCCGCTGGACCGGCTGGCCGCCGCCGAGCTGTCCGGCGATGGTGCGGCGGTGCGCGCGGCCACCACCCGGCTGCGGCAGGACCGGCTGGGCGACACGCTGATCTTCCTGACCGGGCCGGGTGGCCGGGAGGAGTTGGGGCACGTCGGGGCGCTGCGGGGGGCGTACCCGTCGGTGGTGGTCGGGGTGTTCGGCGCGGCCGAGCCGACGCCGCCGGGCACCGCCGGCCTGGTGGTCGTCGATGCGGCGGACGGCGCGCAGTTCGCCGCCGAGTGGGACGGGGTACGCCGGTGGTGACGGGTGCCGCGCGGGTGCTGCGGGCGGCGGTTCTGCCGCTGGCGCTGATCGGGCTGACCGCGCTCGCCGGGGTGGTGCTCGGTCGGGTGTACGCCGGTGGCCTGCTGACCTGGCTGGTCGTCGGCGCGGCGGCGGGTTCGGTGCTGGTCAGTGTGGCCGCGCGGCGGCTGCCGTCCTGGCTGGTGGCGCCGGTGTCGGTGGCCGCGATGGCCGGTTGGACACTGTGGTCGCTGCGGCTGGCCGCCACCCGCGCCGACGTGCCGGGCGGCCTGCTGGAGGTCACCGCGGACGCCGCCCGCAACGGCATTCCCCGGCTGCTCACCGCGATGATCCCGGTGGAGCCCACACCGGACACGGTGCTGGTTCCCGTCGTGGCCGCTTGGCTGGCCGGGTTGGCCGGCGCGGAGGTGGCGCTGCGCACGGGCAGGGTGCTGCTGGGTTATCTGCCGGCGGCGGGACTCTACGCCGCCGCCCTGTACGTGGTGGGCCCGAACGCCGAACCGGCGGTGGGGTCGACGGTGGCGTTCGTCGCGGTCGCGGCGGTGGGCCTGGCGACCCCGAGCCGGGCGGCGGCGTCGGGCGGCGATCCGACCGCCGACCTGACCCCCCGGGTACGGGCGGCGGTGCGGTTGCGGCTGGCCGCCAGCGCGGCGCTCGGGGTGGCTCTGGTGGTCGGGTCGGTGGCGCTGCTCGGCCCGGTCGTCGCCGGGCAGGTCGACGGTCGGCCGGTGGACCCGCGCCGGTACGTGGAGCCGCCGCAGGTGCAGACGCTCGACGAGAACCCGTTGATCCGGATCTCCGGCTGGGCGCTGCACCCGGAGCAGAAGCTCCTCGACGTGAGCACGGAACGCCCTGACGCGCCGCCCGACACCGACGCAGCGGCGGACACCTCGCCCGGTGTGCGGATCCGGTTGGCGGTGCTCAGTGACTACGACGGGGTGACCTGGCGCGTCGGCGCGACGTACCGCAACGCCGGCCGGATCCTGCCGGCCGCGACCGCCGCCCGCGACAGCACGGTGCGCACGGTCCGGCAGCGGATCAGCGTGGCCGAGCTGACCGGCCGGTTGCTGCCGGCCGTGGCGACGCCCCGGGAGGTCAGCGGGGCGCGGGTGGCGTACGACCCGGCGAGCGGGACGCTGATCCGGCCGGAGGGGCTGGCGCCGGGGCTGCGGTACACGGTGACCTCCGTCGAGGAGCGCCCGGACCTGAACCTGTTGGCTACCGCGAACGTGCCCGCCGGTGGTGAGGTGGCCCGGGTGCTGCGGGTGGCGGACGGGGTGCCGGACCCGATGCGCCGGCTGGCCGGGCAGCTGGCTGAGGAGAACGGCGCGCCGTTCGCGCGGGCGTCGGCGATCGAGCAGTTCCTGGCCGAGCACTACCGGGTGGTGGCGGACGCGCCGAGCGGGCACGCGTACCCGAATCTGGGTTTCTTCCTGTTCGGGCCGCGTAACGGCGGCGGGCAGGAGGGCACCTCGGAGCAGTTCGCGGCGGCGTTCGCGGTCCTCGGCCGGCTCTGCGGGCTGCCTACCCGGGTGGTGGTGGGTTTCCGGACCAGCGGGCAGGGGCCGGTGCTGGCCGGTGACGCGTACGCCTGGCCGGAGGTGCTCTTCGACGGGTTGGGCTGGGTGTCGTTCGACCCGCTGCCCCGCCCGAACGACGAGCCGAGGCCGGTGGAGGAGGATTTCCGCCCGACGCCGGAGGACCCGCCGCCGTCGGAGGCGCCCGCGCCGACCGCGGAGCCGAGCGCCTCACCGGAACCGGTGACCGCCGCCGATGTCCCGTCCGGCCGCGACGGGGTCTCCACGCCGGTGCTGGTCGCCGCCGGCAGCGGTGGTCTGCTGCTGGTGGTGGGGACGTTCCTGCTCACCCTGTTGGCGATGCGCCGCTCCCTCACCCACGGTCGGCTCGTGCGGGGCGACCCCGGTCAGCGCATCGCCGGCGCCTGGCGGGAGGTCACCGACGCGCTCCGGCTGGCCGGCAGGCCGGTCGGCGACGACCTGGCCGCGACCGAGGTCGCCGGGCACGCCCGTCAGGCGCTCACCGACACCAGGGCGGGCAGCGACGGCGCCGACGGGCCGGCCGTCGACGAGCTGGCGGCCCTGCTCAACCGGGTGGGTTTCGCACCGGGTGCCGCAACAGCGGACCAGGCCGCCCGGGCCGCCGAGGTCGCCACCGCGTACGTGACCACCCTGCGCTCGGCGCGCCCCTGGTGGCGCCGTCTGCTGTGGTCGGTGCATCCCGCCCCGCTCCGCCGCGCCCGCCGCTCCCCCCGGTGATCGAAAACGTAGCGGGTCAGGCGGTCAGCCGGCGGACGAGTTTGCGCATGCCGGCCTGCCAACCGTCCGGGTCCTCGGCGCGGCGGCGCGCGTAGTCGGCGACCTCGGGGTGCGGAAGGATCAGGAAACGTTCCTCGGCCAGCCCGGCGATGGCCGCCTCGGCGACCTGGTCCGGGGTGAGCACCGCGCCGGACGCGGCGACCACCCGGGCGCCGAGGTGGCCGTCGGCGAGCCCGTCGGCGAGCATCGGGGTGTCCACTCCCTGGGGGCAGAGGGCGCTGACCCGGATGCCCCGGTCCCGGTAGGTGATGGCCAACCACTCCGCGAAGCCCACCGAGGCGTGTTTCGTCGCGGTGTACGCGGCGTCGCCCACCGCGGTCAGCACACCCGCAGCGGAGCAGGTGTGCAGCAGGTGCCCGCCGCCTCGGGCGAGCATGCCGGGCAGCACCGCGCGGGCCGAGTAGACATGGGCCAGCACGTTGACCCGCCAGGCCCGGTCCCAACCGGTGTCGTCGACCTCCACTCCCCCGCCGGTGGTCACTCCCGCGTTGGCGCAGAACAGGTCGATCCGGCCGTACCGCTGCTCGGTGTCGGCGACCAGCGCGCGGACCTGCTCCTCGTCGGTGACGTCGACGGCGTGGGCGTGCGTGACCGGGCCGATGCCCTCGGCGACCGCGCGGGCCGCGTCGGCGTCCAGGTCGGCGACCACCACGGCCGCGGCTCCCTCGGCGGCGAACCGGCGGGACAGCGCGGCGCCGATGCCGCCGGCCCCGCCGGTGACCACGACGATCCGGTCGGTGAGGTTCACGCGGACGCCTCCACGAGGTTGGTGCCCAGTCGGGCGATGAGGCCCAGGAGCGCGGTCGCGCCACCGGCGGTGACCTCGGGGGTGGGCAGCAGCGCGATGATCGGCACGTCCACCCCGTTGTCGGCGTAGCGGCGCACCTCGGCGCGGCACCGCTCCGGTGAGCCGTGCAGCACCAGCGCGTCGACCACCTCGTCGGGCACCGCCGCGTTGGCACCGCGCCGGTCACCGGCGGCCCAGGCCGCCCACATCGGTGCGAGCGCCTCGTCGCGGCCGAGCCAGCGGTGGAAGTCGGCGTACGCACCGACGGTGAGGTAGCTGGTGATGAGCCGGCGGCCCAGTGCCCGGGCGTACGCGGTGTCCTCGGTGGGGCAGACGAAGATCCGGGCGGCGACGTCGAAGTCGGCGCGGCGCTCGCCCAGCTCGGCGAGGGCACGCGGTACGTCGTCGGCGCTGAGCCAGTTGAGGATGACCCCGTCGGCCTCCGCGGCGGCCAGCCGGAGCATTCCCGGGCGCAGCGCGGCGAGCAGGATCTGTGGCGGCACCGCCGGCGGTCGTTCCAGCGTGAACCGGCGGACGGCGAACGTGTCGTAGACCTCGTCGACGGTCTCGCCGCGCAGCGCGGCGCGCAGGAAACGCAGCACGTCGCGGGTACGCCGGAACGGCTGGTCGAACGGCACGGCGTTCCAGTCCCGGACGAGCACCGGTGAGGACGCCCCGATGCCGAGCGAGAACCGGCCCGGCGCGGCCTCGGCCAGCGCCGCCGCGCTCATCGCGAGCAGCCCGGGACCCCTGGTGTAGACCGGGGTGATCGCGGTGCCCAGCCGCAGCCCGGGCTGCCAGGCGGCGGCGAGGGCCAGCGGGGTGAACGCGTCGGCCCCGGCGACCTCGGACGACCAGACGTCGGTGAACCCGGCCCGGTCCAGGGCCGCGTAGGCCGCGTCGTGCTGCGCCAGCGCGATCCCGCCCAGCGGCACGGTCATGCCCCATCGATTCGTCACCGATCGATCGTGCCCGTTGACGACGGCCCGGGCAAGATCCCCGGGTTGGGCAGAATCGCCGGTTTCCGGCCGTGCGGCCCAGTGGGAGGTGCTACCACTTCGAGGTGGACCGGACCGACGGCGCAGGCCGCTGACCATGGGTTCCAGGGCAGCGGGACGCCTGGAGCCGGTACCGGCCGCGGCCGCGCCCGGCCGGGCGACGTTCCTGGAACTCTTCTTCGACCTGGTGTACGTCTTCGCGCTCACCCGGATCTCGGCACGCGCGTTCGAGGATCTGACTCAGGACCCGGGCCGGGAGCACGGCTGGGGGACGATCACCGGCAGCGGCAAGACGCTGCTGTTGCTGCTGGCGCTGTGGGCGGTCTGGCAGGGCACCGCGTGGACGACCAGCCGGTACGACCCGTACCGGGTGCCGTTGCAGACCGTGGTGATCACCGCGCTGGTGTGCAGCATGGTGATGGGGGTGGCGATCCCCCGGGCATTCAGCGAGACCGCGCTGATGTTCGCCGTGGCGTACGTGATCGCGCAGGTGACCCGGCCGGTGATCCTGTCGGTCGCGCTGGGCCCGCACCCGTACCGCCGGTTGAAGGTGCGGATGGCGGTGATCTACGCCGTCAGCGGGGTGCTGTGGATCGGCGGCGCGATGCTGAGCACCAACGCGCAGGTGGTGCTCTGGTCGGTGGCGCTGGGCTTCGAGTACCTGGCCGCCCGCTGCGGCTGGCCGGTGCCCGGCCTGGGTCGTTCGACGATCTCCAAGTGGGAGATCGCCGGGGAGCACCTGGCCGAGCGGTACCAGCAGTTCTTCCTCGTCGCGCTGGGCGAGACGATCCTGGTGGCCGGTTTCTCGTACAGCAAGGGGCCGTACGAGAAGGGGCACGCCTGGGCGTTCGCGCTGGCGTTGGCCACCTCGATCATGTTGTGGCGGATCTATGTGCAGCGGGCTGGGCGGATCCTGGGCGAGGCGGTGATGAAGGCCCGGCACCCCGCCAGCATCGGCCGGTCCGCGGCCGACACCCACCTGGTGATGGTGATCGGTCTGGCTTGCACCGCGATCGGCTACGAGCTGATCATCGAGGCTCCGTTGGAGCGGATCCCGGGCTCGTGGTTGGCCATGGTGCTCGGTGGCCCGGCCCTGTTCCTGGCCGGCCGGGCCCGCCTGGAGTACGAGGTGTTCGCGCGGGTCTCCCCGTCCCGGTGGATCGCCCTCACGGTGCTGGTGGTGTCGTCGCTGCCGTTGCTGCACCTGCCCGGTGTGCTCGCGACAGCGCTCGGGGCGCTGGTGTTGGCGGCGGTCGCGGTGGCCGACGCCCGGCGGGCGCACGGCGCCCCACCGGAGGCCGCCACGCCACCGTTCTGAGCGTTGCGCGCGAATGCCGTGCCGGACCGGAGGGTTACTCTCGGCCGGTGACCTTCTCGCTCGTCGCCCGCTCCGCCGACGGCCGCCTGCACGGCGTGGCCGTCGCCAGCAAGTTCCTCGCCGCCGGGGCGTTGGTGCCGGCCGCCGCCGCCGAGGTGGGTGCGCTGGCCACCCAGGCGCACGTGAACCTCGCCTACCGCCCGCAGGGACTCACCCTGCTACGCACCGGGGTGGCTGCCGCCGACGTGGTGGCCGGGCTGATCGCCGCCGACCCCGAGCGGGACCATCGTCAACTCGGCGTCGTGGGGGTCACCGGAACGGGGGCCAGCTGGACGGGGCCGGCCTGCCACCCGTGGGCCGGCGGGCGGACCGGCGACGGCTGGGCCGCGCAGGGCAACGTGCTCACCGGGCCGGAGGTCGTCGACGCCGTCGGTGCGGCCTGGGAGGCGGGAACGGCGCTGCCGTTCGCCGAGCGGCTGGTGGCCGCGTTGCGGGCCGGCGACGAGGCCGGCGGCGACCGGCGTGGGCGGCAGAGCGCCGGCCTGCTGGTGGTCGAGCGCGGCGGCGGGTACGGCGGCACCAGCGATGTGGTGGTGGACCTTCGGGTGGACGACCACCCCGACCCGGTGGCCGAGCTGGGTCGTCTGCTGTCGGTGCACACCATGCTGTTCGGCCGGCCGGACCCGGCCACCCTGCTCGACCTCACCGGCGCGGTCGCCGCCGAGGTGGCGGCGTTGCTCGCCGCGCTCGGTCATCCGGCGCGGGAGGACGACCCGGAAGCGGCGTTGATCTCCTGGGCCGGGTTGGAGAACCTGGAGGAGCGGCTGGTGCCGGGGCGGATCGACCCGGTGGTGCTGACGCACCTGCGCGGTGTCGCCCCGCACGTCCCCGCGCCCCGCTCGGCGAGCTGATTCAGCAACACCGGCGACGACCTCGCAGGGCCGGCCGTCAGCGGCCGAAGGCCAGCCAGCGGAAGCCGGCGGCGTCGACCGCTGCCCGTTCCGGGACGGTCACTGCCGTCCGGCCGGTGGCCTTGCGGATCAGCGTCAACCGGTCCCAGCCCAACCCAGCCGGCGTCGGTCGTCCGCCGGTGAGCAGCTCGGCGATGACCGCCGCCGCCGGTGGGGTGAGCCACGGGGACCGGCCCAGCGCGGCGGCCAGGTCCAACCCGTGCACGCCCACCTCGACGACCCGGGTCCGCAGGAACTCACCGAGGCGCATCGCGTCGCCGTGGCGGGTTCGCACCACCCGGTCGGGCGCGGCGGCGGCGACGGCCGCCTCGGTGGCCCGCCAGGCCCGGTCGAACTCGGTCGCCAGCGCCGCCCGGTCCACCGGTAGCGCGTCCCGCTGCCCGTCGGCGATCCGGTCGGCGTCGACCTCGGCGGTGAACTTCGCCGCGCCGAAGTAGCCGGCGGCGTCCACCTCGGCGTGTGGCGGGGCGGGCGCGGCGAGCATGTCGGTCAGTCGGCCGACCCCGGTGCGGGTGTGCGCGATCAGCTCCCGGACGGTCCACGGCGGGCAGTCGGTGGGCCGGCCGAGATCATCGTCGGTCAGCTCGGTCAGGACCTCGGTGAACCGCGCGCACTCGGCGGAGAACGCCGCCCGGGTCGGCTCCACCGGGCGGCTCAGCCCTTGACCCGGGGCACCAGCCGGTGCACGACGGTGAGCACCAGCGCCATCACCACGGCCATCGTGCCGGCGATCCCGGCGGCGCTGCCCGCGTACCCGACGAACAACGGCCGGCGGGACAACTCCTGCGGCCCGGTGCCGCGTAGCTCGATCAGCCAGGACAGGGACAGTCCGCTGGCGACCAGGGCGAGCAGGCCGACCACCCCGAGCACCAGCGCGGCGACCCGGTGCGCGTCGCCGGGGGCGACCTCGGCCTGCTCCCGCTGGGTGATCAGCAGGAGCAACCCGGCCAACGCCGCCCAGACACCCACCACCAGGTACGCGGCGACGGCGTCGCTGGGCCGGTGCCAGCCGGCGGAGAGGGTGGCGACTCCGGCGACGGCGGCGTAGCCGGCACCCACGAACGCGCCGACCGCCCGGACCTTGCGCGGCAGCACGAGCATCAGCGCGACCGCCACCGACGCGGCCACCGTGGTGTGCCCGCTGGGCAGGCTGTTGCCCACCGCCGCGCGTTCCGGGTCGAGGCCGAAGTCGGGGCGGTTCAGCCCGTACTTGAGCAGTTGGGTGGTGACGTTCGCTCCGGCGATCAGCAGGGTCGCGGTGATCGCCAGGGCGATCCGCCCCCGGATCAACGCGATGAAGCCGATCATCGCGGTGGCGGCCAGCAACGAGACCACCGACATCGCGTTGAGGATCCGGTCGACCGGACCATCGATGGTGTCCTGTCCGATCCGGTTGCCGGTGAGGGCGACGGTGTCCACCCACTGACCGACCTCGGAGTGCACGGCCACCCGCCACACGGCGAGGAAGGCAGCCGCCTGGACAAGGGCCAGTACGACCAACCAGACCGCGGTCCAACCCCGTGCCGTCGCGCGCATCCGCACACCGTAGCGGCAGGTGTCGGCGGTCCGAGCGGTGGCCCGCCACCAATCGCCGGTTAGGTTGTGCCGGAGGTGAGGAGGCGGTGGTGAGCGGAACACCGGAGCGCGACAGCTGCCCGGCCGAGCCCGGTCCGGAGCAGCGCGGAGGCGGCGATCCGGGGCCGGAAGGGCCGGCGCGGGCCGGCGTCGACACCGGTCCGGGAGAGCCAGCGCGGGCCGGCGTCGACACCGGTCCGGGAGAGCCAGCGCGGGCCGAGTCGCTGACGGATCTGCTGGGCGGGCGACGCGGCGCCATCGACGCCACACTGCCGCCGCTGGCGTTCGCCGCGGGGTGGTTGTGGGGCGGCGAGTCGCTGTGGGGCGGGGTCGGCGCGGCGCTGGCAGTGGGCGCGGTGGTGGCCGGCGTACGCCTGCGTCGGGGTGACCGGCCGCGTTCGGTCCTGATCGGGCTGCTGGCCGTCTGTGTCGCCGCGCTGATCGCGGTGCGCACCGGTCGGGCCGAGAACTTCTTTCTGATCCAGGTGTTGTCAAACGCCGCGAGCGCTCTGGCGTGGACGGTCAGCATCGTGGTGCGGTGGCCACTGCTCGGTGTGCTGGTCGGCGCGGTGCTGGGCCAGCGCGCCCGGTGGCGGCGCGACCCGGTGCTGCTGCGCGGGTACGGCCGGGCGAGTTGGGTGTGGACGGCGACGTACCTGCTGCGGGTCGCCGTGTTCGTGCCGCTCTACCTGGGCGGGCAGGTGCTCGCGCTGGTGGTGGCCCGGGTGGCGCTGACCTGGCCGCTGGTGGCGGCGGCGCTGGCACTGAGTTGGGTGGTGCTGCGGCGCTCGCTGCCGGCCGGGCACCCGGGGCTGCGTCACCCGGTCGTGCCGCCTCGCTGAACCGGTCGCGCCGCCTCGCCGGTGCGGCGGGGCGGCGCGGACTCGCTGCAAAAGTGGAGAGGCCGCCACGGGGGGAGCGGCCTCTCCGGTGACGTACGTTACTCCGTCACGGACCTCGGTGTGATCCCGCGACGGCCCGAATTTCTGGGCTTTTTCGCGGCTAGCTTCAGTCCGGGCGGTGGGGCGGGCCAGCCGATCCGCTGCGTCGGCCAGATGGCCGGCCCACCCCGGCCTGACCGTGGGTGTCAGGCCGTCCGCCAGCCCTGGTCCGTCGTTCCCCGGACCGGGCCGGACCCCGGGGTGGGCGGTCCACGCCACCCACCCCGGGTCGTATCAGCCGTTCGGGAACAGGCTGCCGTAGTCGGCGTACGCCATGGCGACGTCAGCCTGCGCCCAGAACCGGTGGTAGTTGAACTCGGGCTCCGGACCACCGTCCAGGTACGCCTGCACCTTGGGCCAGTCCGGGTCGTTCTTGTAGAAGGACCGGATGTCCAGGAAGCTCTTGCCGGCGGCGATGGCGTCGCCGTTCGGCATCTTCCCGGTCCAGCCCGACGGGACGTAGAGGCCCTGTCCGGTGGACGCGTTGTAGACGTCGTCGAAGCGCCGGTAGTCGCCACGCTTCTCGGTGGTGGACACGCCCTTGGCGTCGCTGGCGGACGACAGCGCGTCGAGCAGCCCCTTGGCGGTGTCCTTCGCCGCGACGTTGCCCGACTTGGCCGCGTACGCGATCAGGGTCCGGGCGTAGGCGGCGGTGACGCCGACGTCCTGGCCCTTCACCGTGACCTCGACGTGCAGGTTGGTGTTGGGCTGCGGGTTGGACGGGTTCCAGGTGGTCGGCTGACCGGTCCACGCCATGTCCGACGGGATGGACCAGTTGGTGCCGAGGGTGGTGTTGGCGATCGCCCACGGCACCCACTTGTCCAGCAGCGCCTTGGCCTTCGCGTTGCCGGTCTGCAGGTACAGCTCGGCGATGCGCTGCATCGACCAGGCCTGCATGCCGAACCACTGGTTCGACGGCGGGTCGTTGTAGACCGGGTCGACGTCGTAGAACATGCCGTAGAAGGTGCTGGTGCCGGCCGGCGGCTGGGCGTAGCTGCCGTCCCAGCTGTTGGTGGCACCACCGGCGATGCCGCCCTCGGCGGACTGCAGCCAGGTGTAGAACTCCAGCTGCCGGTCGAGGCTCTTGGTCCAGTCGCTGGCGGCGGTCGGCGACTTCGGCGCCAGCTCCGGGGTGTTGGTCAGCGCCCAGGCCGCGAACGGGTTCTGGTAGCCGAAGTGGTTGTGGCTGGAGCCGATCCGCCAGGACCAGTTCTGGCTGGTGTCGTACGCGCCGCCCCAGGCGTAGTACCAGGACAGCAGGTAGTGCGCCGAGTCCTTGCCGCTGCCGGCGGGGCAGGTGCTGGCCCCGACGCAGTTGCCGATCTTCTTGAAGTACTTGTCGAACATCGCGTACCGCAGGTAGTCGCCCATCTTGGCGGCCTTGGTGATGGTGGCCGCGACGTCGGCCTGCTTGTTCTGCGCCTTGGCCCAGGTCAGCGCCCAGTACGCGGCCTGCACGGCGCGGGCGTCGGCGTCCGGAGCGTTGGTGTACTTCCACTGCTTGGCGGGGGCCCCGGTGTCCTTGACGAACAGGTCGAGGTAGCCGTACTGACCGCCGTGCTTGAAGGTGTCGCAGGACGGCTGCGGGACGGTCTCCCACACCGACTCCTGGGTGCCCCGCTGGAAGGTGTTGATGTACGCCGGCTTGGTGGTGCCGTCACCGCAGCGGCCGAAGCCGTAGGTGTTGTCGACGTCCATCAGCCAGTGCATGCCGTAGATGTCGCCGGTGCCGTAGGTGGACTGCAACTCCGAGCGGAGCGGGTCCTGGCCGACCGGGACGTTCGGGTCCAGCGCCGAGGGGTACTGGCTGGGCAGGTTGTACTCCGCGGCGTACTGCGGGGTGCCCGCGGAGCCGGCGGTCGGCTGGTCGGCGTGCGTCGGGATGATGTACTTCTCCATCACGGTCCACGCGTTGTTGAACGGGGCCCAGTTCTGGGTGACCCGCCCGTAGTTCGCCTCCAGCCAGAGCCAGAAGCTGAACGCCTCGGAGGTGGTCTCGTGACCGTGGTCGGGGGCTTCCACGATCAGCGTCTCCACCGAGTGGTACGGCACGCCCTCGGGGCTGAAGTAACCCGAGTTCTTGATCTTGCCGTACTGCTCGAGGAACTTCGCGATGTAGGTGTTGTCGCCGCCGGGGGTGTCGTTGTCGATCTCGGTGGCGGTGACCGCCAGCGAGGCCAGACCCGTGGCGGTGGCGGTGATGGTGGCGGCGCCGCCGACGGTGTCGGCGTCCTCGGCCGCGGCGACCGTGACGGTGGCCCCGGTGTTCCAGTTGCTCGGGGTCAGCGTGACGGTGCTCGGCGAGACCGTGACATCGGTGTCACCGGTGCGGGTGAGGGTGACCGGCACGTTGGCCGTCGGCGCGGCGCTGAGCTTCAGGTTGAAGGTGGCGGTGCCACCCTCGGCGACGCTCACCGCGGACGGCGTGGCGACCAGCGTCGGGCCGCTGGCGGCGCCGACGGTGAATGCCTTCTCGTCGACCCCGATGCCGTTGGCGTTGTCATACGCCTTGGCCTGCACGGTGTAGCTGCCGGCCGGCAGGTCTTCCTGGGTGTAGGCGTACGGGGCGCTGGTGTCGGTGTTGATCAGCAGGCCGTTGCGGTAGAACTCGACCTTGCTGATCGTCCCGTCCGGGTCGCTGGCGGTGGCGGTCAGCGGCACGTCGGCCGGCGCGGTGAACGGCCCGCTCGGCAGGCCGAGCGAAACCGTCGGCGGCTGGTTGGCCGGGGTGCCGTTGCACGGGGTGCCGTTGATGGTGAACGCGGTGGGCTTCGGGTTGCTCCCGGTGTGGGCGCCGTTGAAGCCGATGGTGGTGGAGGCCCCGGTGCCGAGGTTGCCGTTGTACGACTCGTTGGTCGCGGTGACCTCACTGCCGGTCTGGCTGTACCGGGCCGACCAGCCCTGGGTGACCCGTTGACCGCTGTTCGGGAAGGTCCACTTGAGCGTCCAGTTGGTGATCGGGTCGCCCAGGTTCTTGATGGTGACATTGGCGGTGAAGCCGGTGTTCCAGTCGTTGGTCGCGTAGACCACGTCGCAGGCGGGTGCGGCCTGTGCGGCGCCAGCGGGCAGGGTCACCCCGCCGATGGCGAGCGCGGCGGCGGCGATGATCGCCACTCGACGGCGTCGTGCCAGTTGTCTCATGTGCGCGGTGTCTCCTCGGACCGGGCCGGGACGGTCCCCGGCGAGGCGCCTGCCCGCGTGGGTGGTGGTCCGCGGGGATGTCGAGGCGCCGGGAAGGTGGTCTCCCCCGGGCCCGGCCGGGGTTCGGCGGTGCGAGCCCGCACGGGAGGGGTCCCGCCGGCTGATCGGGTGACCGTGACCGGAGCTGGTGCTGCCGGCTGCCCTCGGTGGACCCGCACTCACGCGATGTGGCTCCTGTCGCGTCGAATCGACAGTGTGCCATGGAAGCGCTCCCACAACAAGCGCACGGAGCCTCGGATCAGCTCCTTGTTTCGATCTCGTTTTGGGGCTTTCACAAAGGCGTGACGGGCGTTACAGTCGCAACATCGGTCGATGGGAGCGCTTCCATCGACAAGGTTCCAACAAGAAGATCGCTGGGATCGTCTCTGACGAGCTCAGGGAACCAGACCGAGGGCCGACGACGGGCCAGCCCGGACGCCGTCGTCAGCCATCGTCCCGCCACAGGGAGGGAGGTGGAACCAGAGCCACTCGCGTGGCCCGGCTCCCGCGCGACACGCACGGCAGGACCCAAATTCCGCCCGTGTGTGTGCAGTTACGGTGGGGACGGGGGTTGCCCTCCCCCGTCCCCACACTAAACCCCCGTACACGATAGGAAAAGAGGCCGACGGGACAGGCGCGCCGCGCCGCCCGGACGGCCTCGTTCGCTGCTCGGGGCCACATCCGTCTCCCACTCGCCAGCGCCGGCCGCCATGACGGCCGGCTGACCAGCCGGCAGCGCCTGCCCTATCATGGGAGCGCTCCCGAATCTTTCGGCGGTGGCCCCGTATCCATGAGGAGAATCCATGTCGATACCTATTGGGCCCGCCGGCCCGCTGCGCTTCCCGGACAACTTCGGCTGGGGCGCGGCCACCTCCGCGTACCAGATCGAGGGCGCCACCAAGGAGGACGGGCGCGGCGAGTCGGTCTGGGACACCTTCAGCCGCGTCCCGGGGCGCACCCGCAACGGAGACACCGGCGACGTGGCCATCGACCATTACCACCGGTACGCCGAGGACCTCGACCTCATGCGCGACCTCGGGTTGCGCAGCTACCGCTTCTCCATCTCCTGGCCCCGGATCCAACCCGACGGTACCGGCACGCCCAATCAGCGCGGCCTCGACTTCTACCGCCGCCTCCTCGACGGTCTGCACGAGCGCGGCATCACCCCGATGGCCACCCTCTTCCACTGGGATCTGCCCCAGGCGCTCCAGGACGCCGGCGGCTGGGAGTCGCGCGACACCGCCCACCGCTTCGCCGACTACGCCGACGTGGTCTTCCGCGCCCTCGGCGACCGGGTGCCGTCCTGGCTCACCATCAACGAGCCCAAGACCGTGGTGCAGAACGGCTACCTCACCGGCCACCACGCCCCCGGCCGGCAGGACCCGGACGCCGCCTACCTGGTCGCCCACCACCTGCAACTCGCGCACGGGTTCGCCGTCGGCGCGCTGCGGGCCACCGGCAGCGACAGCCGGATCGGCCCCGCGCTCAACCTGCACCCCTGCTACCCCGCCGACGACTCCCCGCAGGCGGCCGCTGCCGCCCACCTCTACGACGCCTACGAAAACCGCCTCTACCTCGACTCGCTGTTCAAGGGCAGCTACCCGGAGGACCTGCTGGCCGACCTGGGCCCGCAGAGCCGGATGGTCCAGGGCATCCGCGACGGCGACCTGAAGGTCATCTCCGCGCCGGTCGACCTGCTGGCCGTGCAGTACTACACCCCGATCTACGTCACCGCCGACGGCGGCACCGCGCACCGGTGGGAGACCTCCGAGGCCGAGTGGCAGCAGATCTACCCCGAGGGGATGTACGACCTGCTCACCCGGATCACCCGCGACTACGGCCCGATCCCGCTCACCATCACCGAGAACGGGCTGCCCACCCCGGACACTCTGGACGCGGACGACACCGTCCAGGACACCGGCCGGATCAGCTTCCTGCGCGACCACCTCACCGCGGCGCACCGGGCCATCGCCGACGGGGTGCCGCTGGAGAGCTTCCACGTCTGGTCACTGCTCGACAACTTCGAGTGGGACCAGGGCTACGACCAGCGCTGGGGCCTGGTCTACGTCGACTACCCCACCCAGCGGCGGGTGCTCAAGAGCAGCGCCACCTGGTACCGCTCCGTCATCGCCGACGGCGGCTTCTGAACGCGCCGCCACCCGGACCGCCGGGCCCGGACGGCTCGGCTCGGGTGAGCCGGTGACCGTCCGGGCTCGGCCGGCTCACTCAGCGGGGCAGCGCCTGCTGCAACTCCGCCCGCAGGGCCGGGGTGAGCATCTCCCCCGCCTGCTTCGCCAGCCGGGCCATCTCGTAGCCCACCACGCCGATGTCCGCGTCACCGGCCGCCAAGGTCGCCAGAATCGAACCGTCGCGGATCTGCATCACCAGGAAGTAGCCACGGCCCATCTCGACCACCGTCTGCTTGACGACATCGCCGTCGAACATCTGGGCCGCGCCCGCGGTGATGCTCATCAGCCCGGAGGTCACCGCGGCGAGCTTGTCCGCGTTGTCACGCGGCAGGTGATCGGAGATCGCCACCAGCAGCCCGTCGGAGGAGACCACCACCGCGTGCGCCACACCCGGCACCCGCTCCGCGAACGCGCTCACCAGCCAGCTCAGGTCACGCGCCTCCTGGCTCAACGTCGTCACTGTCGTCGTCCCCCTTCGTCGTGCCCCCCGGACGGTGGCACGGGTATCTCGGTGGTGTCCTCAGCCTCGGCGCGCCGTACTCCGCTGTAGAGCCGCGAGAGCATGCCGCCGACCGCCTCCGGGTCCGGGTCGGTGCGGGTCGGTGCCGTCATCGGTTGGGCCGAACGGGTGACAGCGCTCAACTGCGCCATGGGCACCCGCACCGGCAGTCCCCGCTCGTTGGTGCCTGCGGTCACCGGGATGGTCGGTGGCGCCGCCGGTGCGGGCACCACCGGCGAGGTCGGGCCCTGCCGCGAATACCAGCCCCCACCGTTGCCGTTGCCGTTGGCAGTGGCCGGGGCCAGCACGTCCTCGGCGCGCACCGGCATCGGGCGGCCCTGACGCGGCACGCCGACGCCCGGCGGGCGGCCGGCGACCGGCAGGTCCCGCACCGCGTTGCCCGGTGCGGCGGCAGCGCCCGGCCAGCCCGCCCCGGGCTGCGCAGCCAGCCCTCGCGCCGCGCTCGCCGCCAGCATCCGCGCCGACGGGGGCGCGTCCAGCTCCACGTTGCCCGGGGCAGCCAGCAACTCGGCGGGCAGGACGAGCCGGGCGACCAGGCCATCCTCGCCGCCCTCCAACCGCACGCGGAGGCCCAACCGGGCCGCCAGGTGGCTGACCACGAAGAGCCCCATCCGCTCCACCGCCGCCACGTCCGCGGCCGGCGGGCTGGCCAGCACCTCGTTCGCCTGCACCAGCGCGGCCGGGCTCATGCCCAGACCACGGTCGACGATCTCGATCAGCGGACCGCCCGCTCCGACCCGGGCGGTCACCACCACGACGGTGTCCGGGCGGGAGAAGGCCGTGGCGTTCTCCAGCAACTCGGCCAGCAGGTGCACCAGCTCGCCGACGGCGTGCCCGACCACGTGCACGTCCGCCACCGACTCGATCCGGACCCGCTGGTACTGCTCGATCTCGGCGGCGGCGGCCAGCAGCACCGCACCGAGACCGACCGGCCGGTTCCACCGGCGGGTGGAGTCGGTGCCGGCGAGCACCAACAGGCTCTCGTCGTTACGGCGCATCCGGGCGGCCAGGTGATCGAGCTTGAACAGGTTCTCCAGCTGGTCCGGGTCGCTCTCCTCGCGCTCCAGGTCGTCGAGCAGCTCCAACTGGCGCTCCACCAGCACCTGACTGCGCCGGGCCAGGTTGACGAACATCGCGTTGACGTTACGCCGCATGAGCGCCTGCTCGACGGCGACAGTGACCGCGCTGCGGTGCACCGCCACGAACGCCTCGGCCAGCTCGCCGATCTCGTCGAGCGAACGCACCACCGCCGGCGCGACCTCGATGCGGGGCACCCCGCCGGTGACGGTCTTCAGCCGGTCCAGGGCGTCGGGCAACTCGACCTGGGCGATCCGCAGCGCCTGGCTGCGCAGCAGCCGCATCGACCGGGCGACCGACCGGCCGATGAGCAACGAGATCAGCAGGGCGGCCAGCAGGACCGTCACGACCCCGCCGACCACCAGCAGGGTCGCCCGCAGCTGGTCGGCGCTGGCCTCCTCGGCCTGCCGCACGGCGTCGTCGAGCACGCCCGCCTCGAGCTGGCGCAGCGACTCCTGGCGTTGCTGGCTGGCCGACCACCACTGCTCCGACGGGAGCACCTGCGGCGACGCGCCACCGGAGGACAGGCTGCGCTCCTCCAGATCGGTGGCGACCAGAAACATCGGCGACACCGATGTCTCGTCGTAGCGGCGGATCTGCGCACTGGTCGCGGCCACCCGGAACGCGCCGAGCGCGGTGAGTTGCTGGCCGCGCAGGTCGGCGAGGATCACCCGGTCCTCGGTGCCGTACGCACCGGCGCGGGCGGCGGCGTAGAGCTGGCCCCGCACCCGGGAGGACAGCTCCTTGACCCGGGCCAGCTGGACGTAGCGCAGCACCGCGTCGTTCAGCGCCGGCTGGTTCTGACCCGGCGTCGGTTCGGCGAGCAGGTCGAGCAACGCCCCGACCGCCCGGTGGTAGTTGCTCAGGATGGTCTCGCTGCTGAGCACCGCCGGTGGGATCGCCGCGCGGATGTCGACCACCTGGTCGTACGCCTCCAACGCCTCCGAGAAGGCCACCCGCCAGGAGGCGTCCGCGTCCGCCAGTGGCTCGGCGGCCCGGCTGAGGTCCACGATGGCCTTGTCGGTGGCCGCCTGCAACGGCTTCAGGTCGTTCGCGGCGGCCTGCCGGTCACCACCCTTACGCAGCTCACCCAGCTCCCCCGCCGAGCGGTCGCGCTCCTGCTGGAGGTGGTGCACCGCGGCGGTGATCTGGCGGCCGATGCCGACCTGACTGGAGAAGTCGTTCAACGCCGTCGTCCGCCCCACCAGCGTGCTGGTCTGCACCCCGGCGAGCAGGAGGAACGCCATCGACGGCACCACCAGCACGGTGGCGAGCTTCGTGCTCATCCGCCAGTCGCGCAGCCGGAACGGTGACCGCCGTCGATGCGGAACGACTCGGACGTCGAAGCGGCGGCGGCGATGGTTCGACACCGCACCGTTCGCCGGGTCGGGACCTGCCGCCACCCTGCCTCCTCCGTCCTACCGCGTCCACCGCGGTCGGGGGAGCGCAGTCCATCCAACCAGGCTCGGTACCGCTGTCAACGGCCCGGGCGAGGCCGAGGTTCAGGAAGGATACTGCGGGTGGGACCGTCCTGCCGTGGTCGGTAAAACCAGCTCGTCCGTCCGGCCGATGTCGGCGAGCTCGATCGCGTCACCGAAGCGCCCCAGCGCGACCAACGCGGCACCGGTGGCGCCGATTTCCGGGTTGCGTTGATGCGATACCGGTCGCGGTGCGAGCGCGGTGGCGAAGGCCTGCCGCCACCACACCGAGGCGGCAACCGCGCCGCCGCCCAGCACCACGCCGACCGGTTTGTCGATGGTGGACTCCAACACCCCGAGGTCGTCGGCGACGAGCTCACACAGCCCCTGCATCAGCCCGGCCAGGATGTCGACAGATGTGGTGCTGAAGCTGAGCCCGCGCAGCGCTCCGCTGCCCGCCGGAGCCAGCCCGGGTGCCCGGTCGCCGCCGAAGCGGGGATCCGCCGGTCGACCACCGCCCGCCGGCACCAGCGCCAGCGCCGCGTCCAACTCCGCGCCCTGGGGCAACCGCAACTCCCGGTTCGCCCAGGCGAAGAGGTTGCCGCCGTTGGCGTACGCGGCACCGGTCACCACGTGGTCGTGGTCGACCCGGTAACGCCACAACCGTTCCGGCAGGCGGGGCATCGGTTCGCCGGCCGGGATCCGCTGCATCAGCCGTACGGCTGCGGAGGTGCCCACTGTGACGGCGGCCCGGCTCGGGTCGACGCAGCCCGAGCCGACGTTCGACGCCCCTCCGTCACCGACCGGCGGTGACCAGCGGGCCTGCGCCAGCTGCGGCCACCGACGAGCCAGGTCGACCCGGAGCCGGCCGTGCCAGTCCAGCTCGCCGAGGGGCGGCAGCTGCGCCGGTGTCGCCTCGGCCAGCGCCAGCGCCTCATCGTCCCAGCGCAGGGTGCGCAGATCCAGCAGACCGGTCCCGGAGGCCTGGGAGATCGACATGGGCGCGGTGTCGAGCAGCTCACCCAGCACGTACTCGGGCAGACCGACGAACCGGGCGATCGGGGTGCCGGACTGCTCGCGCAACCAGGGCAACCGCATCGACCAGTACGACCGGTGCCACCAGCAGCCGGTGCGCTGGTGGAAGCCGTCCGGGTCCGCCGGCCCGGCGGTGCGGCCGACCGGGGCGGGCCGGGTGTCCAGCCAGGTGACCACCGGGCCCAGCGGAGCGCCGTCGCGGTCCAGCGGAAGCACCGAGTGCCACTGGGCGGAGACCGCCACCAGGTCGACGTCGTGCAGGTGCCCCGACTCGGCCAGCTCGTCCAGGCACTCGACCAGGCTCGCCAGGTAGTCCCGGCCGGACAGCGTGCCGGTGCCGTCGTCGCCGATGGCGAGGTCGACCTTGCGGCGGGCCAGTGCGCCGGGCAGCGGCTGCGTGTCCGCGTCCAGCACCAGCCCGCGTACCGAGGAGGTGCCCAGGTCGAGCGCGAGAATGTTCATCGCCGGTCAAGTTACCCCGTGCCAGCGGGGCGACGGGCGCGTAGGGTGGATCACATGCTCGCGCACCTGACCAGTTGGTGGCCCGCCGACCCGGCGGCCATCCCCCGCGCGTAGCTCCATCCACGCGGCCGCCATCGAGGCGGTCGCCGGATCTCCCGGTTCCAGGGCCGCCCGAGGGCGGCACCCGGCCCGACGGAGATTCCGATGACCCAGCTGACCGACCTGCTCGCCGCCGTCACGCACGGCGTCGACCCCGGCCCCTTCGCGCTGCTGCGCCGCGACGGCGCTGACGAACTGGACCTGTTCACCGGCCCGGTCGACACCGCCGAGGGGCTCACCGACATTCCGCTGCCGCCGGGCCCACCCGGGGCCCGGACGCTGGCCCTCGTGCCGTACCGGCAGATCACCGAACGTGGTTTCGCCTGCGTCGACGACGGTGCCCCGCTGGAGTTCCTCCAGGTCAGCGCCCACCAGCGGATCGCACTGGCCGACGCCCTCGCCGCGCTGCCCGACGAGCCGGTCCACACCACCGACGCCGGCTTCGACGTCAGCGACGAGGAGTACGCGCGGACCGTGCAGCGCGTGCTGTCCGAGGAGATCGGTCGGGGCGAGGGCGCGAACTTCGTGATCCACCGCGCCCTGCACGCCACCGTGCAGGGTCCGCCGCTGCGGGCCGCGTTGGCCGCACTGCGCCGGCTGCTGGTCGGCGAGCGCGGCGCGTACTGGACGTTCGTGGTGCACACCGGCACCCGCACGCTGGTCGGCGCCAGCCCGGAGCGGCACGTCAGCGTCGACGACGGGCTGGTGATGATGAACCCGATCAGCGGCACCTTCCGCTGCCCGGGCGGCGTCGCGGACCGGACGGCCCTGCTGCGTTTCCTCGCCGACCCGAAGGAGGTCGAGGAGCTGTACATGGTGCTCGACGAGGAGCTGAAGATGATGGCCACCGTCGCCGAACACGGTGGGCAGGTGATCGGGCCGTACCTGAAGGAGATGTCGCACCTGGCGCACACCGAGTACCTGCTCGCCGGGCGGGGCACCCGGGACGTGCGGGAGGTGCTGCGCGAGACGATGTTCGCCCCCACCGTGACGGGCAGCCCGATCGAGAACGCCTGCCGGGTGATCGCCCGGCACGAGCGCCGGGGTCGGGGCTACTACGGCGGTGTGCTGGCGTTGCTCGGTCACGACGAGGCCGGCCGGCAGACGCTCGATGCCCCGATCCTGATCCGGACCGCCGAGATCTCCCCCACCGGCCGACTGCGGGTGCCGGTCGGCGCGACCCTGGTCCGGCACTCGACGACGGCCGGCGAGGTGGCCGAGACGCACGCCAAGGCCGCCGGTGTGCTGGCCGCGCTCGGCCTCGGTCCGGCGGCGTCCGTCGGCGACCGCGGGCCGGTCGCGCGGCTGGCCGACGACCCGGCGGTACGCGACGCGCTGGCCGCGCGTAACGCACCGCTGGCGCGGTTCTGGCTGGACCAGCGGTCACCGGACGCGCCCGGACTGCCCGCACTGGTCGGCCGCCGGGCGTTGATCGTGGACGCCGAGGACACCTTCACCGCCATGCTGGCCCACCAGCTGAGCGCGTTGGGCCTCGCGGTGACCACCCGGCCGTGGCACGCGAGCGGCCCGGTCGACGACTACGACCTGGTGGTGGCCGGTCCCGGGCCGGGTGACCCGGGCAGCGCGGACGCGCCGAAGATGGTGGCGCTGCGCTCGCTGCTGACCGGGCTGCTGGCAACCGGTCGTCCCACCCTCGCGGTCTGCCTCGGCCATCAGGTGCTGGCCGGGCTGCTGGGGCTGACGCTGCACCGCCGGGAGGCGCCCTACCAGGGGTTGCAGCGGGAGGTACCGGTGTTCGGGCGGACCCGCCGGGTCGGGTTCTACTCGACGTTCACCGCCCGCGCCGAGGCCGACCGGTTGGCCACCGCGTACGGGCCGGTGGAGCTGGCCCGGGACCCGGGCGACGGTGCCGTGCACGCCCTGCGGGGGCGCGGCTTCGCCGGGGTGCAGTTCCACGCGGAGTCGGTGCTCAGCCCGGACGGGCTCGCCGTGCTGAGCGAGCTGTTGGCCGATCTGCTGCCGGCGGCGCGTACGCAGGCGCTGTCCGCGACGCGCGACGGCGCATAGTCACAGTGCCCCGGGGGTAGGGCTGGATGGACCGGTGGCGCGGACGGGCCGAGAGCCCCCGCCCGCGCCATCGGTCACCCTCGTCCGTCAGCCGGCCACCGGCTCAATTTTTCCGCAACTTCCGGGGCGTTCCGGCCCGGCGCCGCGCGCGGACGACGATCCTGATGCCATCGGTGCCGGCGGGATCGAGCCGTCGCCCCGCACCGGGCGCCTGAACGGGGGATCGCGCTCCGCCGGCAACGGAGCTGGCGTAGCGCGATCAGGGGACCGGGTCCGCCCCGCCCGCGCTCAGTGGACCAGGGTCGCCATCAGCCGGTCCAGTTCGGCCGCCGGGTCCGCGGTGAGGCCGGTGTGCACCGGCCCCGTCTGGATCATCGTGCTGCGCGGCGCGGCCAGCCAGTGGAACCGCTCGCCGAGGCGCATCCGGGTCGCCGGCCCGTCACCGGAGCAGGTCCGGTCCCAGGAGTCGAGCACCGCCGCCACCGCCGGCAGGTCGACGTCGGGTGCCAGCGCGCGAACCCGGTCGGCGTCCAGGTGCGTCCGCGCGGCCAGGTAGTCGCGCTGCTGGCAGTAGAGCAACACCCCGACGTTGATCTGCTCGCCGCGCTCGATGCGGGGTACGAGCCGGATCACCGCGTACTCGAAGGGTTGCCTCATGCCCCGCTCCCCGGTGGCAGCCAGTCGGCCGTGCGGGCGACCCGGCGGGTCAGGTGGTGCAGGTACGCCTCGCGCGCCGCGTCGGCCGTGTCGAAGTCGGCGGCGGTCAGCCACTCCCCCGGTACCAGGGCCAGCACCTCGCTGAGCAGCTCCGGGGTGACCTGGGGGGCCAACTCGGCGTCGGCCTCGGCCAGCCGCGACGCGTACGGCGCCAGCACGTGATCGTCCGCGCGGTAGGCCCGGTGCACGGCGGCGTCGGCGCGCGGCCAGTTGTGGTGGAAGTACAGCGAGGCGCCGTGGTCGATCAGCCACAGCTCCCGGTGCCAGACGAGCAGGTTCGGATTGCGCCAACTGCGGTCGACGTTCTCCACGTACGCGTCGAACCAGAGCACCCGGGAGGCCAGCGCCGGGTCGACGGGGTGCGCCACCGGGTCGAAGCCCAGCGCCCCGGGCAGGAAGTCCATCCCGAGGTTGGCGCCACCGCTGCCGCGCAGCAGCTCCTGCACCTCCTGGTCGGGTTCGGCCCGCCCGATGACCGGGTCGATGTCGAGGACCACCAGCGGCGGCACCCGCAGCCCCAGCCGGCGGGCCAGCTCGCCGCAGATCACCTCGGCGATGAGCGCCTTGGGCCCCTGCCCGGCGCCGCGGAACTTCGCCACGTAGGTGCCCAGGTCGTCGGCCTCCACCACGCCCGGCAGCGACCCACCCTCGCGGAGCGGGGTGACGTAGCGGATCGCGGTGACCTGGCGGAGCACGCCGCCCACCCTACTGTGCTGCCCGGGACGGGTGGGCGGGCCGGCCCGGACCGGCACACGTGGGTCAGTCGAGCTTGTCGCGCAGCTTGTCGACCTGGGTCTGCAGGCGGTTCACCGCGTTCTCGTTGTTGACGAACGTGGTGATCCCGGCGGCCAGGCCGAGCCCGATCAGCACGGCCAGGATGCTGAGCACCAGGCCGCCGATGGACACGCCACGACCGGTGACCCCGGGCCGGCGCGCCATCTTGAGCCCGACGATGCCGAGGATGATCCCGATGATGCCCAGCACCAGCCCCAGCCAGGCGAGGATCGCCGTCAACACGCTGAACAGGCCGGCCACTCCGAACACCAGGGCGAAGGTCGCTGCGGCGCTGGTCTTGGCGCGGGCGTCCCCCCGGTGGCCGCGGGACCCGGCCGTTACGCCGGCACCCCGGGCCGGCTCGCTTGCGGCAGTCATGAGAATCCCTTCCGTACGCGCGGCGCGCGCACTTCCGGCGAGCCGCATTCCCCCGAAGACCCCGGTTACGCCTCCCACCAGCAGGAGTGTCGGTGGTCGGGCCTAGGCTGGCCGCCCGGCCACGAAAAGGAGCGCCCGATGCCTGTCGACCTCAGCGCGGCCGAGGCGCTCGCGCTGCGGATGACCAGCTTGTTGCTGCGCCCGCAGCCGAGCACCCGACCCGGCACCGTCGCCGAGGTGGTCGAGTGGTTCGGCGCGATGCAGGCACAGGATCTGGCCAGCGGGTTGTGGTCGCTGGGGGCCCGACTGCCCGGTTGCCGGGTGACCGACGTGCAGGCGGCGTTGGAGCGGCGTGAGGCGCTGCGCACCTGGCCGATGCGGGGCACCGTGCACCTCGTGCCGTCCGCCGACGCCCGTTGGATGCTGGAGCTGACCGGTGTCCGATCGCTGGCCGCCGTGGCGACCCGGCGGGCGCAGCTCGGGCTCAGCGAGGCCGACGCGGACCGGGCGGTGGACGTCCTGGGTGCCGCGTTGGCCGGCGGTGGTCGGCTCACCCGCGCGCAGTGCCTGGCCGCTCTGCGGGCCGCCGGCCTGGGCACCGACGGGCAGCGCGGCTACCACCTGCTGTGGTATGCGAGCGTTCGCGGGGTGACCTGCGTGGCGCCCAACGTCGGCACCGAGCAGACCTTCGCCCTGCTCGACGAGTGGGCACCCGAGTCTCGCCGGTTGGAGCGGGACGAGGCGCTGGCCGTGCTCGCCCACCGCTACGTTCGCTCGCACGGCCCGGTCACCGACCGCGAGTTCGCCGGGTGGAGCGGGCTCACCCTCACCGACGCCCGGCGCGGCCTGACCGCCGCCGACGACGCGCTGAGCACCGTACGGGTCGACGGCACACCGATGTACGTCGACGCGGCAGTGCCAGACGCCCCGCGCACCACGGCGGACGACGTGCTGGCGTTGCCCGGTTTCGACGAGTACCTGCTCGGCTTCCGGGACCGCACGTTGATGCTCGACCCCGCCCACCAGGCGGCGGTGGTGCCGGGCAACAACGGCATCTTCCAGGCCACAGTGGTGCGCGCCGGTCGGGTGGTCGGCGTGTGGAAGCGCAAGATCACCCGCACCGGGGTCACCGTGACCGTCCGGCCGCTCACGCCGCTGGACGTCGCCGCGCGGGCCCGGGTGGAGCAGGCGCTCGGGCGCTACGCCGACTTCCTCGGGCTGCCGGCCCGCTTCGACTGGCTGACCTGACCGACGGCGTCACGCGGCGGCGGGTCGGCCGCTCGTGGGCGGGCGGCGCTGAGCAGGTCGGCGATCCGCCTCACCCGGGGGTCTTCGCGGATCTGCGCCACGCTGGCCGGCAGCGGCAGCCGCCAGTTCGGGTACTCGTCCACCGTGCCCGGCATGTTGGGTTGGCGCACCTCGCCCAGCACGTCGTAGAGGGAGACGCCGAGCAGCCGGGTCGGGCTGGCCGCGAGCGCGGCGTGCATCGACACCACCACCTCGCCGTCGTCGGGTGTCGCTGTCGCGTCGGGCCGTGCCGGGTCGACTGTCGGTGTCGGCAGCAGGTTCTCGGTGCGCAGCATCGTGAGCAGCCGGTCGCGGTCGGCGGCGGCGCGGGTCCGCTCCACCGCCACGTCGGTGCCGAGCAGTTTCAACTCGTCGCGCACCCGCACGTGCTCACCGGTGAGGAAGCCCGGTGCGGTGGGCAGGTCGTGGGTGGAGATCGTGGCGAGGGCGTTGCGCGGCCACCGGGCCGGTGGGACGAAGTCACCGTTGTCGTCGCGGGCGAACCACAGCACTGTCGAGCCGAGCATGTTGCGCCCCCGCAACCCTCGGGTCACCGCCGGTTGGACGGTGCCGAGATCCTCGCCGACCACCACCGCGCCGGCCCGGTGCGCCTCCAGCGCGAGGATGCCGAGCATCGCCTCGGCGTCGTAGCGCACGTAGGTGCCCTCGGCCGCGCCGCCGCCCGGCGGCACCCACCACAGTCGCCACAGGCCGGCGACGTGATCGACCCGCAGGCCACCGGCGTGCCGCAGGGCCCGGCGCAGCATGTCCCGGTAGGCGGCGTAGCCGGTGGCGGCGAGCCGGTCCGGACGCCACGCGGCGAGGCCCCAGTCCTGGCCGAGCTGGTTGAAGTCGTCCGGTGGGGCACCGACCCGCACGCCCTGGGCCAGCACGTCGGCGAGCTGCCAGCCGTCCGCGCCGCCCGGGTCGATGCCGACGGCCAGGTCATGCACGACACCGACCGGCATCCCCGCCGCGCGGGCCGCCGCGGTGACGGCGTCGAGCTGCTCGTCGCACAGCTGTTGCAGCCAGGCGTAAAAGGCGACCCGGTCGGCGAGCTGCCGACGCTGCTCGGCGACCGCCGGGGCGTCCGGGTGGCGCAGCTGCGCCGGCCAGGCCCGCCAGTCGTTGCCGTGCCGCTCGGCGAGCGCGCACCAGGTGGCGAAGCTGGTCAGTGCCGGGTCCGCGGTGAGGTCCACCGGCCGGGCGTGAGGGTGCAGCAACTCCAGGGCGTGCCGCTTGGCGGACCACACCTCGTCGTAGTCGATCAGAGGTCCCCGGTCGGGGCGCAACGCGTCAACCACCGCACGGGTCGCCGGGTCCGCCGCGCGGTACGCGGCGGTGTCGCTGACCCGCAGGTACAGCGGGTTGACGAAGCGTCGGCTGGCGGGCGAATACGGTGAGGTGGCCACCGGGTGCGCCGGCCCCACCGCGTGCAGCGGGTTGAGCAGCACCAGCCCCGCCCCGGTCGCCCCGGCCCACTCGGTGAAGTCGGCGAGGTCACCGAGATCGCCCATGCCCCAGGAGCGCTCCGAGGTGAGCGCGTAGAGCTGAAGCATCCAGCCCCAGGCCCGGGGTGGCACCGGGAGCCGGCGCGGCACCACCACCACTGTGACCTCCCGGTCGGCGCAGGCCAGCCGGTGCCAACCCAGCGGCAGGTCGGCCGGCAACTCACCGTCGACCGCCCGTCGACCACCGTCCTCCAGGGTGAGCACCCCTGGGCCGGGCAGCGCCCGGCTGCGGCCGTGGGTGAGCACGACCGTCTCCGGCAGGGCGCCCCGGTCGACAGCGCGGACGGCGGCGAGGGCGTCGGCGATCGCCGCCGGGCTGGTGGCGTCCACGCCGAGCAGCCCCAGCACACCCACCACGGTTTCCGGTGCGACCTCGACGCGGCGGTGCCGCCAATCCTCGTACCAGGTGGAAACACCGTGCGCGTTGGCCAGCGCGGCCAATCGTCGGTTCATCCCCATCCCCCGCCCCGAAACGTGACCTGCAACCACCCTCCCACCCCCGCGCCCCACCCGCTCACCGGCAGCGCCGATCTTGCACTTTCTGTCCCGACATAAGGGGCGTTCGACCTATGTCGACAACAGTTACTGCAAGATCGGCGCTAGCTGGCTAGCTGGCTAGTCGGCGAGCGCGCCGGCGGCCCGGCCCTCGTGCAGGGTCAGGTTGCGGCCGTTGGTCGGGTCGAACAGGTGGATCTTCTCCAGGTTGAACCAGACCCGCCGCGTCTGCCCCTCGGCGACCGGGGACTCGGCGGACAGCCGGGTCACCAGGTTGCCGCCGGCACCGGCGAAGTCGGCGGCGCCCGCGTCGGCGGCCAACTCCTCCAACTCGGCGGCGCTGGCCTTCTCACCCTCGACGGTGAAGTAGACGTACTTGTCCGAGCCCATCGACTCGACGATGTCCACCGGCGCCTCGAACTCCATGCCCCGCCGACGCGTGTCGTCGTCGACCAGTTCGGCGTCCTCGAAGTGCTCGGGCCGGATGCCGAGGATCAGCTCACGGGGCGCGTCGGCCGCCTCCAACTCCCGGCGAACACGGTCGCCGAGCGGCACCTGCCCCAGGGCGGTGTGCAGCTCGCCGTCCTGCACGGCGGCGTGCAGGAAGTTCATCGACGGTGAGCCGATGAAGCCGGCCACGAAGAGGTTGCGGGGGTGGTCGTACAGCTCCTGCGGTGGCCCGACCTGCTGTACCGCGCCACCCCGCATGATCACCACGCGGTCGCCGAGGGTCATCGCCTCGGTCTGGTCATGGGTGACGTAGACGGTGGTGGTGCCGAGCTGCTTCTGCAGGCGGGACACCACCGTGCGCATCTGCACCCGCAGCTTGGCGTCGAGGTTGGACAACGGTTCGTCCATCAGGAACGCCTTCGGCTGGCGGACGATGGCGCGGCCCATCGCCACCCGCTGGCGCTGACCACCGGAGAGGTTGGCCGGCTTGCGGTCCAGCAGCGAGGTCAGCTCCAGCACCTTCGCCGCTTCGTCGACCTTCTGGTTGATGGTCTCCTTGTCCAGCTTCGCCAGCCGCAGCGGGAACGCCATGTTCTCCCGCACCGTCATGTTCGGGTAGAGCGCGTACGACTGGAACACCATGGCGATGTCCCGGTCCCGGGGAGCCTTGTCGTTGACCCGCTGCCCGCCGATGCGCAGCTCACCGGAGCTGATGTCCTCCAGCCCGGCGATCATGTTGAGGGTGGTGGACTTCCCGCAGCCGGACGGCCCGACCAGGATCACGAACTCGCCGTCGGCGATCTCCAGGTCGACGTCCTGCACGGCGACGGTCCCGTCCGGGAAGCTCTTGCTCACCTTGTCCAGCACGATGTCAGCCATGACTTTCCACCTATCCCTTGACTGCGCCGGAGGTCAGACCGGACACGATGCGACGCTGGAAGAAGAGGACGAACAGGATGATCGGAACGGTGATCACCACTGCGGCGGCGCAGATCGCCCCGGTGGGGTCCTCGAACTGCGACTCGCCGGTGAAGAACGACAGCGCGACCGGCACCGTACGGGCACGTTCGGTGGAGGTCAGCGTGATGGCGAACAGGAAGTCGTTCCAGCAGAAGATGAAGACCAGGATCGCCGTGGTGAACAACCCGGGCGCGGCCAGCGGCGCGATCACCCGCCGGAACGCCTGCCCCTGGGTGGCGCCGTCCATCTTCGCGGCCTTCTCCAGGTCCCAGGGGATCTGCTTGAAGAACGCCGACAGCGTGTAGATCGCCAGCGGCAGCGCGAAGGTGATGTACGGCAGGATCAGCCCGGGCCAGGTGTCGAACAGGCCCAGCTGCCGCTCGATCTCGAACAGCGGCGACACCAGTGACACCTGCGGGAACATCGCGATCAGCAGGGAGACGCCGACCAGCAGCTTCTTGCCGGGGAAGTCCAACCGGCTGATCGCGTACGCGGCCATCGCACCGAGCACCACAGCGATCAGCGTGGCGATCAACGCGATGCCGATCGAGTTGATCAGTGCCCGGACGAACTGGTCGGTGTCGAAGATGGTCCGGTAGTTGTCGAGCGTCCATTCCCGGGGGATGAAGTTCCCGTCGGTGAGGGTGGCCGGCGTCTTGAACGACAGCGACGCGATCCACAGCACCGGGACCAACGCGAAGACGACCACGAGGACGTCGAGCAGACCCCAGCGCAGCTTCGCCCGGGTGGTGGTTTCGACAGCCATGTCAGCGCCTCTCTCCGTCGTCGCTACCCGGGGCAGCGGTGCCGAACAGCTTCACGAAGACGAATGCGATGATCGCCACGGTGATGAAGATCAGCACCGACATCGTCGAGCCGATGCCGAGGTTGAGGCCCCGGATCAGGTTGTTGTAGGCGAGCATCGACACCGACGACGTCTCGTTGCCTCCGGCGGTCAACACGAAGATGTTGTCGAAGACCCGGAACGCGTCCAGGGTGCGGAACAGCAACGCGACAAGGATCGCCGGCTTCATCACCGGCAGCATCACCTTGGTGAACTTCTGCCAGGCGGTCGCGCCGTCGGTGGAGGCCGCCTTGAGCAGGTCCTCCGGCACCAGCGCCAACCCGGCCATCAACAGCAGCGCCATGAACGGGGTGGTCTTCCAGATCTCCGCGAGCATGATGATCGCCAGCGAGCTGGCCCGCTCGGTCAGCGGCGCGCCGTCGCTGAACAGGTTGGCCAGGTAGCCGGTGCCGGGCGTCCAGGCGTACCGCCAGGAGAACGCGGCGACCACCGTGACGATCCCGTACGGGATCAGCGCCGAGGTCCGGACCAGGCCGCGCCCGATCAGGGTGCGGTGCATGATGATCGCCAGGCCCATGCCGAGCACCAGCTCGACGGCCACGGTGACCACCGTGATCAGCATGGTCACCCCGAACGCGGTCCACCAGAACTCGTTGGTGAGCACCGTGACGTAGTTCTCCAACCCGATGAACTCACGCTGATCGGGGAAGCGCAGGTCGAAGCGCTGCAACGACAGCCAGACCGAGTAGATGATCGGGTACGCGGTCACCGCGATCATGACCAGCGCGGCGGGCGCGCAGAGCAGCAGGCCGAGCCGGCGTTCGGCTTTCTTGTTCTCGCTCAGTGGGGGCTTGCGACGGCCGCCACGTTGGGCGGGCACTGTGGCGCGCCGGCCGGTGGCGCCACTGGTCTCGTCGGCGGCGACATCGGCGCCGGTGGGCGTGGCGTTGATGCTCACGGCGTCACCTCTTCTCGCGACTGCGGGGCTCGCAAAACCGGCTCACTCCGAGCGCTCACGGCAGGACCCCCTTCGACTGGAGGGCGTCGGCGATGGCGTCGCGCAGCTCGTCGGCGGTCTGCTGCGGGCTGATCCCGGACGGCGGCGACAGGATCGCCGACATCACCGTGGAGATGCTCTGGTAGGCGGGGGTCAGCGGACGCGTCGCCGGCTCTTTCAGCTCCTCCAGGATGGTGTCCTTCATCGGGTACGCCTCGGTCATCTCCGGGTCGTCGAAGACCGCCTCGATGGTGGGCGGTACGCCGTCGTTGATGGCGGAGAACTTCTGGTGCTCGGCGCTGCGGATGCACCGGGCCGCCTCGAAGGACTGCTCGGGGTGCTTGGAGTAGGAGCTGACCGCCAGGTTGACCCCACCGATGGTGACCTTGCTGGGGGTGCCCTCGTCGATGCCCGGGATCCGAGCCCAGCCGACCTGCTTGGCCAGCTCCGGGTTCGCCTCCTGCAAAGCCGGGTAGACGAACGGCCAGTTCACCTGGAACGCGCCGGCGCCGGACTGGAACTCCAGCCGGACCGGGTCCTCAGTGGCGTTGCTGAACGACGGCGACGTCACGCCCGACGTGGCGAACTTCTTCAGCTGCTCCAACGCCCGGACGGTGCCCTGGTCCATCACGGCCTTCGTACCGTCGTCGTTGAGGATCTTCCCGCCGGCGCTCTCGGCGAGGGTGTTGTAGAGAACGACCAGGCCCTCGTACTGGGCGCCCATGGTGAGCACCTGGTACGGCTTGCCCTGCTCCTTGAGCTGCTGGGCGGCGCTGATCATCTGGTCCCAGGTGGTCGGCGGCTGCGGCACCAGGTCCTTGCGGTACCAGAGCAGCTGGACGTTGGTGTTCTTCGGTGCCGCGTACAGCTTGTCCTCGTACCGGGCGGTGGCCAGCGGTCCGGCGAGGGTGCCCTGCTCGACCTCGGCCTTGTCCTGGCCGGTCCACTCGCGGATCCAGTCGGCGCTGGCGAACTCCTGGGTCCAGGTGACGTCCAGCCCGAGCAGATCCATCCCGCTGTCCTCGGCGGCGAGCCGGCGCACCATCTGCACCCGCTGGTCGTCGGCCTGCCGGGGCAGCACCCGGTAGGCGATCTCGTACCGCCCCTGGGCCTGCGCGTTGCAGTCGTCGACGACCTTCTGCAGGTTCTGCTCGGGCGGGTAGTACAGGTTGATCGTCGGTGGGCCACCCGCGTCGTCGGCGCCGCACGCGGCCAGCGGCGCGACGAGTGCCAGCGCGGCAGCCGCCGCGCCCAGCCGAACAACCGGCCGGCGTCGGTGTCGAGCCGTGTCGGGGTCCGTCATCGCCCTCCCCCTCTCCTCGGCGAAAGACCGGGGAAGGGCATCCGTGCCCCGGCGCACGGCGAGCCGACTCCGAGCCGGCAAGCTGCGGAAACGCCGGCGCGGAGGCTCTGTAGCGGCTACTCTGCCCCAGCTGTGAAGCCGCGAAACCTGGCTGTCAGAGCGAGAGCCCGGCCGCCTCTGCCGGCGCCGCCACCAGGTGCGTGATCAACTCGACTTCCTGAAAGTCGGGCCGTCACCGCACCAGGGAAGCCCCGCTTTTCTGAAAGCCGAGTCGATCACGCGCGGGGACAGCGCTCCCGTGCGGAACGAGGTGCTCCCCCGCCGGCAGTCAACCGAGCTGATCAAGGAAGCGGCGAAGTCATGGGCATGCTGACCCCCCAATGGCGCAAGTCGACCCGGTCCGGCGGCAACGGCGGGTCCTGCGTCGAAGTCGCCGACAATCTGCCGAACGTGGTGCTGGTGCGCGACACCAAGGACCGCGACGGCGGCACTCTGCACGTCGACCCGGCAGCCTGGAAGGCGTTCGTCGCCTACGCCAGGCAGCACTGAACGCGAACTCGGAGATCTTGGACAGTTTCCGTCCGGGCAGAACGGAAACTGTCCAAGATCTACTCTGAAAGGTCTCGCGACCGCCGGCAGTCGCGCCCGGACCAGGCATGCTGGAACCATGCTGGCCCGTTTCAAGGATCTCTGTCTGGACGCCAACGACGCGCTGGCGCTCGGCGCCTTCTGGGCCCGGATGCTCGACGGTGACGTGGCGGACGCCGGTGACGGCGACACCCGGGTGGACCCGCGCTCCGCGCGCTCGGACGCCGAGTCGATCTGGGTGAACAGGGTGCCCGAGCCCCGGGTCGGCCGGACCCGCGTACACCTGGATCTGCGGTTGGCCGACGCGGACCCGGCGGCGCTGCTCGCGGAGGGCGCCCGACTGGTGCGCGAGCCGGACGACGACGCCGGCCGGTGGGTGCTGGCCGACCCCGACGGGAACGAGTTCTGCGCCCTCGCTGCCGACGCCAACAGCCACCCGGGCCCGTTCCAGCTGGTGGTGGACGCGCTCGACCCGGCCGCCCAGGCGATGTGGTGGGCCGGCGTGCTCGGCGGCACCGTCGAGTACGGGTCGACCGAAGCGGCGGTGCTCGGGGCCGCGGGCCTGCCCTGGGAGCGCTTTGTCTTCGACGGGGTGAGCGAGCCCAAGACGGTCAAGAACCGCATGCACTGGGACGTCGAGTTGGCCGACCCGGAGCCGACGGCGCTGATCGCGGCGGGCGCGACGCTGTTGCGGGAGCCGCTCGACGAGGCGCACTGGTGGTGGGTGCTGGCCGACCCGGAGGGCAACGAGTTCTGCGCCTTCGCACCAGAGCGCACCGGGTGAACGACCGACTACCGGGCGCGGGCGTCGTCGGCTAGCGTTTTCCTAGCGCCGCAGCCGGCGCGTTCGCCGCCGCCGTCGACACGCCTCCGGCCGACCCACGCCTGCCCGATCGGTTGGTAATCGCGGGAACGTCCCACCGCCGCTCCCCCGGTTCGGCAGGATCGTCCCAACGAGGAGGTGCCGTCGTGCAGGACACCCGCGCTCTCGCCCTGACATTCGAGGTGAGCGGCCTGCCACCGGTCAAGACCGAAGCGTTGTCCATCTTCGCCGCCGGGCATCGGCAGGCGACGAGGGTCCGCACCCTGCTCCAGGCCGCCCTCGGCGCGGCCCAGCGCACCGGCTGGACGCCGTTGCCCGGGCCGATCGAGGTGGACCTGGTGTTGCGCTGCCCGCCCGGGCACCGTACGTCCGACGCCAGCACCCTGCTCGGCGGCGTCTGCGCGGTGTTGCAGGACAAGAAGCGGGTGTCGAGCATCGGCCTCACCCACCTCGGCGTCCTGGTGGACGTCGCCCTCTACGACGACGACCGGCAGATCCGCCGGTTGTCGTACCACGAGGAGCCGGCGGAGGACTTCTCATACCAGGTGCGGGTCGCCGCCGTACCGAACGGGGTTTGACCGGCGTTCGCGGTGGGGTACCGCGGACGCCGACGAAGGGAGCACCGATGTCGGAGCCACATGTCACGCTCGACCCCCGCGGGCTCGACCCTGTGCAGCAGAAGCTGCGCGGCCCGCTGGAAGAGCAGCTCACCTCGGCGCTTCAGGCGGCCACAGACCGGGTCCGCGCCGACTACGCGGGCGAACCGGTGGAACAGGTCTGCCAGCGACTGCTGGAGGAGACCCGCTCCGGGTTGCACCCCGACATCGCCGCCGGGTTCAACCCGGACATGGACGAGTTCTGCCGGGTGGCGGTGGCGATCGTCCGGCGCGAGGCCGACTGAGCCCTCAGCGCCGGTCAGTACCGGCCGAGCTGGGCGTACGGGCTGAGCACGATGCGCGGTGACAGCGCCGGGTTCAGCCAGTTGAGCACGGCGACCAGGTGCCCGTGCGCGAGCGAGACGCAACCAGCAGTGGCGTTGCCGGCGCTGGTGCTGAACTGGTGCAGGAAGATCCCGCTGCCCTTGTTCGGCACCGGCTTCGGCACGTTCGGCGCCATGTTGTAGGTGATCACCGCGAAGTGCGTGTACGCGGGAACCTCCTGCCACAGTGCCTCGCTGGCCCCGCCCGGGTTGGTCGCACTGTGCTGGAAGGTGTTGTAGAGCGACGACGACGGGTTCTCGTTCCACCAGTCGCCGCTGACCAACCGGTGGTAGGGGTATCGCACGCCCGGGTTGGCGGCGATGCCGTACATGGTCTGACCGATCGAGTAGACGCCGGTCGGCGTGGTCGGCACCCCCTCCACGTGGTTGTCGCTGAAGCCCTTCGAGCCGATCCGGGCGGGCAACGGCGCCGAGACCGGCTGCCAACCGATGCGGGCCCGCACGAACGTCTCCACTGTGGCGTAGGTGGTGGTGTAGCTGCTCGCGCCGACGATGATCACCTGCTTCGTCTCCGTCGGCAGCGTGGTCAGCGCGCTGGCCCGGTTCTGGCGCTGCCGCCCCGGCCACTGTCGCTGCGTCGGGTCCGTGCCCCAGCCCGGCCGCAGCGGCCCGCCCGCACCGATCGCGGGCGCGGCCGGGGCGAGCACGGTCGGGGCGGCCAGACCTGCCGCCACACCGAGGAGGAAAGATCTGCGCTTCATGCCCGCCATCCTGACAGTCGAACGGACCGGCGGCCCGCCCCCACGCGCCACTGTCGACGAATTCGCGGGCGGTCAGGACCGGGTCCGCAACTACCCGGCCCTGACCCCCGGCCGTCCGACAGGGGAGCGGACAGCTCCGGCACCCGCCGCGCGGGCGTGACACGACGCCGCGCGCCACAACGGGGTGAGCCGGCCCACTCCGCACTCAGCTCCACGGTGCTCACCCGCCGAACGCCGACGCGCCCCCGGCACACCCCGAAAGGCCGTGAGCGCCGGACCAGGTTAGGTGGGCTCCGACCGGCCGGACAAGCCGCGTCGAACGACCGGGGGCAGGACTTATCCCACTGTGAAAATCGGGCAGGTCGGCGTAACACGACCATGATCGCGGACGCTGTTGGGATTCCCGGACGGTCAGAAGTGCCGCAGCAGGTCACGGAACGCGGCGAGCCGCAGCACCCCGTCGTCGGTCGGGTCCAGCTCGTCGTCCTCCAGCACCCACGTGTTCGCGTTCGGGATGAACACCGCGTTCAATCCGGCCGCCCGCGCCGGCAGGATGTCGGACTTCGGGGAGTTGCCGATCATCCACGCGCCGGCCGGCGCGAAGCCGTGCTCCCGAGTGAGCCACCGGTACGTGTCGACGTTCTTCTCGGCGACGATGTGCGCGGCCCCGAAGTGGTGCAGCAGGCCGCAGGCGTCCAGCTTGCGTTGCTGCTCCTCCTGGTCACCCTTGGTCAGCAGCAACAGCTCGTGCCGGCCGGCCAGGTCGTCGAGCGCGTCGGCCACCCCGGGCATCAGCTCCACCTGGTGCTCGACGAGGGCCACCGCCAACCGGTCGATCTCCTGGCGTTCGCTTTCGGTGGCCGGTCGCTCGCGCAGCCGCTCCAGACACTCGGCCAGACTGCGCAGGAAGACCTTGCTGCCGTACCCGTGCGCCACCGCGTTGGCCCGTTCGATGTCGTCGAGGACGGCCCGCAGCTCGGCCCGGTCCAGGGTGGGATGGTCCAGCCAGCCCAGGAAGTCGTCGATCACCCGCTCGAAGACCACGTTGTTCTCCCACAACGTGTCGTCCGCGTCGAAGATCAGCACCTGCGCGTCCCGCCGTGCCCCCGCACCGACCGTCATGCCATCCCCTCCCCGCGCCCACCGCCCGGCAGGCCGAGGGACAGGGTAGGCGGCCGACACCCGGCAGAGCCCATGGTTTTCCGCCCGGCGAGCGTGGTCACGGCCACCGCAGCAACCGTTGGGCGATCAACGCCTCGCGGTCCTCCTGCCCCTCGGGTCGGAGCCGGCCACCACGGGTGAGCATCACCACGCCGTGCAACAGGCTCCAACCCACCTCGGCGAGGGTGTCCGGGTCCCGCCCCTCGGCCAGCGGGGTCAGGGCCGCCCGCAGCTCCGCGAAGACCGCCCGTGGCGCGGCCGGCACACCATCCGCGCCGAGGGCCAGGTCGGGGGTCAGCGCGAGCATCGCGTCATAGACCTCAGGATTCGTGTACGCGAAGTCGAGGTACGCGGTAGCAACGGCCGGCCAGACCCCCTCGGGGCTGCCGACGCTCTCCGCGTGCGCCTCGGCCAGATCGGCGGCCAGATCGGCGAAGGCACACACGGCGACGGCGGCGATCAGCGCCTCCAGGTCGGCGAAGTGCCGGTAGATGTCACCCATGTCGATCGCGGTCCGTTCGGCGAGCCGTCGGGTGGTCACCCCCGACCAGCCCTCCGACTCGGCCAGTTCCCGCGCGGCCGTGACGATGCGGTCACGCCGGTCCTGTTCAGCGGCCTTCTCGGCAGGTCCGGGCACGCACCCGAGCGTAAGGGCGCACACCCGTCGTAGCGGTCGGGTGACGGATTGGTGACTGTTGTGGTTGGCCGGACGCCTCCCGTCCCGTGCCACCGCCGCCGTCCTGGCTCGTTAGGTGAGGAGATCACCACGACGGGAGGGCACGTGGTCGTACGGGGGCACCGACGCGTGGCGCGACGATGAGGAGCGCCAGCGACGTCCGGCTGCTCCGCGACGACGCCACCCGGCAGCGCGCGACCTTCCTGGAACTCTTCCTCGACCTGGTCTTCGTCTTCGCCCTCACCCGGATCTCCGCGCGGCTGATCGTCGACTTCACCGACGGCCACCGCGGCGTGTACGCGGGCCTCGGCCAGGCTCTGCTGCTGTTCCTGGCGCTCTGGGCGGTCTGGTCGGTGACGGTCTGGTCGACCAGTTGGCTGGACCCGGACGCCCCGATCGTCCAGACCGTCATCATCATGACGTTGGTCGGTGCCATGACGATGGCCGTCGCCGTGCCCGACGGCTTCGGCGCGCGGGCTTCCCTCTTCGCCATCACCCTGGTGACCCTCCAGATCGGCCGGGTGGTGTATTTCCACCTCGCCGGGCACGGCCGGCCGGATCCCCACCAGTCCATCCGGATCCTGTTCTGGTTCGGCCTGAGCACACCGCTCTGGGTCGGCGGCGGGCTGGTCACCGACGGCACCGTCCGCGGGGCACTCTGGACGCTCGCCGTGCTGATCGACTACACCGGGCTCTTCCTCGGCTGGCCGACCCCCCGACTCGGCGCGCGACGGATCGGCGTCCAGATGATCGCGGCCGAGCACCTGGCCGAGCGGTACCAGCAGTTCCTTCTCATCGCTCTCGGCGAGGCGATCTTCGTCATCGGGCTCGCCTTCAGCGGCAGCGAGTTCCACACCGACCAGACGGGTGGGTTCGTCCTGGCGCTGGCGAGCACCGTCCTGCTCTGGCGGATCTACTTCCACGTGGCGGGCGGAGTGTTGGGCGCGGCCGTCGACAGCTCCCGCGACCCGGCGCGGCTGGCGACCGGCATGGCGTTCGCCCACATGGTCATGATCGCGGGAATCGTGCTGACCGGCGTCGGCTTCGAGTTGTTCATCACCGAACCGCTCGGGCACCTCCCGACGGCCTGGCTCATCGCCATCCTCGGCGGCCCGGCGCTCTTCCTCACCGGGCGTTCCACCCTCGAATACCAGGTCTTCGCCCGGGTGTCCCGGTCCCGGCTGGCCGGCCTGCTGGCCCTCGGCCTGCTGGCACCGGCGGCACCGCACCTCCAACCGCTCACCGCCGGCGCGGTCGCCGCCGTGGTGCTGCTCGGCGTCGCCGCGGCGGACACCCGACGCTCACGCCGCCGTCCCGCGGAGACACCCGCTCCCCCGTACTAGCCGCAACGGCCGTCAACGGCACAGCGTGGTCGCCCGCCGCATGTGGGACAGCTTCTCCGGGTTACGCACCGCGTAGAGCGCGGTGATCACACCGTCGTCGACGCGCAGCGTGACCACCGAGTCGATCTCGCCGTCGAACCGGAGGACCAACGCCGGGTAGCCGTTGACCTCGGCGGGTCGCAACGACATGGCGGCCACCTGGACCTTCCTGCTGGCCAGCAGCCGGGCCACCTTGTCGGCCCCGCTGACCGGCCGCAGCAGCGCCTGTTTGATCCCGCCTCCGTCGCCGAGGAGCACGACATCCGGCGCGAGAACGTCGAGCAGGCCCTGCACGTCGCCGACCTCGACGGCCCGTCGGAACGCGTCCAGCGCCCGCCGGGCGTCCGCCGGGGAGACCATCCCCCGGGGCCGGCGCGCGGCGACGTGCGTTCGTGCCCGGTGCGCGATCTGACGGACGGTGGCTGGGCTCTTGTCGACCGCCTCGGCGATCTCGTCGTACGCCAGGTCGAAGACCTCGCGGAGGACGAACACCGCACGCTCGGTCGGCGCGAGTGTCTCCAGCACCAGCATCATCGCCATCGAGACGCTCTCGGCGAGTTCGACGTCCTCGGCGACGTCGGGCGCGGTCAACAGTGGCTCCGGCAACCAACTGCCGACGTAGGACTCCCTGCGCCGGCCGACCGCCCGGAGCCGGTTGAGCGACAGCCGGGTGGTGATCCGGACCAGGTAGGACCGCTGGTCCCGCACCGCCGGAAGATCCACGTCCGCCCACCGCAGCCAGGTCTCCTGGAGTACGTCCTCCGCGTCGGCGGCCGAGCCGAGCATCTCGTAGGCGACCGTGAAGAGCAGGTTTCGGTGGGCAACGAACGCGTCGACAGCGGGCTGCCCGCTGCCGTCCGCGCTGATGATTCCGCCCTCGGCATCCATGCGTCCTCCAGTCTCGTCGATCTCGGCCGCCTCGCCCACCAGACACCGGCCGCCCACCTCCTGTGACACCCGATGCCGGTGCTCCTCGTCACTCGGGGCGGGTTGTCACAGCGCACCGGCCGGCGGTGTCTCCTGTGCGAACCGACGAGGAGGAAATCTCATGAATCTGGCTCTGTGGATCGCGGCCGGACTGCTGGCCGCGTTGGCCCTGGCCGGCGGCATCACCAAGACGTTCGTACCCAAGGAGAAGTTGGCGGCGGCCAACGGCGGAGGGTGGACCGACGGTGCCAGCGTCGGCTTCGTCAAAACCCTCGGGGTCCTTGAAATCCTGGCCGCGGCCGGTCTCATCCTGCCCGCCGTGCTGGACGTCGCACCGGTGCTGGTGCCGGTGACCGCCATCTGCTGGATGGTGCTGATGGTCGGCGCGATGATCACCCACCTGCGTCACGACGAGGCCAGGTTCATCGTGCTGAACCTGGCCTACCTCGCGGTCGCCGCCTTCGTGGCCTGGGGCCGTCTCGACTCCTCGCCCTTCAGCGGCTGACCGACCTCGTCCCGCTACCCTCACCCGATGAGTTCGCGGACCGCGCTGAGGAGACGAACGAAACACGCTCTGGTGGCCGTGTCCGTCACGCTGGGCCTGCTGTCCTGCCTGTGGGTTCTGTCCTTCGTGTGGTTGCAGATGTTCAAGACCGAGGGAGAGTTGCCACCGACGTCGCGGATGCCGCAGGTGCCGGCCGGAGCAAAGGTCACCGACGAGGGCATGGAATGCGCCTCCGGTGGGTGCTGGCGAACGATCACCGTGGTGCCAGCGGCGGGCCAGTCCTCAGCGGACCTGGCACGGGAGATGGGTCTCTCCAAGGAGCTGATCCTGCCGCCGACCCTCTTCGACCCCGCGTCTGTCTACGTGGGGGCCCACCCGGAAGACGGCGAGCTGATCGTCCACATCGGCTATCGGTGAGCGCCGCGACAGGACGCGCCGGCTGACGATCCGGCACGCGGGTCGGTGCGGCGACACTTGTGCCCGAGCTGCGAGAAGCGAGATCATCACGCATGATCGATCCCTCGCCCGAGGACGACGGGACTCCAGCTGCCTCGCCTCACCTCTCAAGGAGACACAGCCCCGTGAAGAAACTATCGAGCGTCGCGTCCGTGCTCGCCCTCTCCGTCGGTATCGCCATCGCCCCGGCGGCTACTGCCTCCGCCGCTACCGACCGGAGCGGCGCGGAACGGCTGAACATCCCGAACAGCAGTGCGTGCAAGGCCGGCCGTACTGTCATGCAGGGCATGGTGGCGGGGCCGGGCGGTCAGCTCTACATCATCTTCACGAAGGCGGCCGGCGCGGAGCCGGTCCTGTCCCGGTGGCTTCGTGACGGCTCGACCTGGGACGGCGCCAGCTGGGTCTGCGCCGGTGCCCCCACCTCCATCCCGACACTCGGCCACGGCAACGACCTCGCCTACAACGCGAACTATCTGGGGCAGGGTCCTGCCTTGATCGCCACCCAGGGAAGCCAGTCCGCATTCCTCAGCGACAAGGTGACAATCATTCGCCTGAACGCCAACGGAACCATCGGCACAACCAGCGAGGTGCGGCTGCCGATCGGCAACATCAGCGGCCTCTGCTACAGCGCGACGGCTGCCGGTGGAGCCGGCAAGTACGCGGCCCGCCGGTTGGGCAGTCTGTGGACCCATCCCGGCGCTGGCGCGCTCACCAGTGGTTGGACGCTGGTCAAGAACAACCTGACGAGTCACGACAATCGTTCGGACCAGGGCATCGACTGCTCCGAGAACTACATCTGGAACACCAAGTCGATCAACACCTCAACGCCCACCACGGGGTGGAACTGGGTGTACCAGTACAACTGGTCCGGGGGCGACGTGGAGAGCGACATCGGCATCCCGGGCAACAACCTGACCGACGAGATCGAAGATGTCACCCACGTCGGCAGCGAGTTCTTCGTCGGCATCAACCGCAACGACGGGCTGGCCGACACCGTGAAGGTGCTCACCGAGTAGGCCCAAGCTGAACGGGGTGCGCCCGCACGCACCCGTGGACGGGGGTCGCTGGGCGTGTCGCCTGGCGGCCCCCCCGACGCGGGTCGCCCGTCGCCCGTCGCCCGTCGCCCGTCGCCCGTCGCCCGTCGCCCGTCGCCCGTCGCCCGTCATGATCGTGCTCGATCCTGGATCGAGTGGCCTCCCGGCGCCAGCGACACCACTACATCATGGATCGAGCACGATCATGCCCAACGCCAGCGGGGTTGAGGCCGGGTGGCCCAGCAAGATCCGTGCAACATCCCTGATGTTGCTGCCTCCGCAGCCCCTGACACAGCAACATCGGAGAAGTTGCGCAGATCTTGCCGGCAGGTGGGTGATGCGGGGTGAGCAGGCGACAGGCGGGCAGGCGGGGCCGGGCGGGTGCGGGTGCGGGGGCGGGTGCGGAGGCCGGGCGGGTGCGGGGGCCGGGCGGGCCGGGCGGGTGCGGGGGACGTCAGCGGCGCAACGTGAGGATCAGGTCGGCCACCAGGGCGGTCCAGCCGGTCTGGTGCCAGGCACCCAGGCCCGCGCCGTTGTCGCCGTGGAAGTACTCCGGGAAGGCGATCAGGTCCCGCCAGTCCGGGTGGGTCTGGAACAGCTGCGCGGCGCCGTAGATCGGGCGTCGACCCCAGTCGTCCTGGGTGAAGAGCGCGATCAGCCGGGCCGAGAGGTCGTCGGCGATCTCGTCCAGGGTGCGCTTCACACCGGAGCGGGTCGGGTACTCCACCTGGAGGTCGTCGCCGAAGAACGCCGCGTAGTCCCGCAACGCGCTGATCAGCAGGAAGTTCGTCGGCATCCAGATCGGACCACGCCAGTTCGAGTTGCCTCCGAACAGCCCGCTGGTCGACTCGGCCGGCTCGTAGCCGACGGAGAACTCCTGCCCGCCGAGGGTGACCGAGAACGGCTTGTCCAGGTGCGCGCGGGACAGCGTACGGAGGCCGAACTCGGAGAGGAACTCGTCGGGGTCGAGCATCCGGGCGAGCAGCCGGACCACCTGCTCCGGGCCGACCATTGACAACAGCCGCTGCTGCCGGCCGTCGGGGCCCAGCCGGCGGGTGCCGATCACCTGGGCGTACTCCGGGCGGTTGGTCAGGAACCAGCGCAACCGCGCGCCCAGCTCCGGCAGACGGTGCAGGGTCTTCGCGGTGAGCCGGGTGGTGGCGGCCAACGGCAGCAATCCGACCACCGAGCGGACCTTCAGCGGCACCTTCGTGCCGTCGGCGAGGCGCAGCACGTCGTAGAAGAAGGCGTCCTCCTCGTCCCACAACCCCTGCTCGTACGCGGCGGCGGCGATGTAGGCGAAGTGCTCGAAGAACTTGGTGGCGGTGTCCACCCAGGTCCGGTCGTGTTCGGCGAGCACGATCGCGATGTCCAGCAGGTTGAGGGCGTACATGCCCATCCAGCCGGTGCCGTCGGACTGTTCCAGCACACCGGCCACCGGCAGCGCCGCCGAGCGGTCGAACGGCCCGACGTTGTCGAGCCCGAGGAAACCGCCCTCGAAGACGTTGTTGCCGCCGGTGTCCTTGCGGTTGACCCACCAGGTGAAGTTGATCAGCAGCTTGTGCATCACCCGGGCCAGGAAGTCGTGGTCCCGGCTGCCGTCGATCTCGAACACCTTCAGCGCCGCCCAGGCGTGCACCGGCGGGTTCACGTCACCGAACGCCCACTCGTACGCCGGGATCTGGCCGTTGGGGTGCAGGTACCACTCGCGGAGCAGGAGCAGCAGCTGCTCCTTGGCGAAGCTCGGGTCGACCCGGGCGATGCTCACGCAGTGGAAGGCCAGGTCCCAGGCCGCGTACCAGGGGTATTCCCACGGGTCGGGCATGGAGATGACGTCGAAGCTGGTCATGTGCCACCAGGCGCTGTTGCGCCCGTGCCGACGCCCGGCCGGCGGCGTGGAACCCGGGTCGCCTTCCAGCCACCGCTTGACGTCGAAGTGGTAGAACTGCTTGCCCCACATCAGCCCGGCGATGGCCTGCCGGGCGACCAGCGCCTCGTCGGGGGTGGCGGCCGGCGGGATCACCCCGGCGAAGAACCGGTTCGCCTCGGCCCGTCGCGCCCACACCACTGCCTCGAAGCCCTCGCTGAGGTCGGCCGGGGGCGGCGGCGCGGCGGCCGGCGGCGACGCGGTACGGGTGAGCCGCAGCCGGATCTGGCGCTGCTCGCCGGCCGGCACGTCGAGCACGTAGTGCAGTGCACCCTTGGTGCCCTCCCGGGCCGGGTTGACGGTGGCCGCGCCGTTGACGACGTGGTCGTTGATGCCGTCCTTCGGGTACTTCGACCGGCCGGGCAGGCCCCACAGCCGTTCGGCGTTGGTGTCGTTGTCACAGAGCAGCGGCACGGGGCCGCCGTCGCCCTCCAGCAGCAGTTGGCCGAGCACCCGGTGCTCGCCGACGAGCCGGGTGCCCTGGCCGGTGAGCCGGGGGATCCGGTCGCCACCGGGCAGGCCCCAGGACCAGGTGTTACGGAACCACAGGGTGGGCAGGACGTGCAGGGTCGCCGCCTGGTCGCCCCGGTTGGCGACGGTCACCACCATGCAGAGGTCGGTCGGGGACGCCTTGGCGTAGTCGACGGTCACCGCCCAGTACCGGTCGTCGTCGAAGATCCCGGTGTCGACCAGCTCGTACTCGGTGTCGTCGCGGCCGCGCAACGCGTTCACCGCGACGAGTTCGTCGTACGGGAAGGCGGCCTGCGGGTAGTGGTAGCGCCAGCGCATCCAGGAGTGCGTGGGCGTGGAGTCCTCGTACCACCAGTACTCCTTGACGTCCTCGCCGTGGTTGCCGCCGTCGCCGCCGAGGCCGAACATCCGCTCCTTGAGGATCGGGTCCTTGCCGTTCCAGAGGGCGAGGGCGAAGGCGAAGGTCTGTCGGTCGTCGCAGACGCCGGCCATCCCGTCTTCATTCCACCGGTAGGCTCTGGACCGCGCGTGGTCGTGCGGGAAGTAGTCCCAGGCCGTACCGTGCTCGCTGTAGTCCTCCCGTACCGTCCCCCACGCCCGTTCGGACAGATAGGGACCCCATGCACGCCAGTCCTGCTCCCCCGAGTCGGCCTGGGCGAGCCGGAGCCGCTCAGCGTCGGGTGGCGAGGCGTCGGAGGACGATCGGTCAGTGATCACGTGCACATCTTTGACGTCGCCGCGGTACTTGACCACAGCGGCCATTCTCGTCGTGGCGTGTTACACCTTGCCGCCGGTGGAGGAAACTTGATCGACATTCACTTCGGCCCGCAGGTCTGCGGCGATCTGACCAGCGCCGCGAGCCGGGAGTGGCTGGTCCCCGACGGTCTCGGCGGCTACGCGATGGGCACTGTCGGCGGGCTGCGGACCCGTCGCTACCACGGTCTGTTGGTGGTTTCCGGCGAAACGCCGGCGTCCCGCCAGGTGGGACTGGTCAGTCTCGATCCGGCGGTCACACTGCCGTCCGGCACGCGCGTGCGCCTCGGCGCGCACGAGTGGGCCTCGGGTGACGTCGACCCGCGCGGCTTCGAGCTGTTGGAGCGCTTCGACCTGGTCGACGGGCTGCCCCGGTGGCGGTGGCGGATCGGCGACGTGGTGATCGAACGGGAGCTGGCCATGCTGCCCGGCCGCTCCTGTGTCGCGGTGGTGCACCGGCTGGTCGCCGGTGGCCCCGTCCGGCTGGAGCTGTCGGCCGCCTGCACCTGGCGGGACGCGCACGGCGAACGGCGGGCCGACGGCCCGATCCCCCAGGTCGAGGCGGTTGCCGACGGCGCGGTGGTCGAGGGCGCGTACCGGCTCGCCGGCCCGGGTTGGGCCCCCGAGGGGCAGTGGTGGCTGGGCGTGCACCACCGCGAGGAGGCCAACCGGGGGCTGCACCCGGACGAGGACGTCTGGTACGCGGGCCGTTTCTCCGGTGAGCTGGAACGCCCCGGTGACACCGTGTCGGTGCGGGCCTGGGCCGGTCGACTCGACGAGGAGCCGCCGCCGGCGACGGAGATCGTGGCGACGGCCCGACGGCGCAACCGGCAGGTGGTGGCGACGGCGAAGCCGGCCGACGACGTGGCGGCGACCCTGACGCTGGCCGCCGACGCGTTCGTGGTGCGCACCGAACACGCGGCGGTGGACGTGGTCGCCGGGTACCCGTGGTTCGGGGCCTGGTCGAGGGACACGATGATCTCGTACGAGGGGTTGTTCCTCTGCACCGGCCGCGCCGACGAGGGGCGGGACCTGCTGCGGGCGTACGCGGCGACGCTGTCCGAGGGGATGCTCGCCAACACTGCCGACACCGGTCGGGTGGAGTACAACACCGTCGACGGCACGTTGTGGTTCCTGCACGCGGTGAGCCGGCACGTCACCGTCACCGGCGACACCGACCTCGGCGACGCGTTGCTGCCCGCCCTGCACACGGTGATCGACGCTCATGTCGCCGGCACCCGGTACGGGATCCGCGTCGACCCGACCGACGGCCTGCTCACCCAGGGTGCCGCCGGCACCGCGCTGACCTGGATGGATGCCCGGGTGTACGGGGTGCCGGTCACCCCGCGTACCGGCAAGCCGGTCGAGGTCAACGCGTTGTGGATCAATGGCCTGGCCGGGCTCGCGGAGCTGACCGAGCTGGCCGGACGTAACGCCGACGGGCTGTGGCGACTCCACGCGCAGGCCACCGCCTCGTTCCGGGAGCGGTTCCCGGCGCCGACCGGGTGGTTGCACGACGTGCTGGACGCGCCCGCGCCGGCGTACCCGTTGGGTGGGGCGGCCCTGCACGACGACGACGCGTTACGCCCCAACCAGTTGCTGGCCTGGTCGCTGCCGTACGCGCCGATGGAGCCGGACGAGCAGACGCTGCGCCGGGTGGCGGCGGGGCTGCTCACCCCGCTCGGGCCGCGCAGTCTCGCACCGGACTCCGCGGAGTTCGTGGGCCGGCACCGGGGTGGCCCCGCCGACCGGGACGGGGGCTACCACCAGGGCACTGTGTGGCCGTGGTTGCTCGGCCCGTACGTGGATGCCGCCCGCCGGGGGAAGATGTCCGTCGATGACGTGTTCGTCGGCATTGAGTCCCATTTGATGGAATATGGGATAGGATCGGTGAGCGAGACGGCCGATGGCCTCGCGCCGCACACCGCCACCGGGTGCCCGTTCCAGGCATGGTCGGTGGCCGAGCTGCTGCGGGTGCGGCGAAAGAGCCAGTAGCGCTTTACACGACCGCAACGGTGGTGTCGCCGCTGGTTATCGCGATCCCGGCAGGATTGGCCCCGATCCAGACGCGACGGCGACATCGATTCCGGTGTCGGTCGGCGCGCGCCCGGGGACAACTCAAAGGGGGCCGCATGTCACTCGATGCCCACGTGATCGACATCAACCCCGCCCGACAGCTGCGGGTGCTGATGCTCTCCTGGGAGTACCCGCCGGTGCTCGTCGGCGGTCTCGGTCGACACGTGCACGCCCTCTCCGTCGCCCTCGCCGCCGCCGGCCACGAGGTCACCGTCGTCACCCGGCACAGCGACGGCGCGCCCCTGGAGGAGTACGCCGAGGGCGTACGCATCCTGCGCGCTCCCGAGGACCCGGTCACCTTCCCCCTCGCCACCAGCTCGCTGCTGGCCTGGACGATGGCCTTCAACCACACCCTCACCCGCACCGCGCTGCGCGCCACCGAAGCCGGCTCGTACGACGTCATCCACGCCCACGACTGGCTCGTCGCCCACACGGCCGTCACCCTCGCCGAGCACCTGGACCTGCCCCTGGTCACCACCATGCACGCCACCGAGGCCGGTCGGCACCAGGGCTGGCTGCCGGAGGAGATGAACCGCACCATCCACGGCGTCGAGCACTGGCTCAGCAATTCCTCCGTCCGGGTGATCACCTGTTCCGGGTACATGCGCGAGCAGGTGACCACGCTCTTCGACATGCCGGCCAGCCAGGTCGACGTGGTACCCAACGGGGTCGACGACCGGGCCTGGCGGGCCCGTCCCCGAGCTGTCGCGTCGGCCCGGGCGCGCTTCGCCGGGGACGGCCCGCTGGTCGGGTACGCCGGACGGCTGGTCTACGAGAAGGGTGTCCAGCACCTGGTGCACGCCGTACCCCGGCTGCGGGAGCGGCATCCGGGGCTGCGCGTGGTGATCGCCGGCGACGGCCCGTACCGCACCGAGTTGGAGGCGGAGGCCCGGCGGCTGGCGCTGAGTTCGACGGTCCGGTTCACCGGCTTTCTCGACGCCACCCAACTGCCGGCGATGCTCGGCGCCACCGACGCGACAGTGGTCCCCAGCCTCTACGAGCCGTTCGGCATGGTGGCGCTGGAGGCGGCGGCCGCCGGAGCACCCCTCGCCGTGGCCCGGACCGGGGGTCTCGCCGAGATCGTCGAACCCGGCGTGACCGGGGTGACGTTCCCGCACAGTGACCCGGACGCGCTCGCCGGCGCGGTCGGCCAACTGCTCGGCGACGAGGTCTTCGCCCGACGGCTGGCCCGCCGGGCACGCACCATGGTCGGCGAACGGTACGGCTGGGCGACCATCGCGGCCCGCACCGCCGCCAGCTACGCCACCGCTCGGCGCGAACACGGCCCCGTCCAGGCCCGCCGCGCCGCTGCCCGGCTGGCCGGCGGACGGACCCGGATCGCCATCCCGGAGGGGAATCTGCTGACCCGGGCCGACCCCGCCGCGTGCTGACGTACGTCGGATGACCTATAGGTGACTTCCGATCCGCTGGTTAGGGTGTAGCCCGAACAGCGGCTGAGGAGGAGCGTGCACAGGTGCTGATCGCCGGTCGGTACCGACTGCTCGACCTTGTGGGTCGCGGGGGCATGGGTCGGGTGTGGCGCGCCCGCGACGAGATGCTGCACCGCGAGGTGGCGGTCAAGGAGATCGTGCCACCGAGTTGGCTTGACGATCGTGGCCGGGCCGAGGTGCGCCTGCGCACCATGCGGGAGGCGCGGGCGGCGGCCCGGCTCAACCACCCCGCCGTGGTCCGGCTCTACGACGTGGTCGCGGTCGACGACAGCCCCTGGATCGTGATGGAGTACGTCCCGTCCCGCACCCTCCAGGACGTCGTGGACGCCGAGGGGCCCCTGGAGCCCGCCCGCGCGGCCCGGATCGGTCTGGCCGTGCTCGACGCGTTGCAGGCCGCGCACAGCGCCGGGGTGCTGCACCGCGACATCAAGCCGCAGAACGTGCTCGTGGCGCACGACGGGCGGGTGATGCTCACCGACTTCGGGCTGGCCACCTTCGACGGTGGCGACGGCGCGATGACCCGCCCCGGCATGGTCCTCGGCTCCCCGCAGTACGTGGCCCCGGAGCGGGCCTCCGACGGGGTGTCCTCGGTGGCCGCCGACCTGTGGTCGCTCGGCGCGACACTGCACGCCGCCGTGGAGGGGCAGTCCCCGTACGCCCGCAGCACCGCGATGGCCACCCTGAGCGCGCTGGCCGCCGGTCCGCCGGACCCGGCCCCGCACGCCGGCGCGCTCGCGCCGGTGCTGCACGGGCTGCTCCGCCGCAACCCGGACGACCGCCTCGGCCACGACGCGGCCCGTCGGTTGCTCAGGACGGCAGCGGGCGGCCGGGCCGACCCACCAGCGGTGACCGACCGCCCCTCGGCCGACGGGCCGGCGTCGGGGGCGGTCGACCCGGGCACCGCCGCCGACGACCTCGACCCCACCATTCCGCTGCCCGACCCGGCCGACGAACCGGCCTCGACGGAAGCCGGTGGTGCCTCCCCCGCACCGGACCCGTCCGCCGCCGGGCGTACCGCGCGCCGGGTGGCGGTGGTCGCCGTGGCGCTGCTGGTGGCCGTGGTGGCCGGCGTCGGCACCGCACTGACCGTCACCAGTGACAAGCCCGGCGACGTCACCGGGTGGTCCTCTCCGACGCCGGGCGCCGGGCCGCTCGGTCCCGGCCCGCTGCCGAGGGGACGCGGTGTTCCCCCACCCCCGTTCGCGTGTGTCCGCCCGGACATCGTCGGGACGCCCGTACGGGCCGGCACTCCGAGCGCGGGCGACGGGTTCCAACCGCCGCCCGGCTGGATCTGGTACGCCGACGTCACCGGATTCCGGGTCTCCGTACCGGCGACGTGGTGGACCTCCCGCGACGGCACTGTGGTGTGCTTCCAGGACCCGGCGACCGGCCGGGCCTTCAGCGTCGCCGAGGGCGGCGCTGTCGACCCGTTGCAGCGGGTGCGGGCCCTCCGCGACAAGGCAGCCGCGGCGGGGGCCCTGCCCGGGTACGACGAGATCCGGCTCGCCACCGGCGACGGCGCCGCCGAGTGGGAGTGTCGCTGGCAGACACCGCACGGGCGGTGGCTGCGCGCCCGCCAGCAGACCCTCGGCGCCGACCGCTGGACGCTGGGTTGGATCACCTTCGACGAGGACTGGACCGGGGCGGCCGGCGACTGGGAAATGGTGCGAAAGAGTTTCCGACCACCCCGCTGACCTGCACCGTATGGCCATGATCCGGACCACCGTCCGGTCTGGATCGAGGCCGCACAGTGGATGAGAAAGCCGACATTGGTGGCTATCGTGGATCCCGGGGTGACCGAGGGGGAGCGACCGTGCATCAGTTGCTGATCGCGGGTCGGTACCGGCTGCTCGACCTGGTCGGCACCGGCGGAATGGGCCGGGTGTGGCTTGCTCGCGACGAGATGCTGCACCGCGACGTGGCGCTGAAGGAGGTCGTGCCGCCGTCCTGGCTGGCCGAGACCGAACGTGCGGAGTTGCGGCTGCGCACCCTGCGGGAGGCACGCACCGCCGCCCGGCTCAACCATCCCAACGTGGTCCGCCTCTACGACGTGGTGCACGACCGGGACAGCCCCTGGATCGTGATGGAGTACGTGCCATCCCGGTCGGTGCAGCAGATCATCAGCGCCGAAGGGCCACTGAGTCCGCCGCGCACCGCCCGGATCGGGCTGGCGGTGCTCGCCGCGTTGCGGGCCGCGCACGCCGCCGGGGTGCTGCACCGCGATGTGAAGCCGCACAACGTGCTCGTGGCCGACGACGGGCGGGTGATGCTCACCGACTTCGGGTTGGCCACCTTCGACGGCGGCGACGGCACGATGACCGGGCCCGGCACGGTGCTCGGCTCACCGCAGTTCGTCGCGCCGGAGCGGGCCCGCGAAGGGGTGTCCGACGCGCGTACCGACATGTGGTCGCTGGGCGCGACGCTCTACGCGACGGTCGAGGGGCAGTCACCGTACGCGAGGTCGAGCGCCATGGCGACGCTCAGCGCACTGGCCACCGAACCACCTGACCCGATGCGTCGGGCCGGCCCGTTGCGTCCCGTCCTCACCGGCCTGTTGCAGCGGGACCCCTGGCGGCGGCTGACCGCCCTCGAGGTGGAGCCGCTGTTGCGCAGCGCCGCGGCGAGCCCCGACGAGCCCGCCGCGCCGGCCCGGTCGGCGGCGGTCGCGGCGGTCCGCAGCGCCGGCCGGGCGAGCACGCCCCACCCGGTCGAACCGGCGCCTCCGTCGGACGAACCGGCGACGCAGACCCCGCGCCCACCGCGCCGGACCGTCCGGCGACGCCGCCTGATCGCCCTGGGCGGTGCGGCGGCGGCCCTGCTCGTCGCGGGCGGCGTCACGCTGGCCCTGGTCGATCGGCACGATGAGCGGACCCCACCGTCCGGCGCGGGTGGCGGCGCACCGACCCACCGGCCGGCGGCGTTCGCCTGCGCGTCGTCCCCGCCACCGTCGGCCACCCCGGTGGTGTCGGTGTCCCCGCCGGCCGACGCGAGATACCGGCTGCCCGAGGGGTGGACCTGGCACGACGACCCGACCGGGTTCCGGATCGCCGCGCCGGTGGGCTGGGCGCGCTGGACCGAAGGTCCGGTGACCTGCTTCCGCAGGTCCAGCGGGTCCCGGGTGCTCAGCGTCGAGGCGGGTCCGGCCCGCGCGGATCCGGTGGCGTACTGGAAGGCCGAGGAGTCGCGGTTGACCACGAGCGCGGCGTTGCCGGGTTATCGCAAGGTGGACATCTCCGCGATGGACATCTTCGAGGGCGGCGCGGTGTGGGAGTGCGGCTGGCTGAACGCCCTCGGCGTTGCGGTGCACAGTTTCCGGCTGCTGATCAACACGTCGGCGGGCCGCTCGTACACCGTCTCCTGGTTGACAGAAGAGTTCGACTGGCAGGTCAACGCGGCATACTTGCCGATGATCCGGCAGAGCTTCACCCCCACCCCGTAACTCCGTCCGATGTGGACCTGACGGGTGATGCCCCTGCGGCGCTGAGGCTGACTACAGTGGCGTAGTTTTGGGCGCTCAAGATCCTTGGGGAGGGTGAGCCGAGATGATGGGACCGCAACACGCGCTGTCCGGCGCGGCGGTGTGGTTGGCTGGCTCCTGGGCACTGGAGCAGTTCGCCGACTACCACCAGTCGCCGCTCGCGTTGGCGGTGGGCACCGCGGTGTGCGCCGGTGGCGCGCTCTTCCCCGACCTCGACATGTCGGGCAAGGTGACCAAGAACCAGGGTGGGGCCACCGTGGCCCGTACCTTCGGGGTCTTCTCGCTCTTCGCCGCCGAGGTGATGGAAAAGATCTCCCTCGGGGTCTACTACGCCACGAAGCTCAGCAAGGATCCGCGCCGCAACAACGGGCACCGGACGCTGACCCACACGCTGCCGTTCACCGTGCTGGTCGGCTGGGGCACCACCGCGCTCTGCGCCGCGTACGGCAAGTGGGCCGTCATCACCATCCTGTTCTTCATGTTCGGCCTGGCGCTGCGCGGGCTGTTCGATGAGTGGGCCGAGCGGGCCGGCTGGGTGATCATCACTCTCGCGTCGGCCGGGGCGGCCTGGTTCACCTACGCCAACCTGCCGGGCGGACGCGGCTATCCGCTGATCGGCACCGCGCTGGGCGTGGGCTGCTTCGTGCACATCCTCGGCGACATGATCACCCGTGCCGGCGTGCCGATCCTCTGGCCGATCCCGATCAAGCGGCGCATGTGGATGATGATCGGCCTGCCGAACCGCATCGCCCTGCGCGTCGGCAGCAAGGCCGAGGTGGTCGGCATGCGCATCGCGCTGACCGCCGTCTCGGCGCTCGCCACCGTCGGCCTGGTCGCGCCCTCGGTGCTGAGCCGATTCGACATCGAGATATGACCGGTCCGGCGCCGGTCGTCCCGCCGGTCGCCGACGAGCGCGTACCGGAGTTCTGCCGCGCGCTGGGGCTGCCGGGCCTCGCCGACGTGCACGTGCACTTCCTGCCGCCGCGACTGCTGCGTCGGGTGTGGGCCTACTTCGACGCCGCCGGGCCGCTGGTCGGCACCGAGTGGCCGATCCGTTACCGGTGGAGCGACGCCGACCGGGTCGCGCACCTGCGCCGGCTCGGGGTGCGGGCGTTCAGCGCGCTGGCGTACGCGCACCGGCCGGGCATGGCGGCCGACCTCAACCGCTGGACGCTGGACTTCGCCCGCGACACCCCGGGCTGCCTGGCCTCGGCCACGTTCTACCCGGAGCCGGAGGCCCCCGCGTACGTCGAGGCGGCCCTCGCCGAGGGTGCCCGGCTGTTCAAGCTGCACCTGCAGGTCGGCGGTTTCGCACCGACCGATCCGGCACTGGACCAGGTGTGGGGAATGCTGTCGGACGCGGGTGTGCCGGTGGTGGTGCACGCCGGGCACGCCCCGGTGGGCACCGCCCACACCGGCCCGGACCCGTTCGCCGCCCTGCTCGCCCGCCACCCTCGGCTGACCGCCGTGGTGGCGCACCTGGGCGCCCCGGATTACCGGGCGTTCCTGGACCTCGCCGAGACGTACGAGCGGGTTCGGCTGGACACCACAATGGCGTTCACGCCCTTCTTCGACCAGTTCGTCCCCTTCCCCGCCGACGAGTTGCCCCGGTTGCGGGAGCTGGGGCTGGCCGGCAAGGTGCTGCTGGGCAGCGACTTCCCGAACATCCCGTACCCGTACGCCGATCAGGTGGCCGGGCTGGCCCGGCTGGACCTGGGCGACGACTGGCTGCGCGCGGTCTGCTGGGACAGCGCCGCCGCCCTCTTCGACCTCGCCTGACCCGCCGCACCCTCCCGCCGCCGCGCCCGCCGCGCCCGCCGCCCCGCCGCCCCGCCGCGCCCGCCGCACCCTCCCCGCCACCCCCGCCGCGCCCTCAAGATCGTGCTCGATCCTTGTTGTAGTGGCTTCCGCGACGACCCGAGGGGACTACAACCAGGATCGAGCGCGATCTTGAGGCGTGCCAGGAGCGCAGCCCCGGGGCCCGAGGGCCGGACACGGACTGAATTCTTTTCGACATCGGCTATTGACGTCGCCGTAACAGGTGGCCTAGCGTCCTGTCGAACCGCTTCGTCGAAGCGCTTCGACGAAGTCTCCGGGAGCGGTTCCACAGCAGGCCAAAGGAGGTACGCGGTGGCCACCATGCACGACGTCGCCCGCCTCGCCCACGTCTCGGTCAGCACCGTCTCGTACGTGCTCACCGGCGCCCGGCCGATCTCGCAGGCCACCCGCAACAAGGTGCTCGCCGCGATGGCACAGCTCGACTACCAGCCCAACGCGATGGCCCGAGGGCTGGCCAGTCGCCGCAGCCGGATCCTCGGCCTGCTGATGCCGATGGACGAGCGGGGCCTCGGTGCCACCGAGACCGCCTTCGTCACCGGTGCCGCCGCCGCGGCCAGCGTCGCCGGCTACCACCTGGTGCTCTCGCCGGTCGGCGGGGGCAACCTCGACGACCTGCGCCGGCTGGCCAGCCAGCGGATGCTCGACGGGGTCGTGCTGATGGAGGTGCAGCTGGCCGACGAGCGGGTCACCGTGCTCCAGGAGGCGGGGGTGCCGCTGGTGCTGATCGGCCGCACCGCCGACACCAGCACGCTCTCCTACGTCGACATCGACTTCGACCAGACCGTCCGGGACGCCGTCGCGCACCTGGTCGGTCTCGGGCACCGGCAGATCGTCTACGTCAACCACTCGGCCGCCACACTGGCCAGCGGTTACGGGCCGGCGCTGCGTACCCGGGACGCCTTCACCTCGGCGATGACCGGACACGGCCTGGATCCGGTGATGATCGCCGCCGAGGACAGCGCCGCCGGCGGGCGGGCCGCCCTGGCCGCCGCGTTCGCGCAGGCCCCGGAGCTGACCGCGGTGCTGGCCATGAACGAGACGGCGATCTTCGGCATCCTCGGCGAGCTGACCGGCCGGGGGTTGTCGGTGCCCGACGACGTCTCCGTCGTCTCGATGGTCACCTCGCCGCAGGTCGCCGAACTGGCCACCCCCGCGCTGACCGCGATGACGTCCCCCGGTTCGGCGCTGGGCCGGATCGCGATCGAGGCGCTGACGCGCCACCTGGACGGCCCCGCCGACCTTCGTCACCAGCAACTGCTGCCGTGCACGTTGGAGATCCGGGGGTCGACCGCCGCACCCCGGCGGCCGGCACTGGCTACCTCTGGTCCGGCGTCGAACGACGGCGGCTGACCAGCTAAGACGGCCCGCCATCGCGCTGCAACGCGACGACGGGCCCCGTGAAGTACCGGCTAGTACTCAACGAGGAGGATAGTAATGCAGCGATTCCACCGGCTCGTCGCCGCGATCGCCCTGGCGGCGACCGCGACGACCACCGTGGCCGCCTGCGGCGGTGGTGACAACGGGGACAGCAGCGACGCCAAGGTTCTGAAGCTCTGGCACTACGAGAGCGAGAACAGCGCCATGGGGATCGGCTGGGACCGGGCGATCGAGATCTTCAAGTCCGAGCACCCGGGCGTCGAGGTGCGCTTCGAGCGCAAGGCGTTCGAGCAGATCCAGCAGAACGCTGGCATGATCATCAACTCGTCCGAGGGCCCGGACATCATGGAGTACAACAAGGGCAACGCGACCGCCGGGCTGCTCTCCTCCCAGGGCCTGCTGGCCGACCTGAGCAGCGAGGCCGACAAGCGCGGCTGGGCCGGCAAGCTCAGCCCCAGCCTGCAGACCACCGCCCGGTACAGCGACAAGGGCGTGATGGGCTCCGGCAACTGGTTCGGTGTGCCGAACTACGGCGAGTACGTCACCGTCTACTACAACAAGGACCTGTTCCAGAGCAACGGCGTCAAGGTCCCGACCACCATGGCCGAGATGACGGCCGCCATGGACACCTTCGTCGGCAAGGGGATCACCCCGCTGGGCATGGCCGGCGCCGAGTACCCCGCCGGGCAACTCTTCTACCAACTCGCCCTCTCCAAGGCCGACCGGCAGTTCGTCGACAACTACCAGCTCTACAAGAACCCTGTCGACTTCAAGGCCGACCCGCTCAAGTACGGCGCGGAGACCTTCGCCCAGTGGGTGCAGAAGGGCTACGTCGCCAAGAACTCGGCCAGCCTCAAGGCCGAGGACATGGGCACCGCCTTCATCGGCGGCAAGGTTCCGATGATCGTCTCGGGTAGCTGGTGGTACGGCCGGTTCAAGGCCGAGATGAAGGCCAACTGGGACACCTTCCTCTTCCCCGGCAACACCCTTCAGGCCGGCTCCTCCGGCAACCTCTGGGTGGTCCCGGAGAACAGCAAGGCCAAGAGCCTGGCGTACGACTTCATCGACATCACCCTGCGCCCGGAGATCCAGGATCTGATCGGCAACAACGGTGGTGTTCCGGTCGCCGCTGACGCGTCGAAGATCACCGACCCGAAGGACCGCAAGCTGATCGAGGACTTCAACACGGTCAGCAAGTCCGACGGGCTCGCCTTCTACCCGGACTGGCCGGTCCCCGGCTACTACGACGTGCTGGTCTCCGGCTTCCAGGGTCTGATCAACGGCTCGAAGTCGCCCGACCAGGTCCTCGACACGATCGCCAAGCCGTACGCCGATGGCGTCAAGGAGATCACCGGCAAGTGACACGGCGAGCGGCGGGCGTGACCGGCACGACCGGCGCGCCCGCCCGCCCCGCCGGGAAGGATCTTCCATGGCAGTCTCCGAGACGGTCGCCGCCACACCGCCGGCCGCGACCCCCACTCCGCCCGCGCCCCGCCGCCGACGCCGCGGCCGCAACGCGGCGTACTGGCTCTACCTGCTCCCCGGAGCGGTGCTCTTCCTCCTCGTCATCGGCGCACCGCTGGTCGGCACCCTCTACCTGTCGCTGACCAAGTGGTCCGGCATCGGCGACCCCCGGTGGGTCGGCCTGGACAACTACCAGCAGTTGCTGCACGACGACGTGTTCTGGGCGTCGTTCCGCAACACGGTCTGGATGCTCGTCGCGATGGTGGTGGTGCCCACCGTGCTCGGTCTGCTGCTGGCCGCGGTGCTCTTCGACGTCATCGGCCGCCGGTTCAAGCCCCGCACCGCCGCCGCGCTGCGGGCCGCGTTCTACCTGCCGCAGGTGCTGCCCGTCGTGGTGGCCGGCATCGTCTGGGGCTGGATCCTGCGCCCCGACGGCGCGTTCAACAGCCTCCTCGACGCGGTCGGTCTCGGCGCGCTACGCCATGACTGGCTCGGCGACCCGGGCACCGCCCTGCCGGCCGTGATGGCCGTGATGATCTGGGTGCAGATCGGCTACCCCGTCGTCGTGTTCATGGCGGCGTTGCAGCGGGTCGACCCCGAGCTGTACGAGGCGGCCGAGGTCGACGGCGCGAACTGGCTGCACCGGTTCCGGGCGATCACCCTCCCGCAGATCCGGCCGGAGACCTTCGTGGTGGCCCTGACCTGCACCATCGCCGCGTTGAAGGTGTTCGGGCCGATCTTCGCCCTGACCCGGGGCGGCCCGGACAACGCCACCAACGTGCCGTCGTACTTCGCCTACTACACGTTCTTCAAGAAGCTGCAGGTCGGCTACGGCTCCGCGATCTCCATGGTGCTGACCCTGATCATCGTGGTGGTGGCCGGGATCTTCATCTGGATGCAGGCCCGCAGCGAGCGCCGGGACCGGGGGTTCTGACATGGCCGTCATGCTCACACCGAGCACCGCGCCGGTGAAGCCGGCCCGGCCGGTACGCGACCGGCACCATCGCGGTGTCAGCCGCTGGGTGGTGCTCGCCCTGGTCCTCCTCGGCGCGCTCGTCATGCTGGTGCCGTTCGCGTTCATGCTGCTCAACGCGTTCAAGTCGCCCGGCGACTACTCGTCGAGCGGGCCGCTGAGCTGGCCGACGGAGTTCTACACCAAGGGTCTGCGCACCTACTGGACCACTGTGAACTTCCCGCTCAAGTTCTGGAACTCGGCGATCATCGCCGGCTCGGTGGCAGTGCTCGGCGTCGCCGTGTCGCTGCTCAACGCGTACGCCCTGGGCATCGGCCGGGTCCGTGGCCGGCTGTGGATCGTCGGTCTCTTCCTGCTGGCGAACATGCTGCCGCAGGAGGCGCTGATCTACCCGCTGTACTACGTGGCGAAGCAGGTCGGCCTCTACAACACCCAGCTCTCGGTGATCATCATCTTCACCGTGATCCAGAGCGCGTTCGGCACCTACCTGCTCGCCTCGGTGATGAGCACGTTCCCGCGCTCGCTGCTGGAGGCCGCCGCGTTGGACGGCGCCGGCAAGTGGACGGTGCTGTGGCGGGTGGTCTTCCCCAACCTGCGGCCCACCCTCGCGGTGCTGCTCATCTTCTTCTTCATCTGGACGTGGAACGAGTTCCTCATCCCGCTGGTCATGCTGATCGACAACCAGACGCAGACCATCCCGGTCGCGCTCGCGTCGTTGCAGGGCGACCGGCTGATGGACGCCCCGACCACCAACGCCGGCGCGCTGATCAGCCTGGTGCCGGCCATCCTCTTCTTCCTCATCTTCCAGCGCACCCTTGCGCGCGGTATCACGGCAGGAGCCGAGAAGTGAAGTTCACCGACGGGTACTGGCAGCTGCGCCCCGGCGTCAGCGTCCTGCGCCCCGGCACCGTGGAGTCGGTCGAGCCGGACGAGCGCGGCTTCACCGTCTTCGCGCCGACCGGTCAGATCACCGGACGCGGCGACACCCTCAACCGTCCCCTGGTCACCGTTCGGTTCTTCTCCCCCGCCCCCGGCGTCATCGGGGTGACGATCGCCCACCACACCGGAGGGCTGCCCCGCGAACCGCACTTCGGGTTGAGCACCGACGAGACGCACCCGGTCACCGTCGACGTCACCGGGCTCAGCGCGACGCTGACCACCGGTGAGCTGACCGCACGGGTCTCGCTCATCGACGGGTGGCGGGTCGACTTCCTGCACGGCGACCGGCTGGTCACCTCGTCCACGGCGCGCAGCATCGGCGTCGTCACCGACGCCGAAGGCCGCCGGCACGTGCACGAACGGCTCGCCCTGGGCGTCGGTGAGACGGTGTACGGGCTGGGCGAGCGCTTCGGCCCGTTCGTCAAGAACGGGCAGACCGTCGACATCTGGAACGCCGACGGCGGCACCGCCAGCGAGCAGGCGTACAAGAACGTGCCGTTCTACCTCAGCAGCGCCGGCTACGGGGTCTTCGTGGACCACCCGGAGCACGTGTCGTTCGAGGTCGGCTCCGAGGTCGTCACGCAGACCCAGTTCAGCGTCGAGGGCCAGTCGCTGACCTACTACGTCATCGACGGGCCCCACCCAAAGGACGTGCTGCGCCGGTACACAGCGCTCACCGGCCGGCCGGCCCGGATCCCCGCGTGGTCGTACGGCCTCTGGCTGTCCACGTCGTTCACCACCTCGTACGACGAGAAGACGGTGACCGAGTTCGTCGACGGGATGGCCGAGCGCGGGCTGCCGCTGTCGGTGTTCCACTTCGACTGCTTCTGGATGCGCCAGTTCCACTGGGTCGACTTCGTCTGGGACCCGGCGACCTTCCCCGACCCGGAGGGGATGCTGCGCCGGCTGCACGAACGCGACCTGAAGGTGTGCGTCTGGATCAACCCGTACATCGCGCAGCGCTCGTACCTGTTCGAGGAGGGCCGCGAGGCCGGTTACCTGGTGCGCAACCCCGACGGCTCGGTCTGGCAGTGGGACAAGTGGCAGGCCGGCATGGCGCTGGTCGACTTCACCAACCCGGACGCCGTCGCCTGGTTCACCGGCAAGCTCAAGGTGCTGCTGGACATGGGCGTCGACTGCTTCAAGACCGACTTCGGTGAGCGCATCCCGACCGACGTGGTGTGGCACGACGGCTCCGACCCGCAGCGGATGCACAACTACTACTCGTACCTCTACAACAAGGCGGTCTTCGAACTGCTGGAGACCGAGCGCGGCAAGGGCGAGGCGGTGCTGTTCGCCCGCTCGGCCACCGCCGGCGGGCAGCAGTTCCCGGTGCACTGGGGCGGCGACTGCGAGTCGACGTTCGTCGCGATGGCCGAGTCGCTGCGCGGCGGGCTGTCCCTGGCGGCGTCCGGCTTCGGCTACTGGAGCCACGACATCGGCGGCTTCGAGGGCACTCCCGACCCGGCGGTGTTCAAGCGGTGGGTGGCCTTCGGGTTGCTCTCCTCGCACTCCCGGCTGCACGGGTCCGGCTCGTACCGGGTGCCGTGGGCCTTCGACGACGAGGCCGTCGACGTGCTGCGGCACTTCACCCAGCTCAAGCTCGGCCTGATGCCGTATCTGGCGGCCGCCGCCGAGGACGCGCACCGCGACGGAACGCCGATGATGCGGCCGATGTTCCTGGAGTTCCCGGACGACCCGGCGACCGCGCACCTGGACCGGCAGTACATGCTCGGCCCGGACGTGCTCGTCGCGCCGGTGCTCAGCGCCGACGGCGACGTCACGTACTACGTACCCGCCGGCACCTGGACGCACCTGGTCACCGGCGCGCAGGTCACCGGCCCGACCTGGGTGACCGAGAAGTACGGCTTCGACAGCCTGCCGGTGCTGGCCCGCCCGGGTGCGGTCATCCCGTTCGGCTCGCGCACCGACCGACCGGACTACGAGTGGGCCGACGACGTGCGGCTGCGGCTGTACGCACCGACCGACGGGCAGCGGGTCCGGGTGCGGGTACCGTCACCCGGCGACGGACCGGGCGCCGAGTTCGACGTGCGCTACGAGGGCGGGACGGCCAGTGCCGAACTGGTCGCCGGCACCTCGACGGGCTACATCTGCGAGATCCAGGGGACGGAACGATGACGCGACACCACTTCCCGGAGAGCTTCATCTGGGGCTCGGCGACGGCGGCGTACCAGATCGAGGGTGCGGCGACCGAGGACGGGCGGGGCCCGTCCATCTGGGACACCTACAGCCACACCCCCGGCCGGACCCTCAACGGCGACACCGGGGACGTGGCCGCCGACCACTACCACCGGTGGGCCGACGACCTCGGGCACATCGCCGACCTCGGGCTCAGCGCGTACCGGTTCTCCATCTCCTGGCCCCGGGTGCAGCCGGGCGGTTCGGGCCGGTTCAACCAGGCGGGCATCGACTTCTACTCGCGGCTGGTGGACGGGCTGCTGGAGCGGGGCGTCCGCCCGGTGGCCACCATGTACCACTGGGACCTGCCGCAGGAGCTGGAGGACACCGGCGGGTGGGCGGCACGGGAGACCGCGTTGCGCTTCCAGGAGTACGCGGCGGGCATCGTCGGTGCGCTGGGCGACCGGGTGCACACCTGGACGACGCTGAACGAGCCGTGGTGCTCCGCGTACCTGGGCTACGCCTCCGGGGTGCACGCGCCGGGTCGCACCGAGCCGGCGGCGGCGCTGGCAGCGGTGCACCACCTCAACCTCGCGCACGGCCTGGCCGGCCGGGTGGTCCGGGAGCTGGCCCCGTCCGCCGAGCTGTCGGTGACGCTGAACCTGCACGTCGTCCGGGGTGCCTCCGACTCGGCCGCCGACCAGGACGCGGTCCGGCGGATCGACGCGTTGGCGAACCGGGCGTTCCTCGGCCCGATGCTGGACGGGGCGTACCCGGCCGACCTGCTGACCGACACCGCCTCCGTCACCGACTGGTCGTTCGTCCGCGAGGGTGACGAGAAGCTGATCGCGGTACCGCTGGACGTGCTCGGGGTCAACTACTACTCCAGCACCCTGGTCCGGGCCTGGGACGGGGTGTCGGCCCGCTCCGACGCCGACGGGCACGGCGCGTCGACCTCCACGCCGTGGGTCGCCGCCGACGACGTCGACTTCCTGCCGCAGCCCGGCCCGTACACGGCGATGGGTTGGAACATCGACCCGCCGGCGCTGACCGAGCTGCTGCTGCGCCTGCACCGCGAATACCCGAACCAGCCCATGATGATCACCGAGAACGGCGCGGCGTTCGACGACGTGGTGTCGGCCGACGGCCGCATCCACGACGAGCGGCGGATCGACTACCTGCGTCGGCACATCGGCGCGATGGCCGACGCCCGCGCCCAGGGTGCTGACGTCCGCGGCTACTTCGTCTGGTCGTTGCTGGACAACTTCGAGTGGGGCTACGGCTACGACCGTCGCTTCGGGATCATCCGGGTCGACTACGACACCCAGGTACGCACCTGGAAGGACAGCGCCCACTGGTACCAGCGCCTCGCCGCCACCGGAAAGCTGGACTCGGCGCAGGACTGAAGTACCCCGCCACGCCCGCACCGGGCTTGCGGCCATGTCCTGACGAGCGTGATGCCTGTGAGTCATCTTGATGCCTCACAGGCATCACGCATTCCGGGAAGCGCGACGCAACGCCTACCGTCGGGCTTCCACGGCTGTTGCCGCCTCAGACCCCGACGCGCTGCGGCGGGACGGTGAGGCCGTAGAGATCCATCAGCTCCGGGGTGTCGATCCGGCTGCCGTCGGCGACCGAGTCGCAGGCGATGTCGACAATCTGGTCCTTGTGCGCCAACAGGTACGGCCGGGCGCCCACGTCGGCGCTGGCCAGGGTGGCGATGCCGGGCCAGTGCCGGCGGCCGAACAACATCGGATAGCCGCGCAACCCGTCGTAGGTGGCGCAGACCAGCACGTCCGGGTACGGCAGCGCGGCCACCCGCCGGACCGCCGTCGCGGTCAGGCCCGGCATGTCGACCGGGACCACCACCACCGCCTCGATCCCGTCGTCGTCCATCGCGGCCAGACCGGCCCGGATGGACGAGCCGACTCCGGTGCCCCACGCCTTGTTGATCACAACGGTGGCCTTGCCCAGGTCAGCGGTCTCCTGGACCTGGTCGGCGGCGGCACCCAGGACGACCACGATCCGCTCGCAGCCCGCCTCGGTCATCGTGTCGATCATCTGATTGACCAGGGGCTTTCCCCCCTGGTGCAGCAGCGCCTCGGGACCACCGATCCGTCGTCCTCCGCCTGCGGCGATGATCATTCCTGCGATCCGGTTCAGCTGCGCCCCCTCCAGCACGGAACGGACCGTGACAGATCCGCCCCCTCCTACGGACACTGCAACGAGGACGGCCAGCCGAGGGTGGCGGGGCGAAAAGGAGAAATAGCACAACCGTTACACGCCCGGCATCTCCCGACGCAGCGGACGGTGCCGGTCGTCGAGGGCGCGGCGGTCGCCCGACGGCGCGAACCTGGCCGGTGTCCCGACGGTCGGCGTACGCTCGCGGGTCAGGCGGCGTCGGCGTAGCAGTCGACGATGGACAGATCCAGCGGAAACCGGACCGGCGTCGCACCGAAGAGCAGCGCCGAGGCCCGCTCGCCGCAGCGGCTGACAGCCTCGGCGACCGCGTCGGCCTGGCCCGCCGGCGCGTGCACGACCACCTCGTCATGCTGGAAGAACACCAACTCGGCGTCGGTGCCGGACAACTCCGTACGCAGCGTCGCCAGCAACGTCGAGGCCCACTCCGCGGCGGTGGCCTGAATGACGAAGTTGCGGGTGAAACGCCCCCGCGACCGCGCGGCACGCGCCCGTGGACTCTGCGGATCGGCAGGCCCCTCCGGATCGGCGGTCTCGTCGCCCAGCTCACCGAACCCGGCCGAGCCGGGCGGGCACGTCCGCCCCAGCCACGACCGCACCAACCCACCTGTCTCACCGGTGCGCGCCGCCGCCTCGACGTAACCGAACGCCGTCGGGTAACTGCGCTTCAGCACCGCCAACGCGGGCACCGCGGCCCCGCCGGTCTGCCCGTACATGGCACCGAGCAGGGCCACCTTGGCCTTCGCCCGGTCGCCACCGAACGAATCCCGGGCCAACGCGGCGTAGAGGTCGCCGGCACCGCCCGCCGCCGCCAACCGCGCGTCGCCGGAGACCGCTGCCAGCACCCGGGGCTCCAACTGGCCGGCGTCGGCGACCACCAACCGCCAACCCGGATCGGCCACCACCGCCCGCCGGATCACCTTGGGGATCTGCAACGCGCCACCACCCCGGGTGGCCCACCGGCCGGAGACGACACCACCTGGCACGTACTCCGGTTGGAACCGGCCGCCCCGCACCCACTGGTCGAGCCAGGCCCAGCCGTGCGCCGTCCAGATCCGGTAGAGCTCCTTGTATTCCAGCACCAGCGGCACCGCCGGATGGTCCACCCCGCGCAGCACCCAGGCCCGGGTGTTGGGCAGCTCCACCCCGGCCCGGGCGAACGCCTTCAGCAGCTCGGCCGGCGAGTCGGCGTGCAGGCCGCGTACGTCGAGGGCGTCGGCGATCCGGGCGGCCAGCTCGGCAAGTCGACGGGGCGGCCCACCGACCGGGGACGCCTCACCGAGCAGCTCGTGCAGGATCTCGTTGTGCACGTCGGCACGCCACGGCAGCCCGGCGACGCCCATCTCCGTGGCGACCAGCGCGCCGGCCGACTCGGCGGCCACCAGCAACCGAAACCGGCCGGGGTGCTCGGTCCCGGCGACCCGGGCGAGCTGGTCCGCGTACACCCGGGTCAGTGCCTCGATGCCCGGCCCCGGCAGACCGGGCAGGGTGTCGAAGAGCGCGCCCTGCCCGTGCCCGGGTGGTGCGACGGCGCGCGGCGGCGGGTCGGGCGGCACCGCCGCGCCGGTCAGCCGGGCCCAGGCGGCGGCCAGCGAGCGGGGCTCGCCCCAGCGGCCCGCGTGGCCGAGCAGCAACGCCTCGGTCAACTCCACGTCGTGGCACCGATCGACCCGGACGCCGGCGCGCAACAGCGGCGGATAGACCGCCGAGGCGGTCGCCCAGACCCAGCGGGGGCGCTCTGCGGCCTCGCGCGCGGCGACCTCGGCGACCAGATCGGTGACGGTCTCCGCCGGGCCGCACGGCTGGCCGGTGGCGTCCAGCGGGCACAGCACTCCCCCGCCGCGTTCGTCGGACACCACCGCCACCAGCACGAACGTGATTCTGCCTCTTTCGTCCGACAGAAACGGAGGCGCACCTCACCGGATTCGGGTCGGTGCGGTGTCGGAGCCGGTCGGTAGCGTGATCAGGTGCCTCCGCAGATCCCGCATCCCGATCCTGGCACCCCCGACACCCGTGGTCCGATGCGCTACCTGTGGTGGCTGGTCCGCTGCCAACCCTGGCGGGTGCTGCGTGGCAGCCTGCTCGGCACGGCCTGGATGATCGGGCTCTCGGCCCGGCCCTATCTGATCGCCCGGGCCGTCGACGACGGGCTGCGCACCGGCGACACCCGCGCGCTGGCGCTCTGGGTCGCGGCGATCGTGGTCGCCGGCGTGGGCCTGTCCTACCTGGGCATCATGCGGCACCGCACGATGACCTTCATCCGGGAGGACGCCAAGGCCCGCTCGGCGGAGGTCCTGCTGCGCCACCTGTCCCGGATCGGCGCGGTGCTGCCCCGCCGGGTGGGCGCGGGCGAGGTGTCCACCATCGGCGGCTCCGACATCGACTGGACGGCGCAGGTGCTGACGCTGACCGGGCCGGGCGTCGGCGCGGTCGTCGCGTACGGGGTGATCGCCGTGGTGCTCTGGTCGATCTCCCCGATGCTCGCGTTCTGCGTGCTGGTGGGGGTGCCGGTGGTCGGTCTGGTCGTGGGGCCGCTGCTGCGTCGCCTGGAGCGGGCCGAATCGGTCTACCGGCGGCAACAGGGCGCGCTCACCGCTCGGTCCGGTGACATCGTGGCCGGGCTGCGGGTGCTCGCCGGGGTCGGTGGTCGGGACCTGTTCGCCCGACGGTACGCGGCCCGGTCCCAGGAGCTGCGCGCCGAGGGCTACCGCGTCGGCGCGGTCAACAGCTGGATCGACGCGGCGACGGTCGCTATCCCCGGGTTGTTCCTGGCGGCGGTGGTGTGGCTGACCGCCCGGATGGCGGTGACCGGTGACGTCACGATCGGCGAACTGGTCGCCGTCTACGGCTACGTGGCGACCCTGATCGTGCCGGTCTGGTTTCTGCTGGAGGGCAGTCACCAGCTGATCCGGGGTCGGGTCGCCGCCCGGCGCATCGCCGACCTGCTCAACGTGACACCTGACGACGTCGGTGGACCTGGTCGCCGCTGGCCCGATTCCACGCCCGAGGCACGCCGGCCCGATCAAACGCCCGAGGCACGCCGGCCCGAGGCACGCCGGCCCGGCTCCGTGCCCGAGGCACGCCGGCCACCTGGCCCGGCCGCGCCGGACGGCCCGGGCGACCTGCACGACCCGGTGACCGGGCTGACAGTGCGCGCCGGGTCGCTGACCGGCGTGGCGGTGGACGACCCGGCGACGGCCGTGGCGTTGGCCGACCGGCTCGGCCGGTACGTGGTCAGCGGTGTCACCTGGGGCGGTGTGCCGCTGCGCGACGTGGCCCTGGACGAGGTCCGCGCCCGGATCCTCGTCGCCGATCACGATTCGTACCTGTTCGCCGGCACGCTGCGCGACATCCTTGGCGCCGGGGCCGACGACGATGACGAGCGGATCGGCGCGGCCCTGCGAACCGCCTCCGCGCAGGACGTCGTCGACGCCCTGCCCGCCGGGCTGGACACCCCGATCGACGCCCGCGCCCGGACGCTCTCCGGCGGCCAGCGCCAACGGCTGCGCCTGGCCCGGGCGCTGCACCGCGAACCGGAGGTGCTGATCCTCATCGACCCGACGTCGGCGGTGGACGCGCACACCGAGGCGCGGATCGCCGAGCGGCTGCGGACCGCCCGGGCCGGGCGGACCACCGTGCTGATCGCCACGTCACCGCTACTGCTCGGCCGGGCCGACCTGGTCGCGCATGTGAGCGCCGGCCGGGTCACCGGCACCGGCGGCCACACCGACCTGTTCGACAGCGACCCGGCCTACCGGCACCTGGTGGCCCGGGGCAGCGAGGAGGCGTACCGGTGAGCCGCCTGCCGGTGGCCGACCGCGCCACCGTGCGCCGGGCCCTGCGCGACATGATCAGCCGACACCGGCGCGCCGTCGGGGTGGTGCTGGCGCTGCACAGCGCCGCCGCGGTCGCCGGGCTCGCCCCGCCGTGGCTGCTGGGCACCATCGTCGACCGGGTCGCCGCGGGCGCGGGCGTGGCCACTGTGGACCGGCTGGCACTGGCCATCGCCGGCTGTGTCCTGGTCAGTGCCCTGCTCTCCCGATACGCCCAGTATGCCGGCCACCGCTTCGGCGAACGGGCCGTCGCCGAGCTGCGCGAGCAGTTCGTCTCCCGGACTCTCGGGCTGCCGGTCTCGGTCGTCGAGCGCGCCGGCTCTGGTGACCTGGCCACCCGCAGCTCCGTCGACGTGTCGACGGTCGGCAGCACGGTGCGCGACGTGGTGCCCACCATCGTCATCGCCACCGTGCAGCTGACGTTGCTGTTCGGTGCGGTCTTCCTGCTGCACCCGCTGCTCGGGCTGGCCGCGCTGGCCGGGCTCCCGTCGATCGTGGCGGTGACCCGTTGGTATCTGCGCCGGGCCAGCTCCGCGTACCTCACCGAGGGCGCGGCGGCCGCCGAGCTGACCGAGACGCTGACCACCACCGCCGAGGGCGCCCGCACGGTGGAGGCGCTGCGGCTGGCCGACGAGCGGGTCCGCCACGGCACCACCCGCGTCACGCTGGTGTGGCGGGCCCGTCGGGCGACCCTCGCGCTGCGTACCGTGTTCTTCTCGGTCGTCGAGGCCAGCTACCCGCTGCCGGTCGCCATGGTCCTGCTCGTCGGGGGCTACCTGCTGGCCCGGGACATGGTGTCGCTCGGCGCGGTGGTCGCCGCCGCGCTCTACCTGCAACAGGCGATCGACCCGTTGGACCGCCTGTTGCAGTGGACCGAGCAGGCGCAACGCGGCTTCGCGTCGTACGCCCGGGTGCTCGGTGTCGGCATGGTTCCGCCGGAACCGCCCGGCACGACGAACTCGTCCCCAGGCGAGCGGCTCGTCGTGCGGGGGGCACGGTTCTCCTACTCCGACGGGCCGGACGTGCTGCACGGCATCGACCTGGAGGTGCAGCCCGGCGAGCGGCTGGCCGTCGTCGGCCCGTCCGGCGCCGGCAAGTCCACACTGGCCCGGCTGCTGGCCGGGATCGACGCGCCACGGCAGGGTGTCGTCAGCATCGGCGGCTGCCCGGTCACCGACCTCGACCCGGCCGAGCGCCGCCGCCGGATCGCCCTGGTCACCCAGGAGCACCACGTCTTCATCGGTTCGGTACGCGACAACCTCTCGTTCGCCGCGCCCGACGCCTCCGACGACCAGATGCGCGCCGCGCTCGCCACGGTCGGTGCCGACTGGTTCGCCGCGCTCCCCGACGACCTGGACACCCCGCTCGGCGACGGGGCCCGTCAGCTCGGTGCGGCCGAGGCCCAGCAGCTCGCGCTGGCCCGGTTGGTGCTCGCCGACCCCCACACCCTGATCCTGGACGAGGCGACAGCGGCGCTCGACCCGTCCACCGCCCGACGGACCGAGCGCGCGCTGGCCGCGGTGCTCTCCGGACGGACCGTCATCGCGATCGCGCACCGGCTCAACACCGCGCACGACGCCGACCGGGTCGCCGTGCTCGCGGACGGCCGGATCACCGAGATCGGCAGCCATGACGAGCTGGTGGCGGCCGGTGGCGCGTACGCGGCCCTGTGGCGCTCCTGGCACACCCGCGTCGACGAGCGGTGAGACGCCCTACTTCACGGCACCGGAGGTGAGGCCGGCCTGGATCTGACGCTGGAACAGCGCGTACACGAGGATCATCGGGAGGATGGCGATGGTCAGCGCGGCGAACAACCCGGACCAGTCCGCCTCGTAGCCGGCGTTGACCGAGATGTCGGCGATGCCCTGGGTGAGCACCCACTTGTCCTTGGCGTTGGAGAGCAGCACCAACGGGAGCTGGTACTGCGCCCACTGACCGATGATGTTGAAGATCGCGACGCTGATCAGGCCCGGCTTCGCCATCGGCATCATCACCTGGAAGAACAGCCGGCTGTGCCCACAGCCGTCGATCATCCCCGCCTCGGCCACCGACGACGGCAGCGTCTTGAAGAACGCCGCCAGGAAGAACACGGTGAACGGCAACGAGTACGCGGTGTAGACCAGCACCACGCCGGTGTGGGTGTCCAGCAGACCCAGGTTCTTCACCACGAAGAAGAGCGGCACCAGAGCCAGGAAGACCGGGAAGGCCAACCCCGAGACGAAGAGGAAGTAGACCGCCCGGTTGCCCCAGAACTTGTAGCGGGCCAGCACGTACGCGGCCATCGAGCCGAGCAGCATGGTGAGGAAGGTGCTGCACGACACCACGATCACGCTGTTCAGGAAGTACCGCCCGACGTGCGCCTTGGTCCAGGCCCGGGAGAAGTTCTCCCAGCGCAGCTCCGCCGGGAGCGTCCACGGGCTGCTGAAGATCTCGCTGGTGTTCTTGAACGCGGCGAGGAAGGTCCAGAGGATCGGCACGATCACGATCACCGCCCAGACGGCGAGCGCGACGTGCCCCAGGCTGGCAAAGAACCGTACCTCCGAGCGGGGGCCCTTGCGCCCCGGCCCGGCGGGGGCGGACGGGTCACCGGTCTTCGGCGGCAGCGCCGCCGGGGGCGGCAGCGTCGACTGCGGATTCATCAGTACTCCACGCTTTCCCGCTTGGTGAGCCGCAGCGTCAGCGCCGCGAACGTGAGGGTGAGGAAGAACAACGCCACGCCCATCGCCGAGGCGTAGCCGTACTTCGAGTAGACGAACGCGTTGCGGTAGATCTCCATGGCCAGCACTGTGGTGGCGCCGTCCGGGCCGCCACCGTCCACCGAGAGCACCGCCACGATGGCGAACGCGTCGAACGCCGCGATCCCGAGGTAGACCCAGGCCACCTGGAGGGTGTCCCACAGCAGCGGCAGGGTGACCCGGAAGAACAGGGTCACCTTCGACGCCCCGTCCATCTCGGCGGCCTCGTAGATCTCACCGGGAATGGAGGCCATCCCCGCCGAGAAGAGCACCACGTAGAAGCCGACCGCCTGCCAGACCAGCACCGCGATGATCGACCAGAGGGCCAGGTTCGGCTTCACCAGGAAGAGGATCGGCTCCAGGCCGAACTTCATCAGTACGCCGTTGATCAGACCGGACTCGTTCGGCCGGTACACCATCTGGAACAACACCGCGATGATGGCCACCGCCAGGACCTGGGGGAAGAAGAACACCACCCGGTAGAACTTCGCCCCCCAGACCCCCTGGCGTTGACCACCGCTGCTCTTGCCGCCCACGTTGAGCAGGAAGGCGAAGAACAGGGCGATGGCGATAGTGATCAGCGGCAGGGCAAGCAGCAGTACGCCGTGGTGCTGGACCGCCTTCCAGAAGGCCCCGTCGTCGAGCAACCTCCGGTAGTTGTCGAAGCCCACCCACTGCGGGGCGGAGAGCCCCCGCCAGTTGGTCATCGAGATCTGGAACGCCTGCGCGTACGGCCAGATCACGAATGTCACGTACAGCGCGACCGGGGCGAACAGGAACCCGATCACGAATGGATACTTGCCGTGCCGCATGACCCTAGCTCCGATCGATCAGCGCTTGAACTTGGCGACGGAGCTGTCCTTCTTGATCGCGTCGGCACGCTTCTGGATCCGCTCCACGAAGGCGTCCGCGTTGATCCGGCCGAACATCAGCTCGTTGGTGGCGGTCCGCGCCTCCGTGTCGAGCTCCTTGTACCAGCCGTCGAAGTACAGGTTGAACACGTCCTGACCGGCCGCCTTGAGCGCGGCCTGCGAGCTGGCCACACCGGGCGGGAAGGCGAAGCCCTCCGAACCGGCGGGGACCACGGTCGGGGCCTTGACGACCTCGGTGAAGCCCTTCGCGCCCTCCTTGGACAGCATCTGGCGCATGTACTCCAGGCCACCCTTGGGGTTCTTGCTCTTCGCCGAGACGAAGTAGCCCTCACCGGCGGTGGCCCGCAGCGCGGTGGCCGGCAGCTTGTCCGAGGCGGACATGCTCGGCACCGGCATGAGCTGGTAGTCGAAGCCGGCCGGCGTGTCCTTCTTCTGCTCGCCCTCCAGCCAGTCACCGCTCGGGTAGAGGGCCACCTTGTACTGGTTCTGCCGCAGCTGCACGTCGGTGTGCTTGAGGCCCTCGAAGCTCTTGTCGCTGAACTTCGCGCCGACCTCGGCCCACGCGGTGGCCGCCTGCTTCACGGCGTCCTGCTGCCAGGCGCCGTCCTCCAGGTTGTCGATGTTCTTCAGCACGTCCACGCCGCCGATCTTGGCGGCGTGGGTGAGGATCACGTTCCACTGGTAGTAGGCCGCGTTCGCACCGGCGTAGCCGTACGGGGTGATGCCCTTGGCCTTGATGGCCGTGAGCAGGGCGATGAACTCTTCCCAGTTCTTCGCCGGCGCCCAGCCGTTGTCCTTGAACAGCTTGCCCGAGTACCAGATGCCGAAGACCGTGGAGACGTAGTACAGGACGTACGGCTTGCCGTTGAACGAGCCCGCCTCGATGGTGCCGGGCACCACCGTGTCGCGGACCTTCTTCGTCGGGTCGTCGACCGACGGCGCGTCCCACAGCTCGGTGAGGTCCTGGAGCTGACCGTCGGCCACGAGCGCGCCGAAGTCCATCAGCTTCTCGCCCGAGTTGTTCACGAACTCCGGCGGGTTACCGGAGGCGAACCGCGGCTGGAGCACGGTGGAGACGGCCTGGGTGGCCTGGTGCTTGACCTCCGCCTTGGGGAACGCCTTCTTGTACAGCGGCTCGTGCACGTCGGTGGCGTACTTCTCGCCGTAGCCACCGTTGAAGATGACCACCTCGATCGCGGCGTCCTCCTTGACGCCCAGCGGGTTCTTCTCGCTCTTCGTGCCGCCGGCGACCTGCTCGTTGTCGCCGTCGTTGCTGCTGGTGGCGCAGGCACCGAGCAGGCCGATGGCCGGAGTGGCGAGCATGCCCACGGCGGCGGCGCGACGCAGCACCGTGCGACGGTCGAGTGCGGCCGGGTGTTCGGGGGTAATCGACATCGTCGTCTCTCCTTGTGGAATTCGGGTCATGCGGTACGCCGGAGACGTCCGGCGTACCGCGACTCGAGGGCGAGGTTGTGCTCGTCCCCTCCGGGGACGTTGGCGGAGAGGTAGATAGGGGGTACCTCTCCGGCCTGGTGGAACCGTCGTACGACCTCCGCGGTCAGCAGCTGCGCCAGCAGCGCCGTGGTGACCGAGGAGACCGCACAGACCGCGCCGCCGCCCTCGAGCGGCAGCAGTGCATCGCCGTACGGCGCGCCGTTGTCCAGCACGACGTCGGCGAGGTCGGCGAGCCGATGCCCGGACGGGTGCCGTGGCGCCACCCGTGCGGTGTGCTCGACCGAGGTGACCGCGATCAACGGGTGACCGCGCTCGGTGACCAGCGCCGCCAGCTCGACCACCGAGCCGTTGATGCCGGACTGGGACGCCACCACGAACACGTCGCGCGGCTGGGGCGCCGCGAGCGCGTAGATCTGGTGGGCGATGGAGGGGTCACGTTCCAGTTTGGGGTCGGCGAGCACGTCGCGCGGGGCGTCACCGTGCATCACGAGGTCCCGTACCGAGAGCCGGTTGGTGGGGACCAACCCGCCGGCCCGGGCGACCAGTTCGGCGGCGAACGCCTCCGAGTGCCCGGCGCCGAACGCCTGGAGCACGCCGCCGTCGCGCAGGCTGGTGGCGATCAGGTCGGCGGCCCGGGTGATCCCGTCGGCCTCCGAGTCGAGCAGCCGGTCGAGCACCGGGCGGACGGCGTCCGCGTACCCCTGGGCGCTGATCATGAGTCGGCTCCCTCGGATGCTGTCGGGAAACCTCGTGTCGGCTGCGGCGGGTGGCTTCCCGGCGGCCGCTTCGCCGACTTGTGTCCGTCGACGGCCTGTGCGGTCCGCCGGAAGGCCGCGTGCGCGCGGTCGTGCGTGCGTTGGGCGACGGCGATGTAGAGCAGGTCGAGCACCACCAGCTGGGGGTGCCGGGCGGAGAGCGCGTCCGGCCGGAAGGTGGTCGCCTGGCTGGCCGTGAGCAGCACGATGTCGGCCAGCTCGGCCAGTGGCGAGCGGGGGAAGCCGGTGAGCGCGAGCGTGGTGGCGCCCCGGCTGCCCGCCTCGGCGAGCATCTCGATGGTCTCCCGGGTCTGCCCGGTGTGCGAGATGCCGAGCGCCACATCCCCCGGTCGCAGCAGGGCGGCGCTGGCCAGCCCCTCGTGCACGTCGTTCCACGCCCACGCCGCCACCCCGATGCGGTGCAGACTGAACTGCATCTCCTCGCCGACCAGGGCGCTGCCGCTGGCGCCGAAGATGTTGACCCGGCTGGCGCCGGCGATCGCCACGGCGGCCCGCTCCACCTCGCCGAGGTCGAGCAGGGTGGCGGTGTCGTGCATGGCTCGGGTGTCGGCGGCCATGATCTGGTCGAGCACCCGGGCGAGCGGGTCGCTCGGCTGGATCTCCCGTCCGATGTCGACCGTCCAACCGGCCGAGCGCGCCCGCCCGGTCTCGGAAGCGATGCCCAGTCGCAGGTCGGCGTACCCCTCGAAGCCCATCGCCCGGCAGAACCGGGTGATGGTCGCCGGTGAGGTGCCGCTGCGCTCGGCCAGCTCCACGATTGTCGATCGGGCGGCGGCCTCCGGGTCGCTGAGCACGTGCTCGGCGACCCGGTGCAGGGCGCCGGTCAACTCCCCGAGCCCGTTGCGCACCCTTGCCAGCACCCCGTCGGAGGGCGAGGTTCTGCGGTCGATCACGTCGGCGTCGACCACCGCGGTCCCAGCGGCGGTGTCCACCTCGTGATCAACCATGAGTCGCCTCAACTTTCCGAAAAGACTGTTAACCGTTAGTGGTAAAAGTTCTTACTAGACGCCCCTCTATGTCAAGACCGTGGGCGAAGTTTTCAAACTGTTACCCGGCGCACAGCCCCGCACGGCCCCCACCACTTGCCCCGCACCACGCCGCCGACCAGCATGAACAAGCCAGATCGCCGTTCCACGCAAGGAGACCCGTGCCGATGTCCGACACCGTCGTGGTGGGGCTCGACGTCGGCGGTACGTCCACCCGGGCGACCGTCCTCACCCTCACCGGGCACCGCGTCGGCACCGGCCGCGCCGGCGGCGGCAACCCCACCAGTCACGGCGCCGAACGCGCCGCCGCCGAACTGCTGACCGCACTGCGCGAGGCGCTCGCCGACGTCGACCCGGCGCGGGCCGCCGCCGGCACCATCGGTCTCGCCGGAGCGGGCCGGCTGCTCGCCGACCCGGCCGGAAGGGCCGCCTTCGACCAGGCCTGGCGCGACGCCGGCCTGCGCTGCCCGTACGAGGTGCACGGCGACGCCCTGGTCGCCTACGCCTCCGGCACCGCCGCCCCGGACGGCACCATCCTCATCGCCGGCACGGGGGCAATCACCGCGCAGGTCCACGACCTGCGGCTCGACCGGATCGCCGACGGCCACGGCTGGCTCCTCGGCGACGCCGGCTCCGGCTTCTGGCTCGGCCGGGAAGCGGTACGCCGGCTACTCGCCGATCTCGACGCGGGGCGTGCCCCAGGCGCGCTGGCCACGACCGTCCTCACCGAACTGCTGGGCAGCGCCGACATCGCCGCCCGCCCCCGGGACACCGTCGACGCCACCATCCAGACGGTGACCCGTCGACCCCCCGTCGAACTCGCCCGGCTCGCACCGCTGGTCGTCGACGCCGCCACCCACGGCGACCCGGTCGCCACCGCGCTGATCACCGAAGCCGCCGCGCACCTGACCGAGAGCGTGAGTCGCATCCGCACCGCCGGGGCGGTGACACCCGTCGTGCTCGGCGGTGGCCTGCTCACCGCGGACACCCCGCTCGCCACCGCCGTCCGGGCCGAGATCGCCCGACGCTGGCCGGACGCGCCGGTGCGTACCGCCGCAGACGGGGCCGCCGCCGCGGCCTGGCTCGCCGCCCGCGGCCTACCCGAGGTCACCGACCCCGCCGCCCTGCACGCCCGTCTCTTCCCCACCCCCTGACCCACCACGCCCCACCACCCGGCCGCCAGCACCTGGCCGCCCCGCGCCCCCACCGCCCCCGCGCTCGCGCATGGGGCCCGGGCGCGCCGGTCATGATCGCGCTCGAACCAGGAAGTAGTGGCCTCGTGCCACGAGGAGGGGACCACATCCAGGATCGAGCACGATCATGACCGGGCGAGGGGGTCGGGCGGACCGGGCGGAGGGTCGCGGCCGGGTCGGGCGGGAGGTCGTGTTCGGGCCGCACACCGGGTGGTCGTTATCGGTCAGGGTGGCGGGCCGCTACTTGAGTTGGCCGGCGGTCAGGCCAGCCTGCACCTGACGCTGGAACGCCACGTACACGGCGAGCACCGGGAGCACCGCGATGCTCAGTCCGGCGAACAGCCGGGCGTAGTCACCGGCGTAGCCCTGACTGACCGAGAGCGCGAACAGCCCCTGGGCCAGCATCCACTTGGACTCGTCGCCCTGCAACAGCACCTGCGGCAGCAGGAACTGGTTCCAGTGGCTGAGGAAGTTGAAGATCGCCACGCTGATCAGTCCCGGACGTGCCATCGGCAGCATCACCCGGAAGAAGAGCCGGAAGTGGCCGCAGCCGTCGACCAGCGCGGCCTCCGCCACCGACGTCGGCAGGGTCCGGAAGAACGCGGTCAGGAAGAACACCGTGAACGGCAGCGAGTACGCCGCGTAGACGAGGATCAACCCGAGCCAGGTGTTGAAGAGGCCGGCGTTGCGGACCACGAAGAAGAGCGGCACCAGGGCGAGGAACACCGGGAACATAAGGCCGCCGACGAAGAGGTAGTAGACGACCTGGCGACCCCGGAACTCGTAGCGGGCGAAGACGTACGCGGCGGTGGCCCCCATCAGCATGGTGAGGCTGACCGAACCGGCGACCACCACCATGCTGTTCAGGAAGTACCGGCCGATGTGCGCGCCGGTCCAGGCCCGCGCCCAGTTGTCCAGGTGCAACGCGCCGGGGAGGCTCCACGGGTCGGCGAGGATCTCACCGTTGGTCTTGAACGAGCTGATGAACATCCACAGCAGTGGCAGGACGGTGAGCAGACCCCAGACCAGCAGGAAGCCGTGCGAGAGGGTGTTGGCCACGCCGAGTTCCCGGCGCACCGGGCGGTCCCGGCGGACGACCGGGGTCGGGGCGGTCGTGGTGGGCTGATCCAGAGTGGTCACGAGTACTCGATCCGTTCGCGCCGGCCGATGCGCAGCGACAGCACCGCCACCGAGAGGGTCAAGAAGAACATCACCACGCCGATCGCCGAGGCGTAGCCGAACTTGGTCTCGCTGCCGAAGGCGGTGTCGTACATCCGTACGCCGATCACGTCGGTGGAGAAGTTCGGGCCGCCGTTGGTCATGAGCTGCACCAGGATGAACCCGTCCAGGGCGAAGATGGCCAGGTAGACCCAGGCGACCTGGACGGTGTCCCAGAGCAGCGGCAGGGTGACCCGACGCAGGGTGGTGAACCGGGACGCGCCATCGAGCAGCACCGCCTCGTAGATCTCCTTCGGCACTGCCGACATCGCCGCGCCGAACAGCACCACGTAGAAGCCGACGTTGCTCCACACCATCACCGCCAGGACGCACCAGAAGGCGGTCGCCGGGTCGCCGAGCCAGGTCGGCGAGGGCAGGCCGAGACCATGCAGTGCGCTGGTCAGCAGCCCCTTGTTGGGGTGGTACACCTCCTTCCAGAGCAGCGCGATGATCACCACGGAGAGCACCTGCGGGAAGAAGTAGACGGTGCGGTAGAGCGCGCCACCGCGTACGCCGGTCACGCCGGCGCTGCCCTTGCGCCCGCCCATGGCGAGCATGGTGGCGAAGAAGAGCCCCAGCACGATGGTCAGCACCGGCACGAGAGCCAACAGGATCACGTTGTTCTTCAGCGCGTTCCACACGTAGTCGTCGTGCCAGAGGGCCTTGAAGTTGGCCAGGCCGACCGGGTTCGCGTCGGCCGAGTAGCCGAGCCAGTCGGTGGTGGAGATCTGGAACGCCTGGAGGTACGGCGAGACGACGAAGAAGACGTACAGCAGCACCGGCGGCACCAGGAACGTGACGATCAGCGGCCACTTGCCATGTTTCACGAGGTGGACCTCTCCGAGGGGGTACGGCCGGTGGGGAAGGGCGTCTCCCCCACCGGCCAGGCGGTCAGGCCGCTCGCTTGTACTTCTTGATCGAGCTGTCCTGGGCGATCGAGTCGGCGCCCTTCTGGCACTGCTCGAGGAACTCCGCGGGGCCGATCCGGCCACTGAAGAACTCGCCGCACGCGGCGTCGACGAGGTTGCGCTCCAACTTGCGGTAGAAGTTGTTGTAGACCCAGTTGAAGCCGTTGGCGCCGGACGCGTCGAGGGCCTTGACCACGGTGCTCAGCCCGTACGGCAGCTCGACACCCTCGGTGGCGCCGGCGACCACGGTGAGGCTGGCGACCTTCTTCGTGAAGTCCTGGGCGCCCTTCTTGGAGAGCATGGTCCGGAAGTACTCCAGGCCGCCGGCGACGTTGCGGGCCTTGGCGGGCACCATGAACGGTTCCCCGGCAGTACCTCGGATCGCCTCGAACGGCAGCTTGTCACCGCTGCCCAGGCTCGGCGTCGGTTGAATGGTCATGTTGAACCCGGCCGGGGTGACGTCCTTCTGTTCGCTCTCCAGCCAGGAGCCGCAGGAGATGAAGGCGGCCTTGCCCTGGCACCAGGCGGTCTGCGACTGCTTGTGGTCCAGGCCGGACGAGCCGTCCAGGATGTACTTGTCCTTCACGATCTGATGCCAGGCGTCGGCGGCGGTCCGCATCGAGTCGGACTTCCAGGCGTTCGGCTCCAGGTTGTCGATGGCGGTCGCCACCGACGGGCCACCGAGCTTGATGGCGGTGGAGATCAGCGGCCAGCTCATGTAGCGCGGGTGCAGGCCGGCGTACGTCCAGGGGGCGATGCCGGCGGCCTTGATCTGCTTGCAGAGCGCGATGTGGTCGTCCCAGGTCTTCGCGTACGACCAGCCGCGGTCGGCGAAGAGCTTGGCGGAGTGCCAGATGCCGTAGGCGGTGTAGGTGTAGTTGAGCACCAGGAACTTGCCGTCGTAGGAGCCGACCTCGACGGCGCCGGGCAGCAGGGTTTCCTTGACCGTCTTGCCGGGGATGTCGAGGCTCGGGGCGGCCAGCAGCTCGTCGAGGCCGGCGAGGGCGTTCTGGCTGACCAGCCCGTTGAAGTCGATCTGGCCGGAGCCGGAGTTGTTGACCACGTCGGGCGGGGTGCCGTCGACGAAGCGTGGCTGGAGAGTCTTGCTGATCTCCTGGGTGGAGGAGTGCTTGATCTTCGCCTTCGGGTACTTCTCGGTGTACATGGCCTCGTGGGCCTTGGCGTACTCCTCACCGAACCCGCCGCCGAAGATCACCACCTCGAGTGGGGCGTCCTCCTTCACGCCGAGCGGGTTCTGGGCGCTCTTGGTGCCCTGGTAGGTCTCGGCATCGTTCTTGTCACCGCCACCGCTGGTGGCGCAGCCGGACAGCAGGCCGGCGGCGGGGGTGGCCAGGAGGCCGGCGGCGGCGCTGCGCCGCAGGATGTCACGCCTGTTCATGGGTTCTCCTCGGGTCGGGTCGGGCGGCCGCCGGTGTGGGGGGAGGCGTCCGCCGCGCGAGGCGCGGTGATTCTCTTCAGTTCATGCTCTGTTGCTGAAGAATTTCTACGACAGCCGGGCCCGGACTTCAAGTCCTGACTGTCGAACCGTTATCACCACCAGCCGTCGCCGGGTCGCCTAGCCTGAGGCGATGCGCCGTCTGCGCCAGCTGGCCGAGCACACCCCGGCTGGGCGGGAACGGTACGTCGACCTGCTCCGCGCGCTCGCCATCACCATGGTCGTTTTCGGACACTGGAGCGTCACGGTGATCGGGCGCGACGCCGCCGGGCAGGCCACCGGCCACTCCGCACTCGGCGACCTGCGCTGGGCGTACCCGCTGACCTGGCTGGCCCAGGTCATGCCGGTCTTCTTCCTGGTCGGGGGGTACGCCAACGCGGCCTCACTGACCCGGCTGCGGGCCCGCGGCGGCGACGCACCCGGCTGGCTGATCGACCGCAGTGCCCGCCTGGTCCGCCCCACCAGCACACTGCTGCTGGTGCTCACCGCCGCGGCGGCGGCCGCCTGGCTGCGTGGTGCCGAGCCGACCCGGATCCGCGAGGTCGTCTGGTTCGCCACCATTCCGCTCTGGTTCCTGGTCGCCTACCTGGCGGCGGTCGTGCTCACCCCGGCGATGTACGCGCTGCACCGCCGTCTCGGCTTGGCCGTGCCGCTGGTCCTGGTGGTTCTGGTCGGCCTCGGCGACCTCGGCCGGCTGATCGGGCCGGAGGAGCTGAGTTACGGCAACTACCTGTTCGGATGGCTCGCCGTCCACCAGCTCGGCTTCGCCTGGCACGACACCCGCACCGTGCCGCCCGCCGGTCGGGCCGCGCCGCCGCAGCCGTCGACCGGCCCGGCTGGCCAGACCGCGCCACCACCCGCCGAGGCCGACGCCGCCGGGCCGTCGACACCCGACCGTCCCGGGGTACGCCGACGACGGCTGCCCACCTCCCGCCGGGCCGGCCTGATGTTCCTGACCGCTGGGATGGGTGCGGCGCTGCTGCTCACCGTGCTCGGCCCGTGGCCCGTGGTCATGCTCAAGGTGCCCGACGAACGGTTCGACAACAGCGCGCCGCCCAGCCTCGCGTTGCTGGCCGTCGCCGCCGGCCAGCTCGGGGTGATCCTGCTGCTGCGCGGCCCGGCGGAGCGGCTGCTACGGCGCACCGGGCCGTGGCAGCTGGTGATCGGGGTCAACCTGGTGGTGCTGACCGTCTTCCTCTGGCACCTCACTGCCGCGATCCTGCTGATCGGGATGCTCGACGCGGTCGGGACGCTGCCCGCCCCGGCGGTCGACACGGCCGCCTGGTGGGCCTGGCGGGTGCCCTGGCTGCTGCTGCTCAGCGCCGTCCTGGTGGCGCTCGTCGCCATCTTCGGCCCGGTGGAGGCGCGCAGCGCCCGGCACCGCACCGGACGCCGGACCGGTCGGGGCAGCCCCGCCCGGGCGGCGTTGGCGGTGGCCGGCTACGCCGCCGTGGTGGCCGCGTTGCTGATCAACAGCGCCACACCGCAGCAGGCGCCCGAGCCGCTCGGCACGCCCGTCCCGGCGCTGGTGGCGTACCTGGCCGGGGCGGGCGTGCTGCGACTGCTCAGGTCTGGGTGGGGAACCCGAGGTTGACCCCACCGTGTCGGGGATCCAACCAGCGACTGGTGACGACCTTGCCCCGGGTGAAGAACCGCACCCCGTCCTCACCGTGCGCGTGCAGGTCACCGAAGAGCGACGACTTCCAGCCGCCGAACGAGTGGTACGCCATCGGCACCGGAATCGGCACGTTGATCCCGACCATGCCCACCTCCACCTCGTGCTGGTAGCGGCGGGCCGCGCCGCCGTCGTTGGTGAAGATCGCCGTGCCGTTGCCGTACGGGCTGGCGTTGACCAGTTCCACCGCCTCGTCGTACGAGCCGACCCGGACCACACTCAGCACCGGTCCGAAGACCTCGTCGGTGTAGATCGACATGTCCGGGGTCACCCTGTCGAACAGCGTCGGGCCGAGCCAGAAACCGTCCGGGTCGCCGTCCGGCGTCACGTCCCGCCCGTCCACCACCGGCACCGCGCCGGCGGCCACACCCGCGTCCACGTAGGAGCGCACCTTCGCCGCGTGGGCGGCGGTCACCAGCGGGCCCATGTCGCAGCCCCGTCGACCGTCGCCGGTGCGCAGACCGGCCATCCGCTCGGCGATCCGCTCGACCAACTCGTCCGCCACCGGCTCCACCGCCACCAGCACCGAGATGGCCATGCACCGCTCCCCCGCGGAACCGAACCCGGCGTTGACCGCCGCGTCGGCGGCCAGGTCCAGGTCGGCGTCCGGGAGCACCACCATGTGGTTCTTCGCCCCACCGAGCGCCTGCACCCGCTTACCGGCGGCCGTCCCGCGCTGGTAGACGTACCGGGCGATCGGGGTGGAGCCGACGAACGACACCGACCGCACCTCCGGGTGGTCCAGCAACGCGTCGACCGCCTCCTTGTCACCGTTCACCACGTTCAGCACCCCGTCGGGCAGGCCCGCCTCGGCGAACCACTCCGCCAGCAACAGCGACGCGCTCGGGTCCTTCTCGCTCGGCTTGAGCACCACCGCGTTGCCGCAGGCCACCGCCACCGGCACGAACCACAGCGGCACCATCACCGGGAAGTTGAACGGCGAGATCACCGCCACCACCCCGAGCGGCTGCCGGATCGTGTACGAGTCGACCTCGGTCGACACGTTCTCGCTGAACGCGCCGCGCAGCGCCGACGGCAGCCCACACGCGTACTCGATGACCTCCAGGCCGCGCTGCACCTCGCCCGCGGCGTCGGCGAGCACCTTGCCGTGCTCGGCGGTGATCACCTCGGCAAGCCGGTCCCGGCGGGCGTGCACCAACTCCCGGAAGGCGAACAGCACCGCCGAGCGCTTCGCCAACGACGCGTCCCGCCAGGCCCGCGCCGCGCGGGCGGCGGCCTGCACCGCGACGTCGACGTCCGCGGTGCAGGCCAGCTCGACCTCGGCCGTACGGCGACCGGTCGCCGGATCGAACACGTCGCCGCGCCGCGCCGACGTGCCGCCGACCCGCTTGCCGTCGATGAAGTGACCGATGCTCATGCCGCCACCCCCGCGCACGAGCGGATCGCGTCGACGAGGATCGCCAGGCCCTCCCGGGCCTCCGCCTCGGTCAGCGTCAACGGTGGACCCATCCGCAGCACGTTGCCGTGCAGGCCGCCCTTGCCGGCCAGCAGACCACCCTCCCGGGCGGCCTCGAAGACCCGGTTGGTCAACACCGGGTCCGGTTCGCTGGTGCCCGGCCGAACGAACTCGACGCCGAGCATCAGCCCCTTTCCGCGTACCTCGGCGACGCAGTCGAGCCCACCCACCGCGGACCGCAGGCCGTCGGCGAGGATCGCGCCGACGCGGGCCGCGTTCGCCTGGAGGTCGTGCTCCAGGAGATAGTCGAGCACCGCGTTGCCGGCCGCCGTGGAGATCGGGTTGCCACCGAAGGTGGAGAAGCTGATGGCCGCCACCGACTCCAGCACCTCGGCCCGACCGACCACCCCCGCGAGGGCGAAGCCGTTGCCGATGCCCTTGGCGAAGGTGAGCAGGTCCGGGGTGACGCCGTGCGCCTGGTAACCCCAGAAGTGCTCCCCGGTACGCCCCCAGCCGGTCTGCACCTCGTCGGCGATGAACAGGATGCCGTGCTCGTCGAGGACCTTCTTCCAGCCGGCGAAGAGCCCGTCCGGCGGGTGCACGAACCCGCCCACGCCCTGGATCGGTTCGGCGATCAGCGCGGCCACGTCACCGGCGGTCTGGGTGGCCAGCACCTCGCGCAGGTCCTCCACCGCCGCGTCGACCTGCTCGTCGGGGCTGAGCCGGGCCATCAGCCCGCGCACCCGGTCGCCCGAGTGCAGCCAGGCCACCTGGAGCGGGTTGAGGCCGCTGGCCGACCAGTTGCGGTTGCCGGTGACCCCCATCGCCGCGTACGACCGGCCGTGGTAACTGTTGCGCACGGCCAGGACCTGGTGCGATCGGCGGTGGTTGGTGGCGACCAGCAGCGCCGCCTCGTTCGCCTCCGTGCCGGAGTTGGTGAAGAACACCCGGGCGTCCGGGATGCCGGAGCGCTGGGCGATCTTCTCGGCCAGCTCCACCTGTTGGCGGATCAGGTAGAGCGTCGAGGTGTGCACGATGCCGGTGGCCAACTGCCGCTCGACGGCCTCCCGGATCTCCGGGATGTCGTACCCGATCATGTTGGTCAGCACCCCGCCGAAGAAATCCAGGTAGCTGCGACCCTGCGCGTCGGTGACCCGGCGGCCCGAGCCGGACACCAGCTCGATCGGCTCGGCGTAGTACAGCGGCATCCAGGACGGGAGCACGGCCCGGTGCCGGGCCAGCAGGTCGTCGGTCATCGTGGCAACCCTTCAGCGGCGTTCGTGGATACCGCACGCTCCCACCGCCAGCCGAGGCGAACAACTGCCACTGTGTAGCGCAGCAGGCATCCGCTCCTGACAGTGCGTCAGACACCCGGCACGCCTCGTCCGGCGGCGCCCAGCGCGGCCCGACGCCGAACCACGCCCAAGGACGTCGACGCGTGCAGCGCCACGGCCAGCATCGTGAACGCCAACCAGCCGGCCACCAGCGCGGCGACCGTCGAATGGTCCTGCCACCAGTGGTACGCGGCGAGGAAACCAACGAGCGCCAGGCTGTTGCGGGCGAAGTGCCGCGTGAACGCCACCAGGTCTCGGCGACCCTCGACGGCCACCAGCACCCCCGAGTACGGAAACGTCACCACCATGGCGCGCAGCACCTCGCCGAGCAGCCCGGTGAGTGTCGCGCCCACCAGGATCACCAGCAGCTTGACCGGCGCCGGCATCCGACGCCCCTGCGCCGCGAGCGGGCCCGACGGTTGCGGCGACGCGGCGGGGCGGTTTCGGCGTAGCAGCAGCATGGCCAGCCCCCACAGCGTCACCGACCCGGCCAACGCCAACTCGAACGGCACCGGCACGGCGAGCAGGACGGCGCTGAACGCCACGTACGCGACGATCCCGGCGGCGTCGGCGAGCAGGATCGGCCAGCGCAGCCGGTGGTGGGTGACTGTCACGACGACGAAGAACAGGTTGAGGCCGAGCACCCCGAGCAGTTGCGCGCCCTCAACCCGGTGCCCGGTGCTCATCAGGGCCAGCGTCATCGGCAGCGGAAGACTGTAGACGAGCGCCCGCAGTCGTACCGATCGGATCAGGCTGACCGCCCAGACAACCGCGGTCACCAGCAGCACGGCCTGAACGGTCATCGGGGGCACACCCTCCGGTCGCGGTCAGTCGAGGAAGGTCGCCGCCTCGACGCAGACCTCGAAGACGTCGGTCAGCCGGGCCAGATCCCCGGCATTCACCGAGAACTGGTTCTCGGTGATCTCGCCGTGCGCGCTCATCCGACCCTCCCAGCACGCCGTACCGTCCCACAGCGTCAGGTTGACGTGCCGGGACGCGTCGACCACGCCCCACGGCAACAGACCCACCCGCACCCCGGCCCGCCGCTGCGCCCGCACCAGGTCGGTCAGCTCGTCGGTGAGCCCAGCGTGCAGAAAGATCCGGGTGACCTGGACGCCACGAGCCAGCGCCTCGATGTTCGTCGCCCAGTAGTGCCGGCCGATCTCGCTGCGCCACCAGCTCAGCTCGCCACTGGCCCTCGGCATCACGTTCGTCACCGCGTCCAACCGCTGTCGGCACTCGCGGGTGCCCCCGAGCAGGTCCTGGCAGTCGCCGCCGGGCCGGATGATCCGACCGACGCGCAGTTGCTCGGTCTCCGCGCGGAACCGTTCGAACCGGCGGCGGGCCTCCTCGGCCACCCGACTGCCCGGATGCCGCTCGACCGCCTCACGGGTGCCGGTGACCACCTCCGGCACGGCGTGCACCAGCCACGGCGGCCCCTCCAGCAGCGTCCGCAGGTGGAACCGGCGCTCGGCGCGGGCCAGCGAGTCGACCAGCAGCGAGATGGTGGTGCCCATCAGCCCAGCGAGCAACGACTCCACGCCGGTTGCCGCGTTGGTCAGGTCCAACGTCACGGACAGCGAGACGGACAGCAGGATGCCGACCAACGCGACCGGGTCGGTGTGCGCCAGCAGCCGGACGATCCCGCCCGCCGAACCGACCCGACCGGGGCGGGATCGGCGAAGCAGATCGGCCATCGAGGTACCTCCCGGGCGCCGGCTGCTGTCAGGGTACGACGGGACGACAACCACTCCCCGGTACGATCCGGCGGTGCCCGAGCTGCCCGTACCGCTGCCCGCCGGTGCGCCGGGCGAGCCCGCCGCCGGCATCGCCGGCTGGGTCTGCGCGGATCCGCTCCGCGGCCTGGTCGCCCGCTTCGGCGGCGCCTGGCCCGACGGCGATCTCACCGAGGTGCTTCGATTCCTGGACGAGTTCTCCGCCCGACACTGGGACTTCCGGGGTGGCCGGGAACGGCCCGACGCACGCGAACCCGACCTCGATCCGGCCACCGCCGCGCTGGTGCTCGACGCGGCAGCCGCGCTCGGGCTGGTCCATCCGGTGCCGCCGACCCGTGGCGCGTACGCCCACCTGGTGGTGCTCGGCGGCCTGGCACACGCCTGCGTGCGCCGCGTCACCTACGCCGCGCACCTGCTGCGTGCCGGGCTGGCGGTGGGCGGCGAGGTGGCCGTGCTGGGCAGCTTCCGGCCGCTGTCCGAGTGGGAACGCGCGACGCTGGCCGACGCTGGCCTGCCGGCCGACGACACCGAGGTGGACGTACTGGACACGGCGGTCCGGCGGGCGTTCGGGGTGGCCGTCCCGGCGGAGCGCGACGGGGTCGACGCAGGCCACCCGCACCACTCCTGGTCGTCGCGGACCTACCACCCCAGGGGCCTGCCGCCGGTACGGGTGCTGGCGGCGCCGTCGAGCGAACCGCACCTGCGGCGGGCGCACACCGCGGACACGCAGCGTTTCTGGGCCGGGCACGCCCAGGTCGCGCCGGGCGATCAGGTGCTGATGCTCACCGCGCCGATCTACGTGCCGTTCCAGCACTGCGACGCGCTGCGCACCCTGGCCCTGCCGTACGGCTGCGGGATCGACACCGTCGGGGTGGACCCCACCCTGCCCGGCCTGGCCCGGCTGCCGGAGCAGACGCTCAGCCCCGGCCGCTACCTGCAGGAGATCCGCTCGGCCGTCCGGTCGATGCGGGCCCTGCACGCGGCGCTGGTCGCCGGCTGACCCGGGCATGGTCGAGGGCCGGCGCACGGCGGATCGCCCGCGCACCGGCCCGGTGGAGCATGGTCAGTTCACGTAGACGGCGGCGTTGCCCTTGGTGCTGTCGCGCACCGGCGAGTACGTCGCCGAGAAGTACGCGGTGCCGAAGCAGAGGGACGGGCCGGAGAACTTGGTGAACGGCTGATTGGTGAAGGTGATCGAGTTGGTGGCGTTGGCCGCCGTGCCGGTGAGGCTGTTGGTGCTGGTCCGGTAGACGCAGGTGATCGTGCCGAGCAACGAGTTCAGCACGACGGTGCTCTGCACCGGCGCCGCCGTGGTGCCGGAGATCTTGACCACGCCGGCGCTGGTGACGGAGGTGGCGTACGGCAGGTTGTTGAGGGCGATGCTCTGCACCCCGGTGGTGCCGAACACGTTGGTGGTGCAGGTGCCGAAGCTCTGGGCGGTGAGGCTCTCGGTGGCGGTGCCCGGGGCGGTCGGGTTGGTGAGCACCTTGGCGCTGAAGCTGGACGCGGCGCACTTGATGCCGGTGGTGCCCGAGGTGGAGCTGTAGAAGGTGGCGTTGGTGCCGGTCTTGAGGCTGGCCTGGATGACGTCGTTGACGGCGACGGCGGTGCCGCCAGCCGTGGGGTAGGTCAGGACGTTGCCGGCGAGCGCGGCTGACGGGTCGGCGGAGGCTGGCGGGGCGGCTACGAGACCGGTCAGCAGCGCGAGGGCGACGAGACCCCCGCCGATTTTTCCGTACCTGAGCATGGTGCTTCCTTCCGGTGGCGGGACGGGAACGAGCGGACCGCGCAGGCGGTCACCGCCGGGCGGGCACGCCGGGCGGCGATTGTGGCCGTCCGAGGTGGACGGCGGTGGTGGTGGAGGCGCCGGGCGACCGTCGGGTCGGGCGCGGGTGACGGAGGTGCCGCGGATCAGCGGGCGGGTCGGCGTGGTGCACTGCGGCGAAGCCGCGTCACCTGCGCCTTTCCGGCATTGGGAGAGCGTTCGTGTTCGGCGATAATGACAGCCATCGAGCCCTCCTTCGACGAGTCAGGGTGACCATCCGGGGAGATCACCAAAGGTGACGGGGAGCGAACTGAGCGTGAGGAAAGTTATAAACCCCGGAGGGTCGCAAAGTCAATGAATCAACGGAGGTCGATGAATTGACCACGCAGAGCCACCCTCAGCCGGCGCCGGCGCCCCTGCCGGGTGCACGCCCGGGCCGCGACCCGGACCGCGCGATCAAGCGCGGCCCGCGACGGGTCTCCGCAGAGGTCGTGGCCGCGACCCAGCGAGACCGCCTCTTCGACGGGCTCGTGCACGAGGTGGCGACGAAGGGCTACGACAACGCCCGGGTCAGCGACATCTGCCAGGCCGCCGGCGTGACCCGGCCGGCCTTCTACGCCCTGTTCACGGGCAAGGAGGACGCCTTTCTCGCCGCGTACCGGCATGGGATCGCCGTGGTGTCACAACTGATGGAGAACGCCTACCGCGAGGCTGGCCCGACCTGGCCGGACGCGGCACGCGCCGCGCTGCGCACCCTGCTGGAGGTGCTGGCGAGCGTTCCGGCGTTCGCCCGGATGGCGCTCGTCGAGGTGGACGCGGCCGGCCCCGACGCCCGCCGCGAGCGCGACGCGCTGCTCACCAGCTTCCGTCGGTTCTTCGTCGACGCCGGCCCGGGGCCGGCGCTCGCCGAGGTGGGCCGCGACGAGCTGGTGTCCACAGTGGTCGGTGGCATCTACGCCACTGTCCGCGGCCGTGTGGCGCGGGGTCGGGCGGCGGAGTTGCCGCAACTGCTGCCGGTGCTCACCTACGCGGCCATGGCGCCGTTCCTGGGCACCGAGGCCGCGATTCAGGCGACCCGGCCGATACGGCCGGACGACGGCCCGAGTACGACCGCGCCATGCGCACCGGCCCACCCCTCCTGATCACACGGTCGGAAACCGCAGCGGTTTCTCACCTTGGCCACATTTAACAAATACCGCCCAAATGGCCGTCACGTGCCGTTGACCTCTCCTTTACTCGGCGGTAACTTCGGCTCTGCGCCCACAGAACGCGGGTCAGGGATGCAATTCCCATTGTCGCCGATGAATCGATCTTAAGGGGAGCCGCCATGTCGGAGGAAACCACACCCGTCGCACCCGGGCCGCCGCGCAGTGGCACGCGTTGGCGTCGGTTCGCCGCCACGTTCGGCATCGTCGTGGCGGGCGCCGCCGGCATGATCATGCTGACCGCCCAGGGCGTGCTGGGCGCGCAGTTCGCCATCTCGGGCATGCCGTTCACGGTCACCGCCGACAGGCTCACCGGCACCGGGTTCGAGCAGTTCGCCACCCTCGACCAGATGATCCCGGACAGCCCCAACCAGGGCGACACCGGTGGACAGGTCCTGGTGATGGTCTCGGCGATCGACAAGGCGGAGCTGACCAACCTCTGCCAGAGCATCAACCTCGGCGGTGTCTTCCTCAAGATCACCGCCGGCAACGGCGACAAACCGGTCACCGCCCGGACCCTTGTGGTCGACGGCGACGAGATCGCCGGCAACGCCGCTTTCCGGAACATCGACATCGGGCAGGACGCCAGCACCCTGGACAAGGTGCCCGGTGTGAAGGGTAACCCCGGCGTCTTCTCCCAGCAGGCGGACTCGATCGTCATCGAGAACCTGCGGCAGAACAACTACGCCACCACCGCTGCCGTCTTCAACCTGCCCAACCTGCGCATGGCGTTCACCTCCGACGGGTGCTGACATGAGCACCGAACAACACCAGACGGCGCCGGCCGTCCGCGAAACCCGCGGGCGGTGGCGCCGCTGGCGGCGGGCCCGCCCGTTCACCGCCGCAGTGCTGATCGCCCTCGGGGGCGCCGAGATGCTGGCGACCCTGCGCGCACCGCTCGGGGTGCTGCTGCACATCGGACCGCAGGGGCTCGCCGCATACCTGGTGCCCACCATCCTCGTGATCTGCGGCGTCCTGCTGATCACCACCCCGCAGCAGCGGGTCTTCTACGCCGTGATCTCGCTGGTGCTCGGGCTGGTCTCCTGGTTGACCTCGAACCTGGGCGGCTTCCTGGTCGGGATGCTGCTGGCCCTGATCGGCGGGGCACTCGCTTTCGCCTGGACTCCGGACAAGGACCACCCTCCCACCGGCGCCGCGACGAAACCCGCGTCGGACGAGGACGAGAACGAGCACGAGGACGCCGCCGACACAGTGCTGCTGCCCGGGATGCGGTCACCGGACCCCAGCCCGGTCGACCGGGGCTGAGTCAGCGGGCGGTGTCGGCGACGGCCTGGGCGAACACCTCGGAGCGGTGCTCGTAGTTGCGGAACCGTCCGTAACTGGGCGCGGCCGGGGAGAGCAGCACCACCCCGCCGGCCGGTGTCACCTCGCGGGACAGCCGGACCGCCGCCACCAGGTCGTCGACCAGTTCGGTACGCACCTTCGGCAGGCCGGCGAGCACCTCGACGATGCGGGCGCCGCTGTCCGGGATCCCGATCACGGTCAGCTCCCGCTCGGCCAGGTGCTCGGCCAGCGGCGTGTAGTCCAGACCTCGGTCGTTGCCCCCGACGATCACCGTCAACGGCCGCCCGTCGTACGCGTCGATGGCGTGCATGGCCGCGTACGGGCTGGTGGCCAGGGTGTCGTCGACGAACGTCAACCCGGACGGGTCGGTGATCTCGGTGAGCCGGTGGGCCAACCCCTGGAACTCGGCGACGGCGACGGCGAGGTGGTCCTTGCCGGCCAGCACGTCCACGCCGAGCGCGTCCAGCACGGCGAGCGCGACGCAGAGGTTGCCCTCGTTGTGCCGGCCGACCAGCGGCAGCACGGCGCGCGGGAAGAGCGGCTGGTCGCCGACGTGGAACCACTGCGTGCCGTCGGCGCCGGTGGCGACGTGGAAGGTGTCGGGGCGACCGGCCCGGATCGCCGGCAGCTCACCCAGCTCCGCGGCCAGCCGGGGGTCGGCACCGTTGACCACGATCGTCTGCGGGTCGTGGGCCAGCAGGTTCAGTTTGTCCCGGTAGTACTCCCGCTCCCCACCGTGCGCGTCCAGGTGCTCGGGGAACAGCGCGGTGACCACTGCCACCCGGGGCGAGTCGGTGAGGTCGCTGCACTGGTAGCTGGACAGCTCCAGCACGTACAGCTCCGCCTCCGGCAGGTCCAGGGTCGGCACCCCGATGTTGCCGCCGAAGACGTTGGGCCGGCCCATCGCGGTGAGCAGGTGACTGATCAGGCTGGAGGTGGTGCTCTTGCCCTTGCTGCCGGTGACCCCCACGGTGCGCGCGGCGTGGTCGGCCATCCACAGCGCGGTGCCCTGGGTCACCATGATCCCGCGTCGGCGCAGCTCGACCAGCCACGGGTGGGTCTGCGGCACGCCCGGGGAACGGACCACCACGTCCGCGGCGGCCAGCCGTTCGAAGCCCGCCTCACCGGTGACCAGCGGCGCCGCCTCGGCCAGCGGACCGTCCCAGGGCAGCGACAGGAAGTTCGCGCTGTCGTCGACGGCGACCAGCTCGGCCGGACCGTGCGCGGCGATGGCGGTCACAGCGGCCCGGCCCTCCCGGCCGGTGCCCCAGACGGCGACGGAACGACCGCGCAGGTCAGAAAGGCGCACGAGGATCTCCTCGGGGGTCACGGCGGCGGCGGGCAGGGCCCGGTCCGGACACGGCCGGACGAACCAGGGCCTAGTATGGCGTGTGCCCAACGAGCAGCTCCGGCGGATGGACGCCTTCACCTTCCCGTCCTACTCGATCGACTTCGCCACCGGCGAGGTGTTGTTCGACTACGCCCTGACCGGCCCGGCCGGTGAGCAGCGGTTCACCGAGGTGATCACGCTTCCACTGCCGGCGGAGCCGCCGTCCGACGAGACGGTGGCGACCCTCAACCGGGTGCTGGAGGTGCTGCACCTCGTCGCCGGGGTCAGTTACTACAAGGCCGCCGCGCCGCCCCGACTCGTGCTGTCGGCGCCGCTGGGCGCGGCCACCGTCGACTACGTCACGGCCATCTACACCAAGGGCCTCGCCGAGTACGCGTACCGCAACCAGCTGCCGCACGTGCTCCAGCTGCGCCCGGAGGTGCCGGCCGGCACCCCGGAGTCGCCCCGGGTGTACGACGACTCGGACCGTCGCCCGCTCTCGGCGGTCGGCGGCGGCAAGGACTCGATCGTCAGCCTGGAGGCGCTGCGCCGCGCCGAGCTGGACCCGGTGCCGTTCTCGGTCAACCCGAACCATGTGATCGTCGCCGTCAACGAGGCGTCCGGGCTGGTCCCGCTGGCCGCCCGGCGGCGCATCGACCCGGTGCTGTTCGACCTGAACGCGGCGGGCGCGCTGAACGGCCACATCCCGGTCACCGCCATCAACTCGCTGATCGCGGTGGCCACCGCCGTGCTGCACGGGTTGGGCCCGGTGGTGATGTCCAACGAGCGTTCGGCGTCCGACCCGAACCTGGTCTGGAACGGCCATGAGATCAACCACCAGTGGTCCAAGGGCGTCGAGGCGGAGGGGCTGCTGCGGGCGTCGCTGGCCGAGCACGCGGGCCTGACCGAACCGTACTTCTCGCTGCTGCGGTCGCTGTCCGAGCTGCACATCGCCCGGCTGTTCGCCGAGTTCACCCGGTACGACGACGTGGTGACCAGCTGCAACCAGGCGTTCAAGCTACGCGACGCGAGTGAGCGCTGGTGCCGTGACTGCCCGAAGTGCCGGTTCGTCTTCCTGGCCATGGCGCCGTTCATGCCACGGGAACGGGTCACCCACATCTTCGGCGGTGACCTGCTGGCCGACGAGTCGCAGATCCCCGGCTACCGCGAGCTGCTGGGCGTGGACGGGCACAAGCCGTTCGAGTGCGTGGGCGAGGTCGAGGAGTCGGTGGTGGCCCTCGGCCTGCTCGCCGAGCAGGACCAGTGGCGCGACGCCCCGGTGATCCAGGCCCTGGTGGACGCGGTGCCGGCGACGGCCTGGTCCGCGGTGGCCACGTCCGACGTCTTCACCCCCGGCGGCCCCAACCACATCCCCCCCACCTACGCAAAAGCCCTGAACCAACTTATGTGACGCGCTAGACGTTCAGGCCCGCGCGCCGGCTCCCGCGCCGGTGTTGCGAACCCTCCCCCCGCCGTGGGTCGCATGATCGCGGCGGCTGGCCGGTGGAGTGTGTGTGGCGCTGCGCCTTTGGAGCTGATGTCGTAAACGAATCGAGCGAGGCAGGCCGAGCCCCGGGCGGGACACGCCAAGCCCAGCACGTCAGGGCGGCCCAAGGTCGAGCGGACCAGGGCCGGCCCAGGACCGGACCGGACCCAAGGCCGAACCAGGACCGGGCCGGACCCAGGGCCGCACCGAAGTCAGCGCCCGGCCGAGTAAGGCCAGGGGATGATTCGTTTACGACATCAGCTCCAAAGCGTGCCCGACCCAGACGTTCACCCCGACGCCGAGCCGTCCGCCGCCGCCGAATCGGCAACACAAGGAGCCACGTCAGGGCGCTCGGACCGCTTCCAGGGCCAGGAGAGCTACGTGGAGCGACAGGGCGGCCTCTACCGAGTCGAGGTCCACGTCGAGGATCCGGGCGATGCGGGCCAGGCGTTCGTAGAAGGCCGGTCGGGACAGGTGGGCGACGGCGGCCGCGGCGGACTTGTTACGACCCTGCTCCAGGTAGGCGCGCAGGGTGTCGAGCAGCTGCTCCCGGGGGTGCCGGGCGTCGTACTCCAGCAGCGTCCCGAGTTCGCGTTCGACGAAGGTCTGCAACCGGGGCTCGTCGCGCAGCAGGTGCAACAACCCCGCCAGACCGACGTGGGGTAGCCGGAAGATCGGCAGGTCGCGCCGGTCCCGGCGGGCTGCCTCGGCGATCTGCCGCGCCTCGACGAGCGACCTTCGGGCCTCCCGCAGGCTCCCCACACCCGATCCGGCGGCGACGATCACGGCAGCCGGGCCGGCACCCCGGGCCGGGTCGACACCGGCGGTGGACGCGCGGCCGGTGCCGGCGTCGAGGCGTACCCGATGAAGGGCGCTGGCGAACGCGGACAGCGCGCGGTCCTCGGCGGCCGGGTCCGGTAGGGCCAGCAGCGCGCCCACCGAGTGGTCGTCGACGGCGCTGGTCAGTGCGGTCAGCTTCGCCTCCCGCACCGCCTGCCCGACTGCCTCGGCGAGATCCCGCAGCCGGGCCTGGGCGGCCTCGGGGCCGACCTCCCCGGCGGCGTCGTCGGCGCGGTGCCGGACCATCACGCCGACCAGGTGACGCCGGTCGAGCACCACGCCGAGCGCCTTGGCGCGCAGCCCCACCTCGTCCACCGGGCGGGAGTGGTCGAGCAGCGCGGTGAGCAGGGTGCGGTGGATCTGCCGTTCCAGGCCCTCGGCGTCGCGGCGGATCAGCCGGCCCAACGCGAGGGTGGACGCGGCCCGCTCGATCAGGATGGTGAGCCGGGTGGGTGGGCCGACGGTCGGTTCGCCGGCCTGGGCGCTGGGCACGTCCCCGCTGGCCGGCCAGCGCAGCAGCAGCCGACCCCAGTCCTGCCCCCGGGCGCCGACGGTGGTCACCAGCCAGCCGCTGTCCAGGTCGTACGCGGTCCGCCCGGCCGGGCGGATCCGGCGAGAGTGCTGCTCCCAGCCGTCGAGCAGCAGTTCGGCGCTCTCGCCCGCCGGGTCGTACCCGAGCACCTGCCGGGACAGGTTCTCCAGCACGACCGGGCAACCCGACAGCTCGGCGGCCTGCCTGATCACCTCGGCGGTGTCGGCGCCTTCGACGGAGAGGTCGTTGAACCGTTGGTGGATCTCCTCGGTGGCGCGCAGCTCGGTGAGCTGCGCGTCGACGATCAGCGCGTGCACCGCCTCGGTGATCCGGACGAACGGGGTGGCCCGGCGCAGCTCCACCAGCGGCAGCCCGCGCCGGTCGGCGGCGGCGGCCATCACCCGGGGCACCCCGCTGAGGTAGCGGCGGCCCAGCTCGACGACGAGCCCGGACACGCCGACGTCGGCGAGGTCGCCGATGAAGGCGCGCAACCCGGCGTCGTCCGCGGGCAGGCCGATGCCGGTGGTGAGCACCAGTTCACCGCCGCCGAGCAGGGTGGCGATGTCCGGCACCTCGGCCACGTGCACCCAGCGGACGGGTCGGTCCAGCCCGTCGTCCCCGGCGACCACGCGCGGCGCGCCGTGGCGGACCGGGTCCAGGGCGAGGATCTCACGGACGGTAGGGAACACGGCCGACACGCTACCGTCCGTGACGCCGGAACTCGACTTGCCGCCGCGGGCCGGGACCGCCGGGCTCAGTCGACGCCGAACTCCATAGCGGCGCGGTCGAGCGCCTCGTCCTCCGGCGAGGCGACGCCCCGGGAGGCGATGGCTTCCGCGCCGCCCTGGGGCATGGCACCGATCAGGCCGGTCGAGGCGGCCTGCGCGGCCCCGATCATGCGCTGCGGGTTGCCGCCGCCGACCAGGCCGAGGGAGGCGTACTGCTCCAGCTTCGACCGCGAGTCGGCGATGTCCAGGTTGCGCATGGTGAGCTGGCCGATCCGGTCCGACGGGCCGAACGCCGAGTCCTCGGTACGCTCCATCGACAGCTTGTCCGGGTGGTAGCTGAACGACGGGCCGGTGGTGTCCAGGATCGAGTAGTCCTCGCCCCGGCGCAGCCGCAGCGTCACCTCGCCGGTGACCGCCGTGCCGACCCACCGTTGCAGCGACTCGCGCAGCATCAGGGCCTGCGGGTCCAGCCAGCGGCCCTCGTACATCAGCCGACCGAGGCGGCGGCCCTCGTTGTGGTAGTTCGCCAGGGTGTCCTCGTTGTGGATGGCGTTGACCAGCCGCTCGTACGCGTAGTGCAGCAGCGCCATGCCGGGCGCCTCGTAGATGCCCCGGCTCTTGGCCTCGATGATCCGGTTCTCGATCTGGTCCGACATGCCCAGACCGTGCCGGCCGCCGATGGCGTTGGCCTCCAGCACCAGGTCGACGGCGCTGCCGAACTCCTTGCCGTTGATGGTGACCGGGCGGCCCTGGTCGAAGCCGACGGTGACGTCCTCGGTCGGGATCTCCACCGACGGGTCCCAGAACCGGACACCCATGATCGGGTTGACGGTCTCGATGCCGGTGTCGAGGTGCTCCAGGGTCTTGGCCTCGTGCGTGGCGCCCCAGATGTTGGCGTCGGTCGAGTACGCCTTCTCGGTGCTGTCCCGGTAGGGCAGGCCGCGCTCCAGCAGCCACTCCGACATCTCCTTACGCCCACCCAACTCGGTGACGAAGGCGGTGTCGAGCCACGGCTTGTAGATGCGCAGCATCGGGTTGGCCAGCAGGCCGTAGCGGTAGAACCGCTCGATGTCGTTGCCCTTGAAGGTCGAGCCGTCGCCCCAGATCTGGACGTCGTCGGCGACCATCGCGCGCACCAGCAGGGTGCCGGTCACGGCCCGGCCCAGCGGGGTGGTGTTGAAGTACGCCCGCCCGCCGGTGCGGATGTGGAAGGCGCCGCAGGTCAGCGCGGCCAGGCCCTCCTCGACCAGGGCGGCGCGGCAGTCGACCAGGCGGCCGAGTTCGGCGCCGTAGCTGAGCGCGCGACCGGGCACCGACGCGATGTCGGGCTCGTCGTACTGGCCGATGTCGGCGGTGTAGGCGCAGGGAATCGCGCCCTTGTCGCGCATCCACGCGACCGCGACGGAGGTGTCGAGGCCGCCGGAGAAGGCGATGCCGACACGTTCGCCCGTGGGCAGGGAGGTGAGAACCTTGGACACGGGGAAAATTATGCAATAGAACGCATGGCCATGCAAGCCGAAGGGTCTACTCGCCGCCGAAGGGCGGGTCGTCGCGGCCCAGCTCCCAGAACGCCACCGCCGCCGCGGCGGCGACGTTCAACGAGTCGACGCCACGGCGCATCGGAACGACCACCCGCACGTCGCTGGCGGCCTGGGCCGCCGCGGTGAGGCCGGGCCCCTCCGCGCCGAGCAGCAACGCCGCCCGCTCCCGCTGCGCCGGGGTCAACAGCTGGATCGGTACGGCGTCCGGCGCGGGCGTCATGGCGAGCACCGTGAAGCCGGCCTCCCGCACCTGGTCCAGGCCCCCGGGCCAGCTGTCGAGCTTCGCGTACGGCATCGCGAAGACCTCACCCATGCTGACCCGGACGCTGCGCCGGTACAGCGGGTCGGCGCAGGTCGGCGAGAGCAGCACCGCGTCGACACCGAGCGCGGCAGCCCCCCGGAAGATCGCGCCCAGGTTGGTGTGGTTGTTCACGTCCTCCAGGACGACGACCCGGCGCGCGGTGGCGAGCACCTCGGCCGCCGTCGGCAGCGGCCGGCGGTGGAACGACGCCAGCACCCCCCGGTGTACGTGGAAGCCGGTGGCCCGTTGCAGCACGTCCTGGGTGGCGGCGTAGACCGGTGCGTCGCCGGTGTCCAGGTCGGCGAGCTGGTCGATCCGCTTGGCGTCGACCAGGTACGACCGGGCCGGGTAGCCCGCGCGCAGCGCCCGGCGCAGCACCAACTCCCCCTCGGCGATGAACAGGCCGTGCGGTGGTTCCCAGCGGGTGCGCAGCTCGACGTCGGTGAGCGCCCGGTAGTCGGCGATCCGGTCGTCGTCAGGGTCGGTGATCTGGTGTACGGGCACCGGACGATTCTGCCGGATGCGGGGCAGCGCGCTCCGACGCCCGCACGGCGGGGTGTTTTGTCCGAAGAAGAAGGGGAATGACCGGCGGAGTATCGGACTCGACGGGAAGGACCAGCCAGGTGAGCGCAGACCACACGGCACCCGGCGAAGTGGGTGCCCTGCCCCGGCGCCCGACCGTCGCGGACCACATCGTGTCGCGGCTGTTCAGCTGGGGCGTACACCGCTACTTCGGCTATCCCGGAGACGGCATCAACGGCATGACCTCCGCACTGCAACGCACCAACGGGCGGGCCCAGTTCATCCAGGTCCGCCACGAGGAGACCGCCGGCTTCGCCGCCTCCGCGCACGTCAAGTACGGCGGCGGCCCGCTCGGCTGCGCGCTGGTGACCAGCGGACCGGGCGCGATCCACCTGCTCAACGGCCTGTACGACGCGAAGCTCGACCACCAGCCGGTGATCGCCCTGGTCGGGCACACCGCGACCACCGCCGAGGGCGGCGGCTACTACCAGGAGGTGGACCTGCTCGCCCTCTACAAGGACGTGGCCGCCGCGTTCCTGGCCCAGCTCGACAACCCGGCGCAGGTACGCCACCTGGTCGACCGGGCGTGCCGGACGGCGCTGGCCCGGCGTACCGTCACCGCCCTGGTCCTGCCCCTGGACATCCAGGACGAGCCAGCCGTGCCCAACCCGCCGCACGCGCACGGCTACTACCAGACCAGCAACGCGCCGAGCAGCACGCCGACGGTGCCACCGGAGGCGGACGTACGCCGGGCGGCCGAGGTGCTGCGCGGCGGGCAGCGGGTGGCCATGCTGGTCGGCCAGGGTGCCCTCGGCGCGCGCGACGAGGTCCGCGAGATCGCTGACCGGCTCGGGGCCGGCGTGGCCACCGCGCTGCTCGGCTTCACCGCCGTCGACCATCGCGAGCCGTGGGTGACCGGCGCGATCGGGCTGCTCGGCACCCGACCCAGCTGGCAGCTGATGAACGGCTGCGACCGGCTGCTCATCGTGGGCAGCAACATGCCGTACTCGGAGTTCTACCCGCCGCCCGGACAGGCCCGCGCGGTGCAGATCGACCTGGACGGCACCCAGCTCGGGCTGCGGTACCCGACCGAGGTGAACCTGACCGGCGACGCCCGCCCCACCCTGCGGGCGTTGCTGAACGAGCTGGGCCCCGGCCCCGGGCCGACCGCCTGGCGGGCGGAGGTCACCGAGGCCACCTCGGCGTGGCGCCGGGTGCAACGCGACCTGGCCGAGCAGAGCGCCGAACCGGTCAACCCGCAGTTGCTCTTCCACACCCTGAACGAACGGCTACCCGACGACGTGCTGCTCGCTGTCGACTGCGGCACCACCACCGCCTGGTACGCCCGGCACATCCAGGTACGCCCCGGGATGCTGGCCAGCCTGTCCGGCACGCTGCTGTCCATGGGCGGTGCCATGCCGTACGCGCTGAGCGCCAAGTTCGCCCACCCGGACCGACCGCTGGTCGCGTTGATCGGCGACGGCGCCATGCAGATGAACGGCGTCAACGAGCTGATCACCGTGGCGAAGTACTGGCGCAGTTGGGCAGACCCGCGCTTCGTGGTGCTCGTGCTCAACAACCGGGACCTGGCGTTCGTCAGCTGGGAACAGCGCTCCACCGAGGGGACGCCGATGTTCCCGGACAGTCAGCAGTTGCCGGACATCGCCTACCACCAGTGGGCGGAGGTGCTCGGGCTGCACGGCGAACTGATCGACTCACCGGAGCAGGTGCGCGACGTCTGGGACCGGGCGCTCACCGCCGACCGACCAGTGGTGATCAACGCCCTGGTCGACCCGGCCGAGCTGATGCTGCCCCCGCACTTCACCGCCGAGCAGGCCCGCAACACCGCTGCGGCGGTGCTGCGCGGCGACACCGACTGGGCCGGCATCATCCGCCGCGGCCTCCCCGCCACCCTGGCCAGCTACCGCCCCCGCCGCCGCGAACGCTGAGGCGTCAGCCTCGGCGGTCCAGCCAGCGTTGCAGGGCTGAGCGGGGGTCCTGGGTGGGCTCCTGGCGGTCGGGGACCGCTGGGCGCTCCACCGGGCGGCGTGGTTCGCCGGCCAGCTCCTTGCTCGGTGCGGCGAACGCCTTCTCCGGCTGGCCCTTCACGGCGGTGGCGATGACCCGGGCGACCGCGTCGATCACCTTGGCCTGCACCGCCGACCCCACCGAGTCGGCCGGGTCGTCCGGGTTGGCGGCGATACCGGCCACCGCGACCTGCGGGGTGAAGCCGACGAACGTCTCGGTGGAGTTCTGCTCCGAGCTACCCGTCTTACCGGCCACCGGCCGGCCGTCGAGGATGTCGTCGACGCCGGTGGCGGTGCCGCCGTTGCACTGCCCGAACGCGGACTGCTGACCCACCGGGCAGCGCGCCGCGTCGGTCGCGGCGCGGGCGACGTCGGCGTCGAGAACGCGCTTGCAGGAGGGCTGCCCGACCGGCACCTTCGCACCGTCCGCGCCGGTCACCGAGACCACCGGCAGCGGCGTGCAGTAGGTGCCCTCGGCGGCCACCGTGGCGTACGCGTTGGCCAGGTCGAGGGGGGTGGTGGCGGCCACGCCGAGGGTGAACGAACCCCAGTTCTTGGCGTTGTCCTTGGCGAAGGCGGCGTCCGAGTCGGCACGGAAGGTGATGCCGAGCCGCTGCGCCATCTCGACCACCTTGTCCTGGCCGACCTGTTCGGCCAGCCAGACGAAGTAGGTGTTCACCGAGCGGCCGAAGCCGTCCCACATCATCCGGTACCCGTCCATCCAGTCCGGGTTGGCGTTCGCCGGGCACCAGCGGCCGTCACAGCTGCCCGGCCCCTCGGCGGCGTACCGGGTGGGCAGCTTGGCGGGAGCGTCGAAACCGGTGGAGAGGGTACGGCCCGACTCCAGCGCGGCGAGCATGGTGAACAGCTTGAACGTCGAACCCGCCTGGTACCCGTCGACGCTGGCGCCGCCGGAGATCAACGGGTTGACGGTGTGCGGGTAGTTCGCCTGCCCGGCCGGGTTGTCGGCGAGGCTGTAGTGCCGGTTGACCGCCATCGCCAGCACCCGCCCGGTGCCGGGCTGGACCGCCGCGATCGGCAGGGCGCGCTTGTTGTCGTAGGAGTAGACCTTGGTGGCCTGCTGCTGCGCGGTGGCCTGGATCTTCGGGTCCAGCGAGGTGACCACCGTGTAGCCGCCGGAGCGCAGCGCCTGCTCGCGCTCCGCGACGGTGGCCCCGAAGGCCGGTTGGGTCAGCCACCAGCGGCGCAGGTAGTCGCAGAAGTAGCCCCAGTCGTCGTGGCCCTGGGAGACGGCGGTGCAGCCGTTGGGCTGTGCGGTGGGGCGCAGGGCCAGCGGCTCGGTCTTGGCCTGGGCGGCCTGCGCGGCGGTGATCGCGCCGGTGGCGACCATCGAGTCCAGCACGTACGACCGGCGGGCCAGCGCCTGCTCCTTGTCCCCGTCGATCGGGCTGTACGCGTCCGGGGACTGCACCAGACCGGCCAGCAGTGCCGACTCGTTGAGGGTCAGCTGCGCCGGAGATTTGCCGAAGTACCGCTGGCTGGCCGCCGCGATCCCGTACGCACCGGAGCCGAAGTAGGCGATGTTCAGGTACCTGTCGAGGATCTCGTCCTTGCCGAGGCTCTTGTCCAGCGCGCTCGCGTACCGGATCTCCTGGATCTTGCGACCGACGGTCGGGTCGGTCGCGGCGGCGCGCTCCTCGGCGGTGCGGGTCGGGTCGGTCTTCAGCACGTTACGGACGTACTGCATGGTCAGCGTCGAGCCGCCCTGTTCGGTGCCGCCGCCCTTGACGTTGGCCACCAGTGCCCGGGCGAGGCCGCGCAGGTCCGCGCCACCGTGGTCGTAGAAGCGCCGGTCCTCGGCCGCCACGATCGCCTGCCGCATCACCGGGGCGATCTCGGACAACGGGACGTCGGTGCGGTTCACGTCGTAGAACGTGGTGATCAGCGTCTTGCCGTCGTTGGCGTACAGGTACGAACGCTGCGGCGTGGCCGGGGTCTTCAGCGAGGCCGGCAACGCGGCGTACGACCCGAGCGCGGAGCGGGCGGTGAGCCCGAGCAGCAGGTTGCCCGGCAGCGCGGCGACGGCCAGGACGAGCCCGGCCAACACGCCGGCGAGCAGCACGGTGAACAGCCGCGACAGCGGCGAGCGGGGGGCGGCCATGCAACCCAGGATTGCCACAAAAACCGCCAACCGACCACCCCCAGAGCCCGATTGTCACCAACTTCACGGCCCCCCACCAGCCAACCCCCAGCCAGCGGCTGCCTCCCCGCTCCCCGCTCCCCGCTCCCCGCTCCCCGCTCCGATGATCATGGGGTTAGCGGGAGGTTTGATCACGGAATCGCCCGTCAACCTCATGATCACCGGAGCTGGCCGAGGTCCGGGGTGGGGCTGGCCGGGGGTTAGGGGTTGGGGTTGGGGGTGCTGAGGCTGGCGGAGGCGGCGTCTCTGGCGGTTTCGCGGGGCATCAGGCGGCCGGAGCGGTAGCCGATGCCGATGCCGGCGATCAGCACGAAGATCGCGCCGAAGGTCTGGAGCGACCCGATCAGTGCCCCGCCGAGGCCGAGCAGCGGCGCGGCGATGATCAGCATGACGCCGTCGCCGAGGCTGAAGGTGCCCGAGCGGGCCACCGCCCACCCGGTGAGGAACCAGCCCGCGCTGTAGAACGTCGCGCCGAGCAGGACCAGCGACCGCGCGGTGGTGCCGAAGACCGGTGTCTGCTCTTCGAACCCGGCGAACGGCAGCATGAGCACGGTGCCGGCGATGCTGACCAGCAGCCCGGCGGCGGCCACCCGGCGGCTGCGGGTCGCGGCCAGCAGCCCGGTGAGCGCCAGCAGCGCGAGCAGGCCGAGCCAGACCGCGGCGACCCAACCGATGAGGTACACCGCCTGGCCGTCGGCCGGATAGGGGTCGTTGCCCACCCCTCCGTCGCTGGCCATCGCCACCGCGCCGTAGAGGATGGCGTACGCGGGCAGCAGCCAGACGGCCGCCCGGGCGAACCGACGCACTGACCAGGCCCAACTGGCGTTCGTGGCGGGGGCGCCCGGGGTCGGCTCGCCGACGAAGGGCAGTACGCCGAACCCGCCGCCGCTGCGCCGGGAGCCCAGCGGGGCGACCGGGTCGTGCGCGCCGGGCACCGGGGCCGAGGACCACATCCGATTCGCCGGATCCTTCATGCGTCACCTCGCTCGTCGTCGAGCGGTGCACCGACGCGCCGGGGCGCCCCGATTGCCTGGTCACCACCCGTCCTAGGACCGATGGTGGCAGGCGTCGGAGCGCCCCATGAGTCTTTCTCGCATTTAGCCGGCCGGGTGGCCGGTGTCCTGCGTCAGCCGCGCTCGCGCTGGTCGGCCGGGTCCTCGGTCAGGCTGGCCGGAGACACCGGCTCCGGGGCGGGCAGCCCCTGCGGCTTGTTGCCGCCGGTGGCCTGCGCCTCGGCGACGCGTACCTCGTCGTGGATCTGCTGGGCGGCGGCCGCCGCGGCCTGCGCCGCCTCCGCAGCCTCGCGCTCCACCTGGCTCGCGTGGTCCGCGGCCTCCGGTGCGGGCAGGTCCCCCACCATCTGGCTCAGCCCACCGAGCGCGCCACCCATGCCCTCCAGGGCCTTGGTCAGTTCGGCCGGGACGATCCAGACCTTGTTGGCGCTGCCCTGGGCGATCTGCGGCAGGGCCTGCAGGTACTGGTAGGCGAGCACCTTCTGGCTCGGGTTCGCCTGGTGGATCGCGTCGAAGACCGTACGGATCGCCTTCGCCTGGCCCTCGGCCTGCAGGATCCGGGCCTGCCGGTCACCGTCGGCCCGCAGCACCGCCGACTGCTTCTCACCCTCGGCGGTGAGGATCTGCGACTGCTTGTGCCCCTCGGCGGTCAGGATCGCCGCGCGGCGGTCCCGCTCGGCGCGCATCTGCTTCTCCATCGAGTCGCGGATGCTGGCCGGCGGCTCGATCGCCTTGATCTCGACCCGGGTCACCTTGATGCCCCAGCGGCCGGTGGTCTCGTCCAGCACACCCGAGAGGTGCCGGTTGATCTCGTCCCGGCTGGTCAGCGCCCGCTCCAGATCGAGCGAACCGATCACGTTACGCAACGTGGTGACCGTCAACTGCTCGATGGCCTGGAGGAAGCTGGAGATCTCGTAGGTCGCCCGGACCGAGTCGACCACCTTGAAGTAGAGGACAGTGTCGATCGAGACCACCAGGTTGTCCGAGGTGATCACCGGTTGCGGCGGGAAGCTGACCACCTGCTCCCGCATGTCGACCTTGGTACGCACCGCGTCGATGAACGGCACCAGCAGATTGAGGCCGGGGCTGAGGGTGCGCTTGTACTTGCCGAGCCGTTCCACCACATCCTGGCGCTGCTGCGGCACGATCCGCACCGCCTTGGCCAGCGTAATCACGGCGATCAACGCCACCGCGATGATCAGCACACCGATGACCGTCATCCGTTCACCCTCTCGCTTCCGGCAGCTCGCCGGCGGAAGAAACATCGTCCTGCCACACCAGGGCTGTCGCGCCCCGGACCTTTATCACCCGAACCCGTTGACCGGGCTCGAAAGTCTGCGTCGTGTCATACGGTCGGGCCGTCCACAGTTCCCCGTCGATCTTGACCAGGCCGTGCTCGGCGTCCACCCGTTCCAGCACCAGCGCCGTGGAGCCCTCGATCGCCTCCACGCCGAACGGCTGCTCGCCGCTCTCCAGCGCGGAGCGGCTGTGCCGCCGGATGACCGGTCGAACCACCAGCAGGCTCAATGCCGACACCACCGCGAAGACCAGTGCCTGCACGGCGACCGGCGCCCCCAGGGCGGACGCACCGGCAGCGGCGAACGCACCGGCTCCGAACATGATCAGAAATAGCGTCGTCGTGAAAATCTCGGCGACCGCCAGCACCACACCCAAAACGATCCACACCACGGCGTCCACACCGCAAGGGTGACACGTTAATGCACGAGCAGCCCACCCGTGATCATCAGTAGGCTCGGCGAAACGATCGCCGCCCACCGAATCCACCGGCCGAACGAGGAGATCCCCGTGACTCTGCTGCCCGCGACCGCCCGACAGATCGACACCCAGGTGGCCCAGGCGCAGATCGACGGTCGTACCCCGTCACTGGTGCTGGGCGTGGTCCGCGACGGCGCGCTGGTCCACCTGGCCACCGCCGGCGAGCACCCCCGCCCGGACGCCGATCTGCAGTACCGGGTGGGCTCGATCAGCAAGACGATGACCGCCACCTTGATCATGCAGTTGCGTGATGCCGGCCAGCTGTCCCTCGACGACCCGCTGGAACGGCACCTGCCGGGCACCGCGGTGGGCGCGCTCACACTGCGTCAGCTGCTCGGGCACGCCAGCGGCATGCAACGCGAACCCGAGGGCGACTGGTGGGAGCGGAGCGCGGGCACCGACCTGGCCGGGCTGCTCGACGGGCTGAACGCCGACAAGATCGCCTATCCGCCGCACACCGCCTACCACTACTCCAACCTGGCGTACGGGCTCCTCGGCGGCCTGCTCGAACGGCTCACCGGAACGCGGTGGGCCGACCTGCTCGACGAACGGGTGTTCGGCCCGCTGGGAATGCGCCGCACCACCTACACGGCCACCGAGCCGTACGCCCGCGGCTACGTCGTCCACCCCTGGCACGGCACGTTGCGCGAGGAACCCCGTACCGACACCGGCGCGATGGCCCCCGCCGGGCAGCTCTGGTCGACGATCGAGGACCTGGGCCGCTGGGCCGCCTTCCTGGCCGACCCCGACCCGTCGGTGCTGGCCGCCGGGACGCTCACCGAGATGTGCGCGCCCGTGGTGATCAACGATCTCGACTCCTGGACCGGTGGGCACGGGCTGGGGCTGGAGCTCTACCGCGACGGCGAGCGGGTGTACGTCGGGCACGGCGGCTCGATGCCCGGGTACGTGGCCAGCCTCGTGGTACACCGACCCACCCGTACCGCCGTTGTCGGCTTCGCCAACTCGTACGGCTTCCCGATCACCGAACTCGGTCGCCGGGTGCTGACCAGCGTGCTGGACGCCGAGCCGGCGCTCCCGCAGCCGTGGCGGCCGGCCGCCGCCGCGCCCGGTGCCGACCTGGCCGAGCTGAGCGGCCGCTGGTGGTGGATGGGCCTTCCGCTGGATCTGCGCTGGGACGCGGGTGACCTGGTGGCCCATGTCCGTGGTGAGCGGGTGAGCCGGTTCACCGCCGAGGGGCCGGACCGCTGGCGGGGACGCTCCGGCCCGGAGAACGGCGAGATCCTGTCGGTGCTGCGCGACGACAACGGGCGGGCGACGGCTGTCGACATCGCCACCTTCGTCTTCACCCGCAGCCCGGACGAAGCCCCCTGAGCCAGCCGCCGACAGGGCCGGGCGGCGGCGGAGCCGGGCGGCGGCGGAGCCGGGCGGCGACAGGGCCGGCCGCCGGCGGGGCCGGGCGGTCAGGGGGTCTCGGTGACGAAGTCGATGAGGCGTTCCATGGCGTTGATCAGGGGCGTTTCCACGTCGGCGAAGCTGTTCACCCGGGACAGGATGTGCCGCCACATGTCGGCCGGCTCGGCCACCCCGAGGGCCGCGCAGACCCCTTCCTTCCACGGCCGCCCCGGCGGCACCACCGGCCACGCCGCGATGCCCAACGCCGCCGGCTTGACCGCCTGCCACACGTCCACATAGGGGTGGCCGGTCACCAGCACGTACGGCGAGTCGACCCGGGCCACAATCCGGCTCTCCTTGCTGCCAGGCACCAGGTGGTCGACGAGGACGCCGAGCCGTCGGGTCGGGCCGGGGCCGAAGTCGCGTACGTCGGCGTCGAGGGCGTCGATGCCGTCCAACGGCTCCACGACAACGCCCTCGATGCGCAGGTCGTCACCCCAGATCCGCTCGACCAGGGCGGCGTCGTGGATACCCTCCACCCAGATCCGGCTGGCCTTGGCCACCTGGGCGCGGACGTTGTCCACCGCCACCGAGCCGGACGCGGTCCGCCGCCGGGCGGCCGGCACCGGCGCGCGGGTGGGGCGGCGCAGCGTGACCGGGCGGCCGTCGAGCAGGAACGCCGCCGGCAGCAGCGGGAAGTTGCGCCGCTTGCCGTGCCGGTCCTCCAGCACCACGGCACCGGCCTCGAAGCCCACCACCGCTCCGCAGAACCCGGAGTCGGCGTCCTCCACCACGAGGTCCGGTTCGGCGTCCACCTCGGGGGTGACCTTCCGCCGTCGCCAGTCCCCCGCCAACACGTCCTCGCCGTATCGCCCCGCCATGTCGATCACGCTAACTCCCGCGCCATCACCCCGCCCTCCGACACACCGCCCCACCTCGTCCACCCGCCACCACCGCGGCGATCACACAGTGGATTCGAGGCGACCCAGGTCGCTGTCGACCGGTGCCGGCCAGACGGATTCCTCGCCTCCGCCGCGGCCGGTCACGGCCAGCAGGACGCCTGGCGTCCACCGGGGTTGGGCGCTGGCATTGCGCGCACGGTCGCTCCTGGGTGAGTTGGTGTTGGCCTGCCGTTCTGGCATGCTGCATATGTGGAACTTGGTTCCGCTAAAACATACGGAACGAGGTTCCGTTTTCCCCAAGGGATGTGACGGAGGCAACGGTGGCCAGCACCGGGACAGATCCCGCGCGCAAGCAGCGGGCAGATTCGCTGCGCAACCAGACGGCGCTCCTGGAGGCGGCCGCCGCCGCGTTCATCGCCTCCGGGGTCAACGCGCCGGTGCGCGACATCGCCGCCAGGGCCGGCGTCGGGGTCGGGACGATCTACCGCCACTTCCCGACCCGCGCCGACCTGATCGTCGCGGTGTACCGACACCAGGTCGAGGCCTGCGCCGAAGCCGGCCCCGTGCTCCTGGCACAGAGCGCCACACCGCACGCCGCCCTGGCCAGTTGGATCCACCTCTTCGTCGACTTCCTGGTCACCAAGCACGGTCTGGCCGAGGCGATGCGGTCCGACGACGCCGCCTTCCAGACGCTGCACGCGTACTTCCTCGACCGGCTCGTCCCCGTCTGCGCCGACCTGCTCGCCGCCGCCAGCGCGGCGGGCGAGATCGTTCCCGACATGAACCCCCTGGTCCTGATGCAGGGCATCGGCAACCTCTGCATCGGCGCCGACAACCCCGGCTACGACGCGCGTCTCATGGTCGACGTGGTCATCGCGGGCCTACGGGTGCATTAGCGCCCGGAAAGACCCCACGCCGCGGACCATGCCGCGCGCGGGATCGGGCGAAGGGGGCAGTTCGGGGCACGCAGGGCGGCCGGAGCGGCAGTCGAGACAGGGCCGGTCGTGACCACGTACCCTTTCGGCATGTCCACCCCCGCAACGGGCGCGGCCACACTCGCGCCGCGCCGGTCGAGCCGGTTCGTTGCCTGGGTGCGCGCGTGGCGCGCCGGGTTGGTGCCGTACGACGAGGTCGCCGACGCCATCGCCGGCGACGAGGAACATCTCGTTGCGGACGCCCCGGGCACCTGGACCGACGTCCCGCTGGGTTCCGCGCTGCCCACCCTGGCCAAGCTCTCCCCCGACGAGATCCGCCTGGTGCTGCCCGCACCCGGCGACCCCCGGGGTCTGCCCGGCCCCGGCGACTTCGCCGGCGCGGCGCTGGTAGCGGGTGAGGCGGTGGTCGCTGGCGGGCTCGGGTTGATCCCGGAGGTCCGCTCGCACACCTCCGGCTCCGGGGACTGTTTCGAAACGGTGCTGTGGCGGGTGTACCCGCTGCCGGCCAACGCGCCCGCCGCGTCGCTCTCGTTGCCCGGCGCCGCCGAGGCGGAGGCCGAACTGGCCGCCGCGCTGGCCGATACGACCGCCGCGCTGACCCGCCTCGACGTCGCCCAGTGGCGGCCCGAGCTGGCAGGCGCGCTGGCCGCGTTGCGCCGCCCCGACGGCACCACCGACCTGCCACCAGGGTTCGACCCGAGGGCCCGCCGGCTCTTCGCCCGAGCCGCGGTGCTCGACCGGGTGCTCGCGCTGGCCGGGCACTCCGCGCCCGGCGGGGCGATCAACAACTATGAGGCGCAGCAGCGCGACGCCGCGCTGCGTCCGCTCACCGCCGCCTGCCGCCAAGCCCTGGTGGCCGCCTGCAACGCCCCCCTGCGCCCCTGACCGACGCGTTACCCGCCCGGGACCGCCCGGGGACCGACGCGTTACTGCCCGGGACCGACGCGATACACCTCATGATCGTGCTCGACATGGATGTGGTGGCCTCCGGCTCCGCCGGTGACCCCTACATCCTGGTTACAGCGCGATCATGGGGGGCGGCGCGGCCCACGAGCGGCAGCGCGGCCCAGGAGCGGCGCAGCGCGGCCGCAGCGGGGTCAGACCTCGTCGAGGAGGTCTGCGACCGAGTTGATGATCCGGGAGGGGCGGTACGGGTAGCGCTCGGCCTCGGTGCGGCTGCTGATCCCGGTGAGCACCAGGATGGTCTCCAACCCGGCCTCCAGACCACACAGGATGTCGGTGTCCATCCGGTCACCGATCATCGCGGTGCTCTCCGAGTGCGCGTTGATGGTGTTGAGCGCCGAGCGCATCATCATCGGGTTGGGCTTGCCGACGAAGTACGGCTCCACCCCGGTCGCCTTGGAGATCATGGCGGCGACCGAGCCGGCGGCGGGCAGCGCGCCCTCCACGGACGGGCCGGTCACATCCGGGTTCGTGCAGATGAACCGGGCGCCGTCGTTGATCAGACGGACGGCCTTGGTGATCGCCTCGAAGCTGTAGGTGCGGGTCTCGCCGAGCACCACGTAGTCGGGGGCGAAGTCGGTCAGCACGTAGCCGACGGCGTGCAGGGCTGTGGTCAGCCCGGCCTCACCGATGACGTACGCGGTGCCACCCGGCCGCTGGTCGGCGAGGAACTGGCCGGTGGCCAGGGCCGAGGACCAGATCGACTCCTCCGGCACGTCCAGCCCCATCCGGCTGAGCCGGGCCGTCAGGTCGCGCGGGGTGTAGATCGAGTTGTTGGTCAGCACCAGGAACGGCTTGCCGGAGGCGCGCAACCGGTTGATGAACTCGGGCGCGCCGGGCACCGGCTGGCCCTCGTGCACCAGCACGCCGTCCATGTCGGTCAGCCAACTCTGCACGGGCTTACGGTCATGCATGATGATCCTCAGAGGTCAGGGACGACGGGTCGGCACGCAACAGACGGTGGGGCAGGTGTCCCACATCGGCAGCTCGCCCAGGCGGCGGCGCAGCTGCGCGCCGTCCGGGTCGGTCCGCTCGGTGACCAGCTCACGCACCATGGTCACGAAGCGCGGGTCGGTGCCCGGCGTGGCGGCCCGGACGAAGTCCAGGCCAAGCTGCTTCGCCGTCTCCAGCGCTTCGGTGTCCAGGTCCCACACGACCTCCAGGTGATCGGAGACGAACCCGATCGGGCTGACCACCACGCCGGTGGTGCCGCCCTGCGCGAGGGTGGCCAGGTGGTCGTTGACGTCCGGTTCCAGCCATGGCACCTGCGGCGGGCCGGAGCGGCTCTGCCAGACCAGGTCGTATTCCAGGTCGGGGGCGGCGGCCGCGGCGACGAGCCGGGCGGTCTCGTGCAGCTGCGCCTCGTACCGGCCGCCGTGCGGGCCGGCGTTGGCCGCCATCGAGCTGGGGATGGAGTGGGCGGTGAAGACCAGTCGGGTGGTGTCCCGCTTTGCCGGGTCGAGCTGGCCCAGGGCGGCCCGGACGGCGTCGACGTGCGGCTCGACGAAACCGGGGTGGTCCCAGAACTGGCGCAGCTTCTCGATCACCGGGGCGTCCGGGCCGACGGCGGCACGGGCGGCGGCGATGTCCTCCTGGTATTGCCGGCAGGACGAGTAGCCGCCGTACGCGCTGGTGACGAAGGCCAGCGCACGGGTCACCCCGTCGTCGCGCATCCGGCTCACGGTGTCGGCGAGCATCGGGTCCCAGTTGCGGTTGCCCCAGTAGATGGGCAGGTCGACACCGTGCGCGGCGAAATCGGCGCGGACGGCGGCCAGCAGGTCCCGACACTGCTGGTTGATCGGGGACACCCCACCGAAGTGCTGGTAGTGCTCGGCGACCTCGGCCAGCCGCTCGGGCGGCACACCCCGACCCCGGGTCACGTTCTGCAGGAACGGCATCACGTCCTCGGGCCGTTCCGGCCCGCCGAAGGACACCAGGACCACCGCGTCGTACGACATGGGGTCATTCTTGCCCCTCGGCCGGGACGCCCCGGCGACGCCCCCTGATCCGGATGCGTGGATCACGCGTCCGGACCTCGGCGGCGTCGCCGGAGAGCGTCAGGCGCCGATGGCGTGGTAGCCGCCGTCGACGTGGACGATCTCGCCGGTGGTGGCCGGGAACCAGTCGGAGAGCAGCGCCAGGCAGGCCCGCGCGGCGGGCTCCTGGTCGGTGAGGCTCCAGCCCAGCGGGGCCCGCTCGGTCCAGGCCTCCTCGAACTGGTCGAAGCCGGGGATCGACTTCGCGGCGATGGTGCGCAGCGGCCCGGCGGCCACCAGGTTGCTGCGGATGCCCTGCTTGCCCAGGTGCAGCGCCAGGTAGCGGGACGCCGACTCCAGGCCGGCCTTGGCCACGCCCATCCAGTCGTAGACCGGCCACGCCTTCGTCGCGTCGAAGGTCAGGCCGACCACCGCGCCACCGGGCGACATCAGCGGCAGCGCCGCCATCGCGAGGGACTTGTACGAGAAGGTGGAGACGTGCAGGGCGGTCGCCACGTCCTCCCAGGGCGCGTCGAGGAAGCCGCCACCGAGGCAGCTCTGCGGGGCGAAGCCGATCGAGTGCACGACTCCGTCGAGGCCGTCGACGTGCTCGCGTACCCGGTCGGCGAGGCCGGCCAGGTGCTCGGTGTTGGTGACGTCCACCTCGATCACCGGCGCCGGCTCGGGCAGCCGCTTCGCGATCCGCTCGACCAGGGAGAGCCGGCCGTAGCCGGTGAGCACGACCTGCGCGCCGTTCTCCTGAGCGAGCTTCGCCACCGAGAAGGCGATCGAGGCGTCGGTGATGACACCGGTGACGAGCAGTCGCTTACCGGCGAGCAGTCCGGACATGCAGATTTCCTCCGTAGTCAAAAGGGTTAGTGGCCCATTCCGAGGCCGCCGTCGACCGGGATGACGGCACCGGAGACGTACCCGGCGCTGTCGGAGGCCAGCCAGGTGACAACGGCCGCGACCTCGTCCGGGCTGGCCATCCGGCCGGCCGGGATGGACTTGAGGATCTCCGCCTTGCGGTCGTCGGAGAGGCCGGCGGTCATGTCCGTGTCGATGAAGCCGGGCGCCACCACGTTCGCGGTGATGTTGCGGCTGCCCAGCTCCCGGGTGATCGAGCGGGCGACGCCGACGAGGCCGGCCTTGCTGGCGGCGTAGTTGACCTGCCCGGCACCGCCGGCGAGGCCGACCACCGAGGAGATGAAGATCATGCGGCCCCACTTGGCGCGGAGCATCTTGCCGGAGGCCCGCTTGGCGACCCGGAACGCGCCGGTGAGGTTGGTGTCCACCACATCGGTGAACTGCTCCTCGGACATCCGCAGCAGCAGCGTGTCGGCGGTCATGCCGGCGTTGGCGACCAGCACCTCGACCGGCCCCAGCTCGGCCTCGACGGCGGCGAACGCGGCGTCGATCGAGGCGGCGTCGGTGACGTCGGCGCGGACGCCGAACAGCCCGTCGGGTGCCTCGCCGCTGCGGTGGGTGACCGCCACCCGGTCGCCCTGCTTGGCGAAGGCCTGCGCGATGGCCAGGCCGATTCCCCGGTTGCCCCCGGTCACCAGCACGGTACGGGCCACTGTTCCCCCTTGCGAATGGTCAGCACAGACGCGCGAAAGCCTAGGCGTTACCGACAGGTAAGCGCTAACGGGAGTCGCGTCACACTGGGGTACGACACCGGGATCAACCCCTGGTGGCACGCCTCGTGACGGTCTCGGCCCGTAGCCTCCGGGTGGTGAACCGGCATCCGATCGCCGTGGCCCTGCGGGCCCTGCGGCAGACAGTGCTGGGCCCGGACGCACCGGTCGAACGGCCGCTGCTGGCCCGGTGGCCCGGGCCGGCCCGCTACGCCGCCCCGGTCGGCCTGCTGGCCGCTCTCGGCCTCTTCCTGATCACGCTGACCGTGGAGAGCGAGTGGGGCCTGCCGATACTGGTCGCGCTGCTGTTCGCGGCGATGACCGTGGCGCCGCTGCTGGCGCTGCCCCGGCGTCCGCTGCTGGCCTGGCGGCTGACGGTGCTGGCCCTGCTGATCTGCACGTTCAACGCGCCGGCCGACCAGGCCTGGCCGTGGACCCCGCCGCTGGCGCTCGGGTCGATCGTGGTGGTGGCGGTGGTCGTCACGCGGGTCGACCGGCCGGTGCTGGGCTGGGTGGTGGCGATCACGACGGTGCCGGTGCTCACCCTGGTCGAGCCCGAGAACCGGGTCGCTGTCCTGCTGCTGCTCGGGGCGTTGGCGATCGTCGGTGACCTGATCCGACGCAACCGGCTGTCCCGGCGGGCGCTGGCCGCGCAGACCGAGCTGAGCGAGCGGGAGCAGGAACGCCGCGGGGTGCTGGAGGAGCGCACCCGGATCGCCCGGGAGCTGCACGACGTGGTGGCCCACCACATGTCGCTGATCGCGGTGCAGGCGGAGACCGCCCCGTACCGGCTGACCGACGTGCCGGCGCCGGCAGCCGCGGAGTTCGTCGCCATCGCCGCGTCGGCCCGCGACGCGCTCACCGACATGCGGCGACTGCTGGGGGTGCTGCGCAGCGAGACGACCGGGCCGCAGACCGCGCCGCAGCCGGACCTGACCGACCTGGGCGCGATGGTGGACGCCGCCCGCCGGGCCGGGCTGTCGGTCACGCTGGACGCCGAGCAGGTGGACGACGACCGGGTGCCCGCGCCGGTCGGGCTGGCCGCGTACCGCATCGTGCAGGAGGGCCTGGCCAACGCGGCCCGCCACGCGGCCGGCGCCGCGGTGCGGGTCACCGTCCGCGCCGGTGCGTCCGGCCTGGGGGTACGGGTGGAGAACGCGCCACCCGCCACGGCGGGCTCCCGGCCTGGCGAGGCGGGCTCCGGGCACGGGCTGACCGGCATGCGGGAACGGGCCACCTCGCTGGGCGGTACGTTCACCGCCGGGCCGCTGCCCGACGGGGGTTACGCGGTGGCGGCCGAGTTGCCGTACGACGCGGAGGGTGGGGACCGATGATCCGGGTGCTGATCGCCGACGACCAGGCGATGGTCCGGCAGGGCTTCGGCGCGCTGCTCGCCGCCCAACCGGATCTGCTGGTGGTGGGTGACGCCGCCGACGGGGCGCAGGCCGTGGCCGCCGCCCGCCACCTCGACCCGGACGTGGTGCTGATGGACGTGCGGATGCCGGTGATGGACGGGCTGGAGGCCACCCGCACGCTGCTCGGTGACCGGTCGGCGCAGCGTCCCCGGGTGCTCATCCTCACCACGTTCGACCTGGACGACTACGTGTACGAGGCGCTGCGCGCCGGGGCCAGCGGTTTCCTGCTCAAGGACGCCCCGGCGGCCGACCTGGTGCAGGCGGTGCGGGTGGTGGCGGCCGGGGACGCGCTGCTCGCCCCCGCTGTCACCCGCCGGCTGATCGCCGAGTTCGCGGCCCGCCCGGACCGCCGCCGCCCCCGTCCCACCGACCTGGCCGGGCTCACTCCACGAGAGACCGAGGTGCTGCGGTTGATCGCCCGGGGCCGCAACAACGCGGAGATCGCGGGTGACCTGGTGGTGGCCGAGCAGACAGTGAAGACGCACGTCGGGCGGATCCTGGCCAAGCTGGGGCTGCGCGACCGGGCCCAGGCCGTGGTGCTGGCGTACGAGACGGGTCTGGTGGCCGCCGGCGAGTAGCCCCGTGGAGCCAGCACGGGAACGGCTCCGCGGCACGACGACCGGGCCCCGCCCCTGGGCGCACTCTCCCTCCGGACGACATTCCGGAGGGAGAACGTGATGCGACGACGAGGTGCCAGCCGGTTGGCGGTGGCCGCGCTGCTCGGCGTGAACCTGGTCCTGCCGACCCCGGCCAGGCCGGCCACGGCGGCGGGGTTCGTCGAGGCGTACCCGCAGATGGCGGCGGCGATGCGCGCGGCCGGCCCCCCGTACGCGGACTGGGCGGCCGACGGACGCCGGTTCCTGCTGTTCGACACGCGCGGTGACGGCCGCGCGGTCGAGGTGCTCGGCGACCTCGCCACCGCCGACCGGATCGCGGTGCTGGTGCCCGGGGTCGGCAGCACGCTCGCCGACTTCGACAGGGGGTTGGGTGGGGTGGCCCGGCGGGCGCCCGCCGTGCAGGCCGGGCAGGTGTACCGGGAGCTACGGGCGACCGACCCGGCGGCGCGGGTCGCGGTGCTGGCCTGGCTGGGCTACGACCCGCCCGACGGGGTGCTGACCGCCGCCGGTGGGGTCAGCGCCCGGCGCGGCGCGGCCGGGCTGGCCCGGCTGCTGCGCGGGCTGGCCGGGCGGCGTCCGGGCGCGACGATCACGCTGGTCGGGCACAGCTACGGGGCGTTGGTGGTGGCCCTGGCGGCGGCGCACGCCCCGCCCCAGGTCACCGACGTGGTCAGCCTCGGTGGGGTGGGCGCTGGCGTGCAGCGCGCCGACGACCTGCCCGGCGGGCGGCGGTTCTGGGCCGCCGAGGCGCCGACGGACTGGATCCGACGGGTCCCGCCGCTGCGGCTGCCCGGGTTGGGCTTCGGTCGGCGACCCGGCGACCCGGCGTTCGGCGCCCGACCCCTGCCGGTGGGCGGGGTGGCGGGGCACGACGGCTATCTCGCGCCGGGCAGCGCCGCGCTGGTCGCGGTGGCGGCGGTCGTGCTGGGCGGCGTCGACGCCGACCGGACCGGGGACGCCCGGTGAGCCGGGACCGGGCCGTCGACGCGCTGCGGGCGTACGCCATCGGCGGGGTGGTGCTGGGGCACTGGCTGGTCACCGGCCTGGTGCTGACCGGCGACGGCGGGCTGCACCAGGCCAGTCCGCTGACCGCCCTGCCCGGCCTGGCCCCGCTGACCTGGGTGTTGCAGACGCTCGGGTTGTTCTTCTTCACCGCCGGGTTCGGCTCGGCCCGGTCGCTGGCCCGGCACCCGGGCGGTACGGGCGGTTGGCTGGCCGGTCGGCTACGTCGGCTGCTGCTGCCCACCGTGGCGCTGCTCGGGGTGGGTGCGGCCGTCCTGCTCGCCGCCACCGTCGTCGGCACCTCCGACGACACGCTCGCCGTCGCGCTGCGGCTCGCGGTCAGCCCGCTGTGGTTCCTGCTACCGCTGGTGATCCTGGTCGCGTCGACCGGCCCGCTGCGCGCCGCCGTACGCCGCTGGGGTGTGCTGCGCTGCGCGACACCGGCGGTGGCCGTGGTGGCCGCGGCCGACCTGTCCGTCCGCCTGGTGCCGGCCGCCGGCGACCTGCCCCCGGTCACCGTGCTGGCGGCCTGGTCGGTGCCGTACCTGCTGGGGGTGGCGCACGCCGACGGGTGGCTGCGGAGCCGGCGGGCCGGTGGCACGGCGGCGGCCGGTGGGGCGCTCGCGCTGGCGGCGCTGCTGGCGCTCGGCTACCCGGTGAGCGCGGTGGGGGTGCCCGGGGCCGGGGTGTCCAACCTGAACCCGCCGTCGCTGCTGGTCGTGGCGCTGGCGGTCACCCAGGTCGGGTTGGGGTTGCTGGCCCGGCCGGCGCTGCGACGGCTGCTGGCCCGGCCACTGCCGGGTCGCGCGGTGACCGAAGTGAACCGGTTCGCGGTCCGGATCTATCTGTGGCACCAGCCGGTCCTGGTGGCGGTGACAGCGCTCACCGCCCGCGGCGGGCTCGCCCTGCCCGGTCTGCACACCGTCCCGGACGACTCGGGGTGGGTGCTGGCCCGCTGCTGCTGGCTGCCGCTGCTCGCCGGAGTGCTGGTCACTGTCGTGCGGGTGGGCCAGCCGGGGTCGCCGCGCCGCCGAGGTGTCCGGGCTGGTGATCAGTGGCGTCGCCGACCGGGCGGTGGAGGGGTCGCCGGCCGGTCGGCCGAGTGCGTTCGGCCGGCACCGCAGGTGTACGATCATCGACGTTCCGGCCCGCCCGACTTGCAGGAGGTGATCGCTGTGCGAGATAGCGATCCTCCCAGTCGTGGCCGGGCCGATGGTCAGTCCCGCTGAGCCACGACTCAGTCTGGTGAGCTGACCCCGCTCCGCTCCCCACCACGTCGGCACCTGCCGAGGTGAGTGTGCCGCGCCGCCCGAACCCGGGCGGTCGCCGGGAGCCGCCCGGTCACGACTTCGTGTGCGCGTCCCTACCCCCTGCGGTCCGCCCCCGCACGCGGACCGTCCAGCCGCCACCCGGAGCCGTCCATGAGCCGCTACGTCGCCCCGCTGGGCTTCACCCTCGCCGCCGTCTGGGTGGCCATCGTCTTCGTCCTCGCCGGCGGCGGCCACTGAGCTGGTCGTCCTCGCCGGCGGCGGCCAGTGAGCTGGTCGTCCTCACGGCGACGGCCACCGGGTTGGTGCCGACCGGCGGCGGTGGGTGACCGCCGCCGGTCCCACCGCTCAGAGCATCCGCGACGACCACAGCAGGCTGAGCGCACCGGCGCAGAGGGCCAGCAGCAGCGCCACCCCGGCGTACCACTGGGTCACCTCACGCGGCTCGGTGCGGAACCCGATCGAGCTGCCCATGTCCTGATAGACCTGCTTCAGCTCGCTCACCGAGGCCGCCTCGTAGAAGTAACCCTCGGTGGTCTCGGCGAGTTCGGCGAGGGCCAACCGGTCCACCGGCACCCGCTGCAACTGCCCGCCGATGTCGACCTGGCCGGTGTCCGTGCCGAAGGCGATCGTGGAAACCGGGACGTTGGCGGCCTGCGCGGCGGCCGCCGCCTCCTCCACCGCCCGACCGGAGGTGCGGAAGCCGTCCGAGAGCAGCACGATCCGCGCCGGTGGGATACCCGCCGCGCCGTCGGCGGGCACCGACCGGATCGCCTCCAGGCAGGTGAACACCGCCTCCCCGGTCGCTGTCGCCTCGGCCAGCACCAGCCCGTCGATGGCGCTGGTCACCGCGTCGCGGTCCTTGCCCGGCGGCACCAGCACGTTGGCCGCCTTGGCGAACGACACGAGGCCCAGGTTGTAGCTCTCCGGCAGCTCACTGACGAACTGCTTGGCGGCCTCCTGGGCCGCCTCCAGCCGGTTCGGTGACACGTCGTCGGCCTGCATCGACAACGACACGTCGATGGCGAGCATCACTGTGGCCCGCTCCAGCGGCTCCTTGGTGTCGACAGCGGGCCGGGCCAGTGCGGTGGCCAACACCAGCAGGCAGAGCAGGAACGCGGTCGCCGGGACGTGCCGACGCCAGCCCAGGCCCTTCGGCGCCACCGTCCGCAACAGGTCCACATTGGTGAACCGCATCGCGTACGCCCGGCGGTGCAGCTGCCGCCAGACGTAGAACGCGGCGAGGGCGAACACCGGCAGCACGGCCAGCAGCCACCACGGTTGCAGAAAACGGATCATCGTGTCGTCCCCCGGGTGCGTGCGTGCCGTTGCGCGGCCACGAATCGCACCATGTCCAGCAGCCAGTCTCGGTCGGTACGCAGACGCAGGTGGGCCGCACCGGCGCCGCGCAGGGCGGCGGCGATGGTGGCCCGTTGGGCGGTGGCGGCGTCGGCGTAGCGCTGCCGCAGCCGTGGGTCGGCGGTCTGCACCTCGTGCAGCTCGCCGCTCTCCGGGTCGACCACCGGCAACACGCCCACGTCGGGCAGTTCCAGCTCACGCGGGTCGACCACCTCGATCGCCAGTACGTCGTGCCGGACGCGCAGCTTACGCATCGGCCGGGCCCACTGCTCGGCCGGAGCGAGGAAGTCCGAGACGACCACTGCCACCCCACGGCGGCGGGGCGGACGGTTGAGCATCTCGATCAGCGCGCCCAGATCACCACGACCGGGCTGGATGGCGGTGCCGGCGACGGCACGCAGCAGACCCTGCGCCTCCTTGCGCCCGGAGCGGGCCGGCAGCCGGGTGAGCACCCCGGGCCCCGGCGGCGGTGGTCTGCCCCGCCAGCGTCGGGCCGGCGCGGACACCCCGCCGCCGGTGCCGATCACGGCGCCGATCCGGTTACCGCCGCGCACGGTCAGGTGGGTGATGGCAGCGGCGGCGGCCACCACGACCTCCCGCTTGAGCCACTGCCCGGTGCCGAAGTCGAGGCTGGCGGAGAGGTCCAGCGCGAGCCAGGTCTCCAGTTCCCGGTCGGCGACCGTACGCCGCACGTGCGGTGTGGTCGTGCGTGCCGTGACCGGCCAGTCCATCCGACGCACGTCGTCGCCGGGGCGGTACTCCCGGGACTCCCCCGCCTCACTGCCCGGTCCGGGCAGCAGGCCGGCGTAGTCGCCCTGCAGCAGACCGTCGAGCTTGCGGGTGACGAGCAGCTGAAGCCGGGACAACACGGCCTCGCTACGGTCGCCGAGGAGGGCTGGACGAGGGGTGGGTGAGGTCACGGCCGCTGCCCGGGCCAACCAGCGCCCGGCGGCGGCGCGATCGAGGGCGGGGTGGCCTGCTGCCGGGGCGCGACAGCGGGAAGCGGGATCGTCGACATCACCCGCTGCACGATGTGGTCGGCGGGCACGTCGTCGGCGAGCGCGTCGTAGCTGAGCACCAACCGGTGCCGCAGGATGTCCGGCGCGATGTCCTGCACGTCCTGCGGCAGCGCGTAGTCCCGCCCGCGCAGCAGCGCCAGGGCGCGGGTCGCCCGGACCAGACCCAGCGAGGCGCGCGGGCTGGCACCGTACTGGATCAGTTGCGCGACGTCGGGCATGCCGTGCTCGGCCGGGGCGCGGGTGGCCAGGACCAACCGGACCGCGTAGTCGACCAGGGCGTTGTGGACGAAGACCTGGTCCGCCTTGCGTTGCAGGGCGATCAGGTCCGGTGTGTCGAACACCGCGGTCGGCTCGGGCGCGGCCACGCCCATCCGGTAGACGATCTCCCGTTCCTCAGCGTCGGTCGGGTAGCCCACCACGATCTTCATGAGGAACCGGTCCCGTTGCGCCTCCGGCAGCGGATAGACGCCCTCCTGCTCGATCGGGTTCTGGGTGGCCATCACCAGGAACGGGTCGGGCACCCGGTGGCTCTCGCCGCCGATGGACACCTGCCGCTCGCTCATCACCTCCAGCAGCGCGGACTGCACCTTGGCCGGCGCCCGGTTGATCTCGTCGGCGAGCAGGAAGTTGACGAAGACCGGCCCCAGCTCGACGTCGAACTTCTCGCTCGACTGCCGGTAGATCCGGGTGCCCATGATGTCGGCCGGCACCAGGTCCGGCGTGAACTGCACCCGGGCGAAGGACCCACCGACGACCTTGGCGAGGGTTTCCACCGCCAGGGTCTTGGCCACCCCGGGCACGCCTTCGAGCAGGCAGTGACCACGGGAGAGCAGCGCGACGAACATCCGCTCCACCATCCGGTCCTGCCCGACGATCACACGTTTGATCTCGAACAGCGCCTTTTCCAGCAGGGTGGCGTCCTGCGCGGGTGTGGTCACCGGCGCAGGTGCCGCGCCGTTCGGCGTCGGGGCGTCGGGCATGGTCGGCTGGGCCACCGGTCCTCCACAGCGTTTGTCGGTCGTCGCGGCTTGTGCGGTATCAAGACTCGCACGCCTTGCTGAGTGCCGAGGTGGGGAGAAGCCGATTTTGGCCGCGCCGTCACCAGCAGCCGAATTGCGTATCGCGGGTGTGCACAGACCGGCCCGCCGCGTGTACGATTCACCCCGTCGCCGGGCGGCTCCCCCCGTGGTCGCCCGGCGCTCAACCTCTCCGTCCCGCCGCCCTACACTAGCCGGGATGAGCATTCCCTCCCCCGCCGACGAAGCCCTGGTCTGTTCGGCCCGGGGCTGCCGGTCGGCCGCCGTCTGGGTGCTGGAGTGGAACAATCCCCGTCTGCACGACCCCGATCGGCGCAAGACCTGGTTGGCCTGCGACGAGCACCGGGGCAGCCTCGGTGACTTCCTGGACGCCCGAGGCTTCCTGCGTGCCGTCACTCCGGTGCCCGGATCGCCTACGCTCGACCTGTGAGCGGCGACCCTCCGGCTTCCCCCGGCCCCACTTCTCCGTCCTGGCCGCCCACCCCGGCCGCCACCCCTCCCGGCGTCGATCCGCCGCCCGGCGCGTTCCCGGCACCGGGCACGCTCGGCCCCGAGCCCGCCGCGCCGGACGTCTCGACGCCCGCCCCACTGCCACCGGGCGCGCTGCCACCCGGTCACCGGCCGACACCCGGCGCCGACCACCGCGCACCCGAACTGCCACCCCCCGGTCTCCTGCCGGCCGACCCCGGCGCGTCCGGGGCTCACCCGTCCGACCCCGGCGCGTCCGGGGTGCTGCTGACGGCCGCGCCGGGTGGTCGGGGGCCGCTGGAGCCCTGGCCGGACACCGTCAACTGGCAGCCGATCTCCACCGACCTGATCTGGGTGGAGCTGATCCGGCTGGCGGTCGTGGTCGCCATCGGGCTGGCGGTGACGGCGGTCGGCTGGGCCCTCAGCGGCCACTGGCTGTTCGGGCTCGCCGTCGCCGTGGTGCTGGTGCTCGGCGCGTGGCGGGCCGTCGCGATCGTCCGCGCCGTCCGGGCCTGGGGGTACGCAGAGCGGGAGAACGACCTGTTGGTCCGGCACGGGCTGCTGGTCCGCCGGCTCTCCATCGTGCCGTACTCGCGGATGCAGTTCGTCGACGTGAGCGCCGGGCCGTTGGAGCGCGCCTTCGACCTGGCCACCGTGCAGTTGCACACCGCGGCTGCGGCCAGCGACGCCCGGGTGCCCGGGCTGCGGCCGGCGGAGGCGTCCCGGCTGCGCGACCGGCTCACCGCGCTCGGCGAGGACCGGGCGGAGGGGCTGTGAACACCCGCGCGGGCAACCGCCGAACGCGTCGAGGGCCGCGCCGATGAGCGACGGACCCGCCGAGCCGAGCACCGTGCCACCCACCGGCCCGACGCCCCCGGGACCGGTGGTGCCCACCGGCACGGCACCCGGCGGCCCGCCGTTCGCTGAGACACCTGGTGGCGCGCCGTTCGCCGGCGGACCCGGTGGCCCGCCGTTCGCCGGTGCGGCGTCGTCCGGGCCGGTGCCGCCGGGGGTGCCCGCGCCGTGGCCGGGACCACCGGGCGGCGGCGTCGGCGAGCCCCGGCAGCGGCTGCATCCGCTCAGCCCGGTGCTGCACGGCGCCAAGTCCCTGGTCGTGGTGATCGCCGGGTTGTCCTGGTCGACGCTGTCCCGGGTGGGCTTCGGCTGGTTCGCCGTCACGGTGGCGGTGCTGGCGCTCGGCGCGACGGTGCTGTCGGTGATCAGCTGGTACAACACCGGCTACCACGTCGTGGGCCGGGAGCTTCGGGTGTACGAAGGGCTGCTCTGGCGGCGTACCCGGGCCATCCCGTTGGAACGGTTGCAGGCCGTGGAGGTGGTCCGGCCCCTGCTCGCGCAGCTCACCGGCCTGGCCGAGCTGCGTCTGGAGGTGGTCGGCGGCGGCAAGACCGAGGCGCCACTGGCGTACCTCGGGGTGGCCGACGCGACAGTGCTGCGCGAGCGCCTGCTGGCGCTGGCCGGGCGGGTGGCGCAGCCGCCCACGCCCGGCGACGCGGCGACCCCGGTCGCCCCGGGTGCGCCGGCGCCGCCGCCGGCCGCGCCGGGCCGGCCACTGCACGCGGTACGCAACCAGAACCTGCTGATCAGCCAACTGCTCACCCCGCAGGCGTTCCTGCTCCCGTTCGGTGTGGCGTTCGTCGTGGTGCAGTTCCTCACCGCCGGCTCATGGTCGTTCGTCGCGGTGGCGAGCACCCTGACCGCGATGGCGGGTGTCCTGCTGCAACCGATCCGCCGGGTGCTCGACGACTGGAACTTCCGGCTGGCCCGCGACCGCGGCACGCTGCGGGTGCACAACGGCCTGCTGGAGACGCGCGCGCAGACCGTGCCGCTGGAGCGGGTGCAGACCGTGCGGGCCACCTGGCCGCTGCTGTGGCGGGTGAAGGGCTGGCTGCGGCTGCGGCTGGAGGTGGCCGGTTACTCCGTCGCGGAGGCCGACGACCGCAACCGGCCCGACCGGCTGCTGCCGGTCGGCGACCTGCGGACGGCGACGATGATCGTCGCCGAGGTGCTTCCCGGGGTACGCCTCGACGCGCTCCCGTTGAGCCCACCACCACCGCGAACCCGTTGGCTGCACCCGCTGGGCCGTACCGCGTTCGGCGCGGGCCTGTTCGAGCGGGTGTTCGCCACCCGGTCCGGGCTGCTCACCCGACAACTGGTGATCGTGCCGTACGCCCGGATCCAGAGCGTGCGGGTGGTCCAGGGGCCGATCCAACGCCGTCTGGGCCTGGCCTCCGTCCACGCGGACACCGCTGGCGGCTCCGGTGCCACCGCACAGGACCGCGACCTGGCCGAGGCCTGGGCCCTGGCCGCCGACCTGACCACCAGAGCCCACCAAGCCCGCACCCACCCCCACCCCTCACCTCGTTGATCATGAGGCTATTGCCCGACAGGCCGTGCTGGAGGGCAACAACTTCATGATCAACCGGCCCGGAAGCCGGGGGCCGGGGGTGGGTGGTTAGTGGTCGGCGGGGACTGAGGTGGGGGTGGTGGGGTCTGGTTCGCGGGGGGTGGGGGGTTCCGGCTGGTTGGTCGGGGTCGGTGGGGGTTCCTTGGCCTGGTCCGACTTGGCGCTCGGGTGGCGGGTGCGCCACGCCGCCCAGCCGCGCTCCGCCAGACCGACCACCAGGAAGGTCATCCCCACGTACGCCCAGCCGACCAGCACGTCGATCACATAGTGCTCACCCGAGTAGACCAGGGTGAAGGTCATCGCCAGCGGGTACGCGAGCAGCAGCGGCCACCAGCGACGACGGGTGGCGGTCAGGAAGAACAGCACCACGAACAGCGCCCACGCGGTGTGCAGCGAGGGCATCGCGGCGACCGGGTTGGAGGCGATCTGGCCGGCGTTGAGGACGTTGCCGGCGCCGTGCATGCCGAACGCCTTCCAACCCCGGGTCGAGATCCGGGCGACCTCGGTGAGCAGGCCGTTCTGCGCCGCCCACCAGGGCGGGGCGGCCGGGTAGACGAAGTAGGTGACCAGGCCGGCCGCGCAGAGGAAACCCCAGCGCCGCATGTACGCCGCCCAGCGGTGCCGGTCGCGTATCCAGAGCACCGCGGCGGCGGCCAGCGCCACCACGAAGTGGGAGAAGTACACCCAGCTCGCCGCGACGTCCCACCAGTGCACCTGCGGGTGGTAGAGGTGCTGCTGCAACCAGACGGTGGGCACCTCACCGCCGGTGGCCCAGCCGAACATGAACCGGTCGGCGACGATCAGCTCCATCGCGTGCGGCGTCGCCCCGTTGTCGGCGAACCCGCGCGAGAGGTTGTACACCACGAACAGCAGCACCACCGGCACCCAGTCCCGGGCGAAGCGCAGGTGACTGCGCCAGGGCCGTTCGCTGTTCCAGGCGATCGTCGCGGCCCAGATCCAGACGAAGGCGTACGCCGGGTCGGTGGGCAGGCCGATGGCCAGCCACGCGGCGACGAAGGCGACCGCCCAGACGGTCATGGCGACGATGCGCCGACGACCCCCGTCCGGGGACGCGGGCGGGTCGGTCCGGGCGGGGGGCTGGGGGTCAGTCACGACGGCCATCGGGGTCAAGGTTAACGACGGGGCCGGCATCGACCGACGGGGACCACCTGGCGGGGTCGTGCACAGGTGGGCGGGCGGGCGGTTCCGGATCCCCGGCCGCTTGCTCGGCGGGCCCGGTGAGCACCTAGGCTGACGCCATGCAGGAGCAGCCTGAGCCGGCCCTCGCGCCGGGTCTGACCGCCCAGGTCGAGTTGACGGTCACCGACGCGGACACCGCCCAGGCGGTCGGTTCCGGGGACGTACCGGTGCTGGGCACTCCCCGGGTGCTGGCGCTGGCCGAGGCGGCCACCGTCGCGGCGACGGCGACCGGGATGCCGCCCGGTTCGACGACGGTGGGCACCCGGGTCGAGTTGGAGCACCTGGCGCCGACGGTGGTCGGCCGGACGGTCCGTGCGCAGGCGCTGCTGGCGGCCGTCGACGGCCGCCGGTTGTCGTTCGAGGTCACGGTCAGCGACGGGGACCAGACGGTGGCCCGGGGTCGGGTGGAACGGATCCTCGTCGACCGGGCACGTTTCGTCGAGCGCGCCGGGCGGGCGTCGTGAACGCCGGCTTCGCCGAGGTCGCCGACCGGGTGTACGTGCTGGCTGAGCCGCTGCTGCGGGTCAACGTCACACTGGTCGTCGGCGACGACGAGGCGCTGGTGGTCGACACGCTCTCGTCGGCCGCCCAGGCCACCGAGCTGGCCGGGGCCGTCCGGGCGGTCACTGACCGTCCGTTGACGCTGGTCAACACCCATCACCACTACGACCACTGCTTCGGCAACGCGGTACTGGCCGGCGACCCACCCCGCCCGGTGTACGCGCACGAGCTGGCCGCCGCCGCCCTGCGCGAGGAGCCGGAGCGGCTGCGCCGGGAGGCGTACGAGGAGTTGCGCACGCAGCATCCCACGCTCGCCGCGGAGCTGGCCGACACCCCGCTGCTCGCCCCGACGCACACCGTGCACGTCGAGACGGTCCTCGACCTGGGCGGCCGACGGGTGCTGCTGCGACACCCGGGGCGGGGGCACACCGAGGCCGACCTGGTGGTGCACGTGCCGGACGCCGACGTGCTGGTCGCCGGGGACCTGGTGGAGCAGAGCGGCCCGCCCGCCTTCGAGGACTCGTACCCCCTGCAGTGGCCGGACGCGGTCGCGGACCTGCTGCGGCTGACCACCGCGCGCACCGTGGTGGTCCCGGGCCACGGCGACCCGGTGGACGTCGACTTCGTCCGGGCCCAGCACGCGGAGCTGGCGAAGCTGGCCTGGCTGATCCGGGCGGCGCACACCGGCAGCGCCCCGCCGGAGCGGGTGGCCGCCGAGGCCCCGTTCGGCGCCCGCCCCGCCCTGGTCGCCGCCCACCGTGGCTACCTCGAACTGACCGGCACGGCCTGACCGCCTACACCGACGTACGGCGCCACTGCTGGTGGGTGCCGCCGTTGCAGCTCCACTGGTCAACCCACTCCCCACCCGCCATCCCGCGCCGATCTTGCACTTTCTGCGGCGCCAAACATGGGCAAAGCTGCCCAATCGCCAACCGAAAGTGCAAGATCGGCGGAGTGAGGGCGGGGGCGCGGGGGCGCGCGGGGGGGTGAGGTCAGGGGTTGAAGCGGTTTTGGACGGCGGCGCGGGTGGGCATGGCGGTGGCACCGCCCGGGGACTCACAGACCAGGCCGGCCACCCGCAGGGCGAAGGCCACCCGGTCGACCCAGCCCGACGGGTTCTCCGGTTCGCCGTCGACGAGCAGATCGGCGATGAGCGCGGCCATCACCGAGTCGCCCGCGCCGGTGGCGTCGATCGCGGTGACCTTGGGAGCCGGAACTCGGACCGGGTCAGCGTTGGCGGCTGCCAGTACCGCACCGGCCGCGCCGAGCGTCACCACCACCGTGGCCGCCCCCAGCTCGCGCAGGTACGCCGCCACCCCCTCCACCGGCTCACCGGGATAGAGCAGGACGGCGTCGGCAGCGCTCAGCTTGACCAGGTGCGCGCCGGCCGCGAACTCCGCCACCACCTCGCGTAACCCTTCCAGCGCGCCCGGCCCGGTCAGCAGCCGGGGACGGACGTTCGGGTCGAAGACCCGCAGGCCCGTGGCGAGCGACCAGGCACGTCGGGCAGCGGCCAGCGTGCCGGGTTGGAGCAGCACTATCGAGCCGCAGTAGAGCACGTCGGCACCCTCCAGCAGCGCCAGCTCCAGATCGTCGGGGCCGAGCAGTCCGTAGGAGGCCGGTTCGCCGTAGAAACGGAAATCCGGTTCCGGCCCGGCATACGTGACGACCGCCAGCGTGGTCGGCGCGGGCACCGTGATCGCACCGGCCACCCCGACGTCGGCCGCGGTGAGGAACGCGCGGATCCGGCCGCCCAGCGCGTCATCACCGAGCGAGCCGACGAACTGTGCCGCGCCGCCGAGTCGGGCCACCCCGACCGCGACGTTGAGCGGCCCACCGCCGATGGCCTGCCGGTACACCCGCTCCCCGTCCACCTCGCTGTCGAGCAGGTCGACGAGCGCTTCGCCGAGCACCACCGCGTATCCCATGCCGTTCCTCTCGTCGTCGCCACCGGCCGCCGCTCGCCGAACCGATCGCCGTGGCACCAGGCTGGCACAGCGCGCGCCCCGATGGGCGCCGAAGGCCCGGCACCAACGGGCGCGCTACCCCGACCGGTGGATCGGCCCGTCGAGCGCGGCGAGAGGGCGGCCGGTGCCGCCCCACCGGGCCGCGACGATCTGCGCGGCCACACTCACCGCGGTCTCCTCAGGGGTACGACCACCGAGGTCCAACCCGATCGGTGAGGCGAGCCGGGACAGCTGCTGCGGGCTGAGCCCCGCCTCGGTCAGCAGCTTGTGCCGCTCGTCGTGGGTGCGCCGTGAGCCCATCGCGCCGACGTACGCCAGCGGCTGGCGCAGCGCCAACTCCAGCAACGGCACGTCGAACTTCGGGTCGTGGGTCAACACGCACACCACAGTGCGCTCGTCGAGTCGACCGGCCGCCACCTCGGTAGCCAGGTAGCGGTGCGGCCACTGCACCACCACCTCGTCCGCCCCGGGAAAACGCCGCGCGGTGGCGAAGACCCGCCGGGCGTCGCAGACAGTGACCCGGTAGCCGAGGAACGCGCCGATCCGGGCCACCGCGGCAGCGAAGTCGATCGCCCCGAAGACGATCATCCGGGGTGGGGTGGCGTACGTGGTCACGAACAGACTGACGCCGTTGCCTCGGCGCTGCCCGTGGTATCCGTACCGGAGCATCCCGCTGCGCCCCGTGGCGAGCAGCCCGAGGGCGTCGGCGCTGGCGGCGTCGTCGAGCCGGTCGTCGCCGAGCGAGCCGACGCGGCGCTGGCCGGTCAGCACCAGCCGCCGGCCGAGCCGCCGGGCCGGGTCGCTCGCCCCGGCGGGGCCAGCGGCGGCCGGCGAATCATGCGCGTCGGCCGGTCGGCGGCCGGCGTCGGCGGCCGGTGTGTTGGTGGCGTCATCGACCGGTCGGCCCCCGGCGTCGGCGGCGACGCAGGTGGCGTCGGCGGTCGGTGGGTGGTGGGCGTCGGCGGCGACGCAGGTGACGACTGCCGCCGGGTGGCCGTCGCGGCGGGCGGCGGCGACCGCGTCCAGCGCCGGCAGGGCGCTCGCGTCGACACGCTCGACGAACACGTCGAGGATGCCGCCGCAGGTCAGGCCCACGGCGTACGCGTCATCGTCGCTGATCCCGTAACGGCGCAGCTCGGGTTGGCCGGTGTCGAGCACCCGGCGGGCCCGTTCGTAGAGATCCGCCTCGACGCAGCCGCCGGAGACGCTGCCGACGACGGTGCCGTCGGTCGTGACCACCATGGCGGCGCCGGGTGGCTGCGGGGCGGATTGCCAGGTGGCCACGACGGTGGCCAGCGCGACCGGCTCGCCGTCGCGGCACCGGCGGTGCACCTCGTCGAACACGTCCGGCACCGGCTGCCGCCTCTCCGTTCCCGCTCCCCGTAGGCAGGATATGGCGTTCAACGGCGACCGGCGGGTCTTCTCTTGCATCGAGCAATGCCTATTGCGCCCGCCCGGTACGGCATGGTGGGATGACGCGTACCGGGCGGTGCGAGGGCTGCGGCGCCGCCGGTTGCCGGGTTGGTTAGACGCGAGGGCACCGGTCCAGGACAGGACCGTCGACGGCGCACGTCCACCGGCCGATTCCGCCGGGGCACGTCGCTGTGATCGTCGCACCGCTCACGACAGCGGGGCGATCAGGCCACATCCCACCCGATTGCGGCGAGGCGGCTCAGGCAGCGCGCCTCGCGAGTCAGGAGAACCCGTGAATCGTTCCCGTACGGCCGCGTTACTCACCGCGGCCGTGACCCTCGCGCTGGGCGCTGTCGCCGTGGCGTCCGGTCCGGCCGCCGCGCACGGCGCGGCGATGACGCCGGGCAGCCGCACGTACCTGTGCTGGCAGGACGGCCGCAGCCAGACCGGTGAGATCAGGCCGAACAACCCCGCGTGCGCCGCCGCGGTGGCGCAGAGCGGGGCGAACTCGCTCTACAACTGGTTCAGCGTGCTGCGCTCCGACGCGGGTGGCCGGACCACCGGCTTCATCCCGGACGGGCAACTGTGCAGCGGCGGCAACTCCGGTTTCCGCGGCTACGACCTGCCCCGCACCGACTGGCCGCTGACCCACCTGACCGCCGGGGCGCGGTTGGACTTCAAGTACAGCAACTGGGCGCACCACCCGGGCACGTTCTACTTCTACGTCACGAAGGACAGCTGGAGCCCGACCCGGGCGCTGGCCTGGAGTGACCTGGAGCAGCCGTTCCTCACGGTGACCAACCCGCCGCAGCGCGGCAGCGTCGGCAGCAACGACGGGCACTACTACTTCAGCGGCAACCTGCCGTCGGGTAAGAGTGGCCGGCACATCATCTACTCCCGTTGGGTCCGCTCGGACTCGCAGGAGAACTTCTTCGGCTGCTCCGACGTGACCTTCGACGGCGGCAGCGGCCAGGTCACCGGCGTGGGTCCGGGTGGTACGCCGACCGACCCGCCGACCGACCCCACCGATCCGCCGACCGACCCGACGGATCCGCCGACCGACCCGACCACCCCGCCGCCGTCCGGCGGTGCCTGCATGGCCTCGTACAAGGTGAGCAGCTCCTGGCAGGGCGGCTTCCAGGGCGAGGTCACGATCATGAATCACGGCAGCACGCCGTTCTCCGGTTGGACCGCGAGCTGGACCTGGCCCAACGGGCAATCGATCAGTCAGATCTGGGGTGCCACCCAGACGTCGTCCGGTTCAACGGTGACAGCGACGAACGTCGCCTACAACGGCACCGTCGCACCGGAGGGCAGCACGACGTTCGGCTTCCTGGCCAGCAGCACAGGAACGAACGGACTTCCCACTGTCACGTGCGCCGGCCGCTGACCACCACCTGAAATGATCAAGAGGTTTGCGTCACCCGGAGTGCTTCCGGTGACGCAAACCTCTTGATCAACAGGGTGGGGCGTGGGTCAGCGGACCATGGAACCGACCACCGGCTTCGTGAGCAGCGCGGACTGGTTGCGCTGGATACCCGGGTCGAGCGTCTTGGCCACGAAGATCGCGTGCCAGATGCAGAAGATCAGCACCGTCCACACCTTGCGGGAGTGGTCGGCCTCCTCCCGCTTGTGCTCGTCGAGCAGCCGCAGCGCGTACGACAGGTCGAGCAGATCGCCCGCACCCGAGGTGCTGAGCACGTGCCGGGCCCACTCGTACATCTCGCCGCGCAGCCAGACCCGGGTCGGGGTCGGGAAGCCCAGCTTCTTGCGGTTGACGATGGCCGGCGGCACGACCCCCTGCAACGCCTGGCGCATCGCGTACTTGGTGGCGTCCGAGCGCGGCGGCAGCTTCAGGTCCACCGGGATCTTCGCCGCGACGTCGAAGACCTCGCGGTCGAGGAACGGCACCCGCACCTCCAGCGAGTGCGACATCGAGATCCGGTCGGCCTTGACCAGAATGTCGCCGCGCAGCCAGGTGTAGAGGTCGACGTACTGCATCTTGGTGACGTCGTCCAGCTCCGTGCACTCGGCGTAGATCGGGGCGGTGACATCCGTGTAGCGCACCGAGGGGTCGTAGCGGCGCATCAGCTGCTGCTTCTCCTCCTCGGTGAACATCCGGGCGTTGCCGTAGTAACGCTCCTCGATCGGGGTGGTGCCGCGCTCCAGGAAGCTCTTGCCCTTGACCCCCTGCGGGATCGCCCTGGAGACCGCGCGCAGCCCCTTCTGCACCCCGCCGGGCAGGCCGTTGACGGTGCCCAGCGACAGCGGCTCCCGGTAGATCGTGTAGCCGCCGAAGAACTCGTCGGCGCCCTCACCGGAGAGCACCACGGTGACGTGCTCGGCGGCCTTCTTGGCCACGAAGTAGAGCGGCACCAGCGCCGGGTCGGCCACCGGGTCGTCCAGGTGCCACACGATCTTCGGCAGCGCGTCGATCATGTCCTGCGGGCCGATCTTGGTGGGGATCGTGGTGACGTCCAGGTGCCGGGCCGAGTCCTGCGCGACGTCGATCTCCGAGTAACCCGGCACGTCGTAGCCGACGGTGAAGGTGAGGATGTTCGGGTTGAACTCCCGGGCCAGCGCCACCACAGCCGTCGAGTCGATGCCGCTGGACAGGAACGAGCCGACCGGCACGTCCGAGCGCATGTGCATGCGCACGCTCTCCCGCAGCGTCTCCCGGATCTCGTGGTAGAGCTTCTGCTCGTCGTCCACCGGCGCCGGCCGGAACACCGGCCGGTACCACCGACGCACGTCGATCCGCCCGCCCGGGGTCCAGTTCAGGTACTCCCCCGAACCGATCCGGCTGATCCCCTTGTGCAGGGTGCCCGGCTCGGGGACGTACTGCAGGGTCAGGTAGTGGCTCAGGTTGGCCGTGTCGACGCCCGCGTCGCCCTGGTAGTTGCTGTGCGCGAACGGCAGCAGCGCCTTCTTCTCCGAGGCCAGGTAGAGGCCGTCGGCGGTCTCCAGGTAGTGCATCGGCTTGATGCCGAAGTAGTCGCGGGCACCGAACGCCCGGCGCTCCTGCCGGTCCCAGATGACGAAGGCGAACATGCCCCGCAGGCGGGTGAGCACCTGCTCACCCCAGAAGTGGTAGCCCGCAACGATCACCTCGCCGTCACCGGCGGTGGCGAACTGGGCACCGAAGTTCCTGATCAACTCCTCGCGCAGCTCGATGTAGTTGTAGATCTCGCCGTTGAAGGTCAGCAGGTAACGGCCGTTCGCGTAGGGCAGTGGCTCGTGGCTCGACGCGACGTCGATGATGGCCAGCCGCTTGTGGGCGAACACGCCGTCCGCGTACCGGCCGGAGGCGTCGCCGACCACCTCGACCCCGGTCTCGTCGGGGCCGCGGTGGTGCAGGCATTCCAACGCTCCGGCGATGTGGTCGCGGTGCGCCGCGGCGTTGCCGTTCGCGCTGAAGAAGGCCAGAAGTCCGCACATGGTCGTCATCTTTCCACGCGCGCTGTCGGCCCTTGCAGCCGTCCGTCGATCCACCCGACTCCCGGGGGGCGTTACCGCCAACCGCACGCGCGGTACCGTCGGGACCAGCAACGAAGCGGAGGGAGCGGCGCAATGACCGAGGGACGCACCGACGGTACGCCAACGGACGGTACGGAATCGCACGATCCGGACTTCCCGGAGGCGTTCCTGTCCTTCATGCGGCAGGGCTGGCGCGACACCGCGCTCCCCGTGACGCCCCGCCCGGAGACCCCCAACTACGCCAAGCGGCGGGCTGCCCTCTCGGCGGCCTTCCCCGGCGAGACGCTGGTGATCCCCACCGGCACCGAGAAGGTCCGGGCCAACGACACCGACTACCCGTTCCGGCCGGGCAGCGACTTCGCCTACCTGACCGGCGACCACGACGCCGACAGCGTGCTGGTGCTGCGCCCCAACGGCTCCGGGCACGACGCGATGCTGTACATGCGGCCCCGGTCCTCCCGGGAGACCGACGAGTTCTTCCGCAGCCGCAACGGCGAGCTGTGGGTGGGCCGGCGGCACACCCTCGCCGAGAAGTCGACCGAGCTGGGCCTGCCCACCGCTGACCTGACCGGCCTGGAGGCGACGCTCGCCGACCTGGCTCCGGGGCGTACCCGTGTGTTGCGCGGTTTCGACGCCCAGGTGGACGCGGCCGTCCGCCCCTATGACGGGCCGCGCGCCGACGGCCAACCGGCCCGGGACCGGGAGCTGGCGATCGCCATCTCGGAAATGAAGCTGGTCAAGGACGAGTGGGAGATCGGCCAACTCCAGGACGCGATCGACGCCACCGTCCGCGGCTTCGAGGACGTGGCCCGGATCCTGCCGGCCGACCGGGCGGTCTCCGAGCGGCTGCTGGAGGGTGTCTTCGCGCTGCGGGCCCGCCACGACGGCAACGACGTCGGGTACAGCTCGATCGTCGGTGCCGGCGAGCACGCCACCATCCTGCACTGGGTGCACAACCACGGCGCCACCCGACCGGGTGACCTGCTGCTGATGGACATGGGTGTCGAGGGCCGCAACCTCTACACCGCCGACGTGACCCGGGTGCTCCCGGTGAACGGGCGGTTCACCGCCCTGCAACGCCAGGTCTACGACATCGTGTACGCCTCGCAGCAGGCCGGCATCGAGGCCATCCGCCCCGGGGTGAAGTTCAAGGACGTCCACCTGACCTGCATGCGGGTGCTCGCCGAAGGGCTGTCCGACCTGGGCCTGCTGCCGGTGAGCGTGGACGAGGCGATGGACGAGAAGTCGACCGTCTACCGCCGGTGGACACTGCACGGCTTCGGGCACATGCTCGGCATCGACGTGCACGACTGCTCCAACGCCCGCAAGGAGACCTACCGCGACGGCGCGCTGGGCGAGGGTTACGTGCTCACCGTCGAGCCCGGTCTGTACTTCCAGCCGGAGGACGAGCTGGTCCCCGCCGAACTGCGCGGCGTCGGCATCCGAATCGAGGACGACGTGCTGGTCACCGCGACCGGCGCGGTGAACCTGTCGGCCGGGCTGCCCCGCACCTCTGACGAGGTGGAAACCTGGCTCGCCGAACAGCGCGAAGCCGGCCCCCGCCTACCCGGCTAACCCGCCCCGCCCCTGGCCAGCCCGGCCCGGCCCGCCCCTGGCCCGCCCGGCCCCCGGCCGCCCGGCCCAGGGCCCCCCCGCCCGGGCCCCCCCGGGCCCCGGCC
>NZ_JAGPXU010000050.1:0-13324 GCF_018070385.1 Micromonospora sp. C97
GGTCGGTGGGGTGGGGTGGGTGGGTTTGGGGGTTAATTCCGGCAAAACCGGCCCGGCGGGCTGCGAACTGGCGTCTGATCGCTGCTAGGCGCCACCGCTGCCACTGGCGTCGGCCATGTCGATCGGGAGCGCAGGTGCTGGTACTGCTCATCCTCCATTTCGTGGCGGCCCTCGCCGCGCCCCTGCTCGTTCGCTGGTGGGGTCCGCGCGCGTGCTACCCGCTGGCGCTCGCGCCGGCCGCCGCGTTCTGCTGGGCGGTGGCCCGCACCCCGGCCGTGAGCGGCGGCGGGGCGGTGGTCGAGACGTACCCGTGGATCCGGCAGTTGGGCCTCGACATCGCGTTCCGGCTCACCACGCTGTCCTGGCTGATGACGCTGCTGATCGGCGGCGTCGGCGCGCTGGTGCTGGTCTACAGCGCCCGCTACTTCAGCGCCGGATCCGTCGGTCTGGCGCAGTTCGCCGCGGTCCTGGTCGCCTTCGCGGGCGCGATGCTCGTCCTGGTCTTCGCCGACGACCTGCTGCTGCTCTACGTCGGCTGGGAGCTGACCACTGTCTTCTCGTACCTGCTGATCGGGCACAGCACCGAACGGCGGTCCAGCCGTTGGGCGGCGGCGCAGGCGTTGACGGTCACCACGCTGGGCGGGCTCGCCATGCTGGTCGGTTTCATCATGCTGGGCGAGCGCGCCGGCAGCTACCGCTGGTCGGAGATCATCGCCCAGCCGCTGCCCGGCGGCGGGTATCTGGTGGGTGCCGTGCTGCTGATCCTGGCCGGGGCGCTGTCCAAGTCGGCGGTGCTGCCGTTCAGCTCGTGGCTGCCGGTCGCGATGGCGGCACCCACGCCGGTCAGCGCGTACCTGCACGCCGCCGCCATGGTCAAGGCCGGCGTCTACCTGGTCGGGCTGCTCGCGCCGGTGCTCGCCACGGTCGGCCCGTGGCGGCCGGTGGTGCAGGTCGCCGGGGTGGCGACCATGCTGCTCGGCGGTTGGGCGGCGCTGCGCCAGACCGACCTCAAGCTGCTGCTGGCGTACGGGACGGTCAGCCAGCTCGGCCTTCTGGTCGCGGTGACCGGCTCGGGCACGCCGGACGCCGCGCTGGCCGGCACCGCGATGCTGCTGGCGCACGCCCTGTTCAAGGCGGCGCTCTTCCTGGTCGTCGGCATCATCGACCACAGTGCCGGCACCCGTGACCTGCGCGAGTTGTCCGGGCTGCGGCACTGGTCCCGGCCGCTGTTCGTGGTGGCCGTGCTGGCCGCGGCGTCGATGGCCGGGGTGCCGCCGCTGGTCGGCTTCGTGGCGAAGGAGGCGGTGTTCGCCGCGTTCACCGACCAACCGGTGCTCCTCACCGGCCTGGTCGCCGGGACGGTGCTCACCGTCGCGTACAGCGCCCGTTTTCTCTGGGGCGCGTTCGCCGACCGGCCGGGCGTGACGCCGGTCCCGCCGGGGTCGATCGCCGCGTCGCTGCTGGTACCGCCAGCGGTGCTGGCCGGGATCGGTCTGCTCGCCGGCCCGGCCGCGAGCGTCCTGGAGGACGTGCTGCGGCCGTACGCCGATCTGCTCGGCGGGGTCGACGCGCACCTGGCGCTCTGGGCCGGACCGACCCCGGCGCTCGGCCTGTCCGTGTTGGCGCTCGTCGGCGGTGGCCTGCTCTTCGCCGTGCGCGGGCCGCTCGCCCCGGTGCTGGCGCGGCTGCGCGCACCGGTGGGGGGCAACCAGGGGTACGAGTGGGTGGTGGGCCGCTTCGACCGGCTGGCCATCGATGTCACAGGCGCGACCCAGCGCGGCTCCCTGCCGCAGTACCTGGGCGTCATCCTGGTCACCCTGGTGCTGGTGCCCGGCGCGGCGATGCTCTCCGCCAGTCCCTGGCGGGCGCGGATTCCGCTCTGGGACAGCCTGCTGCAACCGGTGGTCGTGCTGGTGATCGCGGTGGCGGCGGTGTTGGCGGTCGGCGCCCGTCGCCGGCTGACCGCGATGTTGCTGGTGGGCATGACCGGCTACGGCACGGCGATGCTGTTCGTGCTGCACGGAGCACCCGACCTGGCGCTCACCCAGTTTCTGGTGGAGACCTCGACGATAGCGGTCTTCGTGCTGGTGCTGCGTCGCCTGCCGGAGCGGTTCTCGGCCCGCCCGATACGGCGTACCCACCTGATCCGTCGGGTGATCGGGGTGGCGGTGGGCGTGGTGGCCGCCGGGCTGGCCCTCGTCGCCGTCGGCGCCCGCCAGGCACCGACCATCTCCGCGGCCTTCCCGGATCTGGCGGTCGCCCAGGGGTACGGCCGCAACGTGGTCAACGTGACCCTGGTCGACATCCGGGCCTGGGACACGATGGGTGAGCTGGCGGTGCTGGTGGTGGCCGCGACCGGGGTGGCCAGCCTGATCTTCGAGCGCTCCCGCACCGGGCCTCGGCCGCGCCGGCCCGAGGCGGACCAGCGGGCGGGTGTGCGGGGCCGGCCGGTGTGGCTGCGCGGTGGTCCCACCCTCTACGAGGAGCGTCGCTCGATCGTGTTGGAGGTGGTCATCCGGCTGATCTTCCACACCGTGGTGCTGTTCTCCCTGTTCCTGCTCTTCTCCGGGCACAACGCTCCGGGCGGCGGGTTCGCCGGAGGGCTGGTGGCGGGTCTCGCCCTGGTGGTCCGCTATCTGGCCGGCGGTCGGTACGAGCTGACCGAGGCGGTGCCGATCGGTGCCGGCCCGATTCTCGGCGCCGGGCTGGCCACGGCGGTGGGCAGCGGCCTGGTGGCGCTGCTGGCCGGCGGGTCGGTGCTGGAGAGCGCGAAGGTCGACCAGCGGCTGCCACTGATCGGCGACACCCACCTGGTGACGTCGCTCTTCTTCGACATCGGCGTGTACCTGGTCGTGATCGGGTTGGTGCTGGACATCCTGCGCAGCCTCGGCGCCGAGGTGGACCGGCACATCGAGGCCACCGGAACGGCCGCCGGCGGTCTGGCCGTCGACAAGGGCGACCGGACATGAGCGCGCGGAGCGAGGTGGCGCCGTGAGCGCGAGGAGTGAGCCGGTGTTGCGAGCCCCGCAGTCGCGAACAGAGGCCACGCCGTGACGGAGAGCGGGGCGGGGCCGACGCTGGTGCTGGTGCTGGCCGTCGCGGTGCTGGTCGGGTGCGGGGTGATCCTGCTGTTGGAGCGCAGCCTGACCCGGGTCCTGCTGGGGATCATCATGCTCGGCAACGGGGTGAACGTGTTGATCCTGTTGGGTGGGCGCCCGGGTGGGGCGCCGATCGTCGGCAGCGGGCCGGTGGAGCGGATGAGTGACCCGTTGCCGCAGGCCATGGTGTTGACCGCCATCGTGATCACCTTCGGGTTCACCGCGTTCCTGCTCGCCGTGGCGTACCGCAGCTGGTATCTCTCCGGCGACGACGAGGTCCCCGACGACCTGGAGGACCGGCAGATCATCAGGCGGGCCGGGCGGAACGAGGCGAGCGCTGCCGACCTCGGTGGGGAGGGCCCGAACGGTGACCCGGAGCAGGTCGATCCCGAACCGGCCCGCCGACGGCTGCGACGTGGGGACGACGGGCAGTGAGCGCGCTGCTGCCGCTGCCGGTGGTGGTGCCGCTGCTCGGTGCGGCGCTGAGCCTGCTGCTGGCCGGGAAGCCCCGACTTCAGCGCACGATCAGCGTGTTGTGTCTGAGCGGCACGCTCCTGGTGGCGGTGCTGTTGCTGGTGCAGGCGTACCGGCACGGGCCGGTGGTGGTGGCGGTGGGGGCGTGGCCGCCGCCGGTCGGCATCGTCCTGGTGGCCGATCAACTCGCCGCGCTGATGCTTGTGGTGTCCTCGGCGGTGACCCTGTGCGTGTTGTTGTACTCGGTCGGCCAGGGTCGCAGCGAGACGAGCGAGAGTTCGCCGGTGTCGATCTTCCACCCGACGTACCTGGTGCTCACCGCGGGCGTCACCAACGCGTTCCTGGCCGGTGACCTGTTCAACCTCTTCGTCGGGTTCGAGATCCTGCTGGCCGCCAGCTTCGTGCTGATCACCCTGGGCGGCACCGAGGCTCGGATCCGGACCGGGTCGACGTACGTGGTGGTCAGCATCCTCTCCTCGATGATCTTCCTGACGTCGGTGGGTCTGGTGTACGCGGCCACCGGCACGCTCAACCTCGCCCAGCTCGCCGAGCGCCTGGACGACCTGCCCGGCGGTGTGCGGCTGGCCCTGGAGCTGATGCTGTTGCTGGCGTTCGCGATCAAGGCGGCGGTCTTCCCGCTGTCGGCCTGGTTGCCGGACAGTTACCCCACCGCGCCGGCCCCGGTCACGGCCGTCTTCGCCGGTCTGCTCACCAAGGTGGGCGTCTACGCGATCATCCGCACCGAGACGTTGCTGTTTCCCGGTGGACGCGCCGACAAGCTGCTCATGGTCGTCGCCGGGTTGACCATGGTGGTCGGCATCCTCGGTGCGGTGGCCCAGTCGGATCTGAAGCGACTCTTCTCGTTCACCCTGGTCAGCCACATCGGCTACATGATCTTCGGGGTGGCGTTGAGCACCGCCGCCGGGCTCTCCGGCGCGATCTTCTACGTGGTGCACCACATCACCATCCAGACCACGCTGTTCCTCGTCGCCGGGCTGGTGGAGGAGCGTGCCGGCAGCACCGACCTGCGCCGCATCGGCGGGCTGGCCCGGGCGGCGCCGCTGCTCGGTGTGCTCTTCTTCGTCCCGGCCATGAACCTCGCCGGAGTGCCACCGTTCTCCGGCTTCCTCGGCAAGCTCGGCCTGCTCCAGGCCGGGGTGGCCGCCGGCGGGCCGCTGCCCGGGGTGCTGGTCGCGGCCGGCACGCTGACCAGCCTGCTCACCCTGTACGTGGCGTCCCGGGTGTGGAACATCGCCTTCTGGCGGGCGCCCCGCACGGCCACCAGTGAGCCAGTGGCCCAGCTGCCGAGGCTGATGGTGGGCGCCACGGTGGCCCTGGTCGCGCTGGGGCTGGCGTTGACCGTGCTGGCCGGTCCGCTCTTCGACGTCACCGCTGACGCCGCCGGGGACCTGCTCCTGCGTACCCCGTACGTCAGTGCCGTGTTGCCGGGCGGCGTGCCGTGACCGGCCCAACCGAGCCGGCTCCCGACGCGCCCAGGCCTCGCGTGGTGGGGCGCGGTCGGGTCGGGCGCTGGCGCGACCAGGCGGTGGCGCTCGGCTGGCTCGTGCTGGTCTGGAGCCTGCTCTGGGGCAACCTCACCTGGGCCAACCTGGTCGGTGGCCTGCTGGTGGGCGGGGCCGTGCTGGTGTTCTTCCCGCTGCCGGCGGTCAGCTTCGGTGGCCGGTTGCGACCATGGGCGCTGCTGGTGTTCGTGGCCCGGTTCGTTGTCGAACTGGTCAGCGCGAGCCTGCACATCGCCCGGATCGCGGTGCAGCCCGGCTACCGGCCACGAGGGGCGATCGTCGCGGTCCGGTTGCGGGTGCCCACCGACCTGAACCTGGCCCTCACCGCCGAGGTGGTCTCGCTGGTGCCGGGCACGCTGATCCTCGAGGTGGACCGGAACTCCGGAACGCTCTACCTGCACGTCCTGGACACCCACGGCCCGGCGGACCTGGACGTGGCCCGGGACCGCACGCTCGTCGTGGAGCGGCGAATCGTCCGCGCGGTCGGCTCCAGCGCCGAACTGCACCACCTCGACGTCACCTCATCCGAGAAGGGAACCCGCCCGTGACCACGTTCCTGGCCGCCGTCCTCACCCCACTGCTGTCGGTCACCGCGTTCCTCGCGCTGGTCCGCCTCTACCGCGGCCCGTCGCTGGTGGACCGGGTGATCGCCGCGGACATGCTGCTCGCCACGATGGTCGCCGCGGTCGGCGCCGAGGCGGCGGTGAACCGGCACGCCACCACCCTGCCCGTGCTGGTGGTGCTCTCCCTGCTCGGCTTCGTGGGATCGGTGTCGCTGGTCCGCTTCGCCGTCCGGGAGCAGCAGTGATCGCCACTGTCGCGGACTGGCTCGGCGCCGCCTGTCTGGTGGCCGGCGCGCTGCTCAGCCTGGCCGCCGGGATCGGTGTGCTGCGCTTTCCGGACGCGCTGTCCCGGATGCACGCGGCCACCAAACCACAGGTGCTCGGGGTGCTCCTGTTGCTGCTGGGCATCGCGTTGCGGCTGCGGTCCCCGGCGGATCTGGGCATGATCCTGCTGGTGGCGGTCTTCCAGTTGTCGACCGCGCCGGTCGCGGCGCAGATGATCGCGCGGGCCGCGTACCGGGCGGGGCGGCTCGACCGGGGTCTGCTCGACGCCGATGAGCTGGCCGAACGCGGAGCGGACGGTGGGTCGGCGGGGCCGGCGTGACGGCCGGCGGCGTCCGCTCAACCGGACGATCCGCTCCTTCGGCCCACCCCCAGCGGAGTCACAGCCAGCGCCGATAAAATGCAGGGATGATCGACTCTTCTGCCCAGGAGGGCAGCAGTAGCCAGCCGGGTCGTGCCCGGCATATCCCCGTACCGACGACCCCGGGAGCCCTGAGCGACCCGTGTTGATCGTCGTTGGTCTCCTACTGATCATCATTCTCACTGCCGCCACCGGCTACTTCGTGGCGCAGGAGTTCGGCTACGTCGCCGTGGACCGGGGCAAGCTGCGCCAGCTCGCCGATGACGGCGATCAGTCCGCCGCCCGGGCCCTGACCGTCACCAGCCGGCTCTCCTTCATGCTCTCCGGCGCCCAACTCGGCATCACCGTCACCGCGCTGCTGGTCGGCTACGTCGCCGAACCGTACCTGGGTGGTGGTCTCGCCGACCTGCTCGGCGTGGCGGGCGTCAGCGAGGCGGTCAGCCTGCCGCTCTCGGTGGCGTTGGCCCTGGTCATCGCCACCATCGTGCAGATGGTCCTCGGCGAGCTGGCCCCGAAGAACCTGGCCATCGCGCGGGCCGAGCAACTGGCCCGGGCGCTGAGCCGCTCCACCCTGATCTACCTGGCCGTCGCCGGGCCGCTGATCCACCTCTTCGACCGGGCATCGGTACGCCTGCTGCGCCGGATCGGCATCGAGCCGATCGAGGAGCTGCCCAGCGGCGCCACCCCGGCGGACCTGGAACAGATCATCGCCGAGTCCCGCGAGGAGGGCAGCCTCGACGCCGAGATGTCCACGCTGCTCGACCGAGGTCTGGACTTCCGCGAACTGACCGCCGGCGAGGCCATGGTGCCCCGCGTGGACGTGCACACCGTCCGGGCGCACGAACCGGTGAGCCGGGTGGTCGAGCTGCTGGACACCGGTCACTCCCGGTTCCCGGTACGCGGTGCGGAGGGCGTCGACGACCTGCTCGGCATCGTCGGCATCGCCGATGTGCTCGGTGTACCCCCGGGGGAGCGGGCCACCACCCCGGTGAGCGCGGTGGCCGGGCCGCCGCTGCTCGTACCGGAGACGTTGCCCCTGCCCACGGTGCTCGACCGCCTACGGTCCGGGCACCGGCAGATGGCCTGCGTGGTCGACGAGTACGGCGGTTTCGCCGGTGTCATCACGCTGGAGGACATCGCCGAGGAACTGGTCGGCCCGATCCGCGACGAGGACGACCCACCGGAGCGGGCACCGGCCCGCCAGGACGACGGGTCCTGGGTGGTGCCGGCCCGTTGGCGGATCGACGAGGTCGCCGACAGCACCGGCATCGCCCTGCCCGAGGCCCCGGAGTACGACACCCTGTCCGGGTTGGTGATGCGGGAGCTGGGCCGGGTGCCGGAGGTCGGTGACCGGCTGGAGATCAGCCTGCAACCCGAGGGGGCGGACGGTGAGGAGAACGAGGCGGAGCCCCGGGCACTGGTCGAGGTGCTGGCGGTGGACCGGCACGTGGCCGACTCGGTGCGGTTGCAGCTCACCAAACCCGAGGTGACCGCATGAGCGCGAGGAGTGAGCTTGCGAGCCCCGCAGTCGCGAATGAAGGACAGCGCCGATGAGCCCCGGAATCGCCCTGTTCAGCTCGGTGATCCTGCTGGCGCTGAACGGGTTCTTCGTGGCCGCCGAGTTCGCCCTGGTGGCCAGCAAGCGCTACCGCCTGGAGCAGGCGGCGGCGAACGGTGGTCGGGCGGCCCGAGCCGCGCTCGACGGGGTCCGCGAGCTGTCCCTGATGCTGGCTGGGGCGCAGTTGGGCATCACCCTGTGCACCCTGGGGCTGGGCGCGCTGGCCGAGCCGGCGATCGAGCACCTGATCAGCCCGCTGCTGCACGCGGTGGGGCTGCCCGACGCGGCAAGTCACGTGGTCGCCCTGGTCTTCGCCCTCGGGTTGGTGACCTTCCTGCACCTGGTGGTGGGGGAGATGGCCCCGAAGTCGTGGGCGATCACCGACGCCGAGCGGTCGGCGACGCTGCTCGCGTTGCCGTTCCGCGCCTTCGCCCGGGTCTCCCGGCCGGTGCTCTCCGCGCTGAACGCCCTGGCCAACGCGATCCTGCGGCTGTTCGGCGTCAACCAGCAGGACCAGCTCGCCCAGGTGCACGGCCCGGACGAGCTGCGGATCCTGCTGGAGCAGTCCCGTGAGCACGGGCTGCTCGGCGCCGAGCAGCACCAACTGCTGACCAGCATGCTGGAGTTGCAGGGCACCTCGGTGGCGCAGGTGATGGAACCGTTCGCCACCATGGTCACCGTCCGCCGGGACGACCCGGCCGGGCGGATCGAACAGGTCAGCCGGGACAGCGGCCGATCCCGGCTCGCGGTGCTCGACGAGGCGGGCGACGTGTGCGGCCTCGTGCACGTCCGGGAGGCGGTACGGGTGGTCACCACCGGCCGGGCCGCCACCGCCGGGGAGCTGATGACGCCGGCGTTCACCCTGCCCGCGACGTCCACGGTCACCGAGGCCGTGGCGGCGATGCGGGCCCGGCAGTCGCAGCTCGCGCTGGTGCGCAACGGCGGCGGACCGGCCCGGCCGATCGGCTTCGTCGCCTTGGAGGACCTCCTGGAGGAGGTCATCGGGGAGTTCGACGACGAGACCGACACGGTGCCGCGCGGGCGCCGGATGCGGTGAAACCGGATGGGTGGTCACGTTCCGTCGAAGTCGGGTGACCGCGTGTCGGATCCGCGAAAGTCGGGGTGACCGCGCACCGGGTCCGCGACAGTTGAGGTGACCTCGCGAGGGGCGAGGTCACCTCAGCCTGGCGTGGAGGGTGCGGTGCGCTTGACGGGAGTGTCACCGGAGTCCGGTGGGACCGGGCTCTCCGTGCAGACCACTCTCCCCAATCCGAGCACCCGGCCGGGCCTGCGCCTGCCCGGCCGGGTGACTCTCGCCGCCGGTCCGGACGACGTGCTCGTCCGCCACATCCGGCTCGGCCTGGTCACCACCGTCGAACCGGACGACCCGGCGGCGCCGCGGCGGCTCATGCAGTTCCACCAGGTGCCCATCGCCGGCCGGTTCGTCGTACCGGCCGGGCGGCGGCGGGCTGTCGACTTCGCGTTCCCGCTGCCCTGGGAGACGCCGGTGACCATCTTCGGCGGGGTGCCGCTGCTGAGCCTGCGGATGGGCCTGCGGACCGAGGTGTCGCTCGACCCCGACCGCGACCAGGGGGCCATGGTGCCGGTCTTCGTGCACCCGATCCCCACCCAGCAGCACGTGCTGGCGGCGTTGGACACGCTCGGCTTCATGATCCGCCAGGCCGGGTTGCAGCAGGGCGGGTTGCCGGGGGTGGAGCACACCCTGCCGTTGCACCAGCGCTGGGGCTACTGGGTGGGGCCGCTCTACGCCGGCCCGATCACCGAACTGGAGCTGATCTTCGTGACCAACTCTGCCGGGCTTGAGGTGATCCTCTGGATGGATCGCCGGCTGGCCCTGGCCGGAATCACCCACCAGAGCATCAGCCGGTTCCGGATCTGGCACGAGGGCGCCGACCGGCGGGACTGGGTCGCCACCGTGGACGGCTGGCTCCGCCAGGCGATCAACAGGCACGCCGCCGCTGCCGCGCACGCGGACTGGTCCGCCCAGATCGCGGGGTCAGCCCACGTCAGCCGCCATCCCGACGAGCCGGTCCGACCCGGCTACGGCCTCGGCGGCACCGCCGGCGGCGCCGGAGTGGGCGGCGGCGGCTCCGGCGGCGACGGCACCTGACCGTCAGCCCTCCCGCGATCTTGCAGTTTCTGCGGCGACAAATATCCCTGAAGCGGGCATGTCGACGACCGAAAGCGCAAGATCGCGGGCGGGAGCGTGGGAGGGCGGGTCAGCCGGCGGTGGCGGTGGCCAGCTTGAGGCTGAAGGCCAGGAAGAGAGCGGCCACGGCGGTGGTGCCGCCGGCCGCCAGGCGGCGACGTTGGCGGAACTGGGCGGCCAGGAAGGTGCCCGCGAAGATCAACGCGGTCAGGTAGAGCGCGCTGGTCGCCGTGGCGATCAGGCCGAGGAGCAGGAACGACAGCGCCGGCCAGGCGTAGCCGGGGTCGACGAACTGGATGAAGAACGAGATGAAGAACAGGATCGCCTTCGGGTTCAGCAGGCTGATCACCAGCGCCTTGCGGAACGGGCTGCGCATCGCCGCCGGCTCCGCGGCGTCGATGAGCCGCGGCGTGCTCGGATCGTTGCGGTCGCGCCAGCGCCGCGCGGCGCCGAGCAGCATGGTCACCCCGACATAACCGAGGTACGCGGCACCGGCGTACTTGATCACCATGAACAGCGGTGGGTACGCCTTGAGTAGCGACGCCACCCCGGCGGCGGAGAGGAACATCAGCACCCCGTCGCCGACGAACACGCCACCGGCGGCCCGGTAGCCGACCGCGACGCCCCGTTTGGCGGCGGTGGAGAGCACGAAGAGTGAGTTCGGACCGGGCAGCAGGATGATGGCCACGGTGCCCAGCACGTACGTCCAGATGTCGGTGATCCCCAGCACGCCCGCCATCATCACGCCACCGGTGCCGTCCGCAGAAGTCTTTCTCGCAGCCTGACCTGTGCGTTCGGCCACTCGTCGACGGTCATCGCGTACTGCACGGTGTCCCGCCAGGAGCCGTCCGGTCGTTGGCGGTGCATCCGCAGCACCCCTTCCCGGGTCGCGCCGAGCCGTTCGATGGCCGCCTGGGAGCGAACGTTGCGGATGTCGGTGTGCCACGCGACCCGTACCGCGCCCAGGTCGTCGAAGGCGCGGCCGAGCAGGAGCAGCTTCGCCTCGGTGTTGATGCCGGTACGCCACCACTGCCGGCCGAGGAAGGTGTGCCCGATCGCCACCGCCCGCCGCTGCGGGTCGATGTCGTAGTAGGAGGTGCTGCCCACCACCGCCCCGGTCGCCGCGCACCGCTGCACCCAGGCCACCCGCTCGCCCCGGTGCTGGGCGGCCAGGGCGGCGCCGATCACCTCCGCGGTCTCGGCGGGGGCGGTGGGTGGCGCGACGGTGAGGTGCCGCCACACCTCGTCGTCGGCGGTGGCGGCGTGCAGGTCGTCGGTGTGCGCCAACTCCAGCGGTTCCAGCAGGACGTGTTCGCCGCGCAGCGGGACCGGCTCGTGCCACGGTGTGCGGGCCGTCCGCAGGTACGCCGGCAGCGGCGCGGTGACCCCGGCGTCCGGCTCCGGTGCCCCGGCGGTCAGTCGCAGCGGCAGCACGCCGGCCCAGTGCGGCAGGTGCAGGTCGTCCTCGTCCTCGCGGACCCCGCCGGTGCGGGCCCGGACGGACACCTCCCGCAGCGGCAGCGCCAGGACGGCGGTCTCGGCCAGCTCGCGACGGCTGGGCGGACGGGTGGCCGCGCTGCGTCCCGCGCCGACCTTCTCCACCAGCGCGGTGAGCATGGCGAGCTTCTCCCGCTCGTCGGTGACGAGTCGGGCGGTGCCGTGCGCGACGACCGAGCGGTAGTTGGCGCTGTGGTGGAACTGGGAGCGGGCGTAGACCAGCCCGTCGAGCAGCGTCACCGCGACGCAGACGGGCAGCCCGTCGTCGCCGCGGGCGGCGAGCAGTGGCCGACTGCCGGTGGAGCCGTGCAGGTAGAGCGTGTCGCCGATGCGGACGTGCAGGGTGGGCAGCACCCGGGGTTGGCCGTCGACGGTGAAGCTGAGCGCGCAGTCGTAGGCCTCGTCGAGCACGGCGTGGGCGGCGGCAGTGTCGTAGCTCATCTTGTCGCGGGAACGGTGGGGTGTGGTCCGGGCGGTGGGTGGATACATGCGCGCGCCCCTTTGTTCTAGTACAATCTCCTATTTGTGTCAGCACACTATCAGCCCACCGGTACGACAGCCGTCGAGATTTCGGCCAGCATCGAGTCGGGCATCCGTGCCGGTGCCCTGCCACCGGGGGCGGCCCTGCCGCCGGTGCGGGCGCTCGCCGCGCAGTTGGGGGTCAGCCCCGCCACCGTCGCCCGCGCCTACCAGGAGCTACGCCAGCGCGGGCTGCTCGCCACCGCCGGTCGGCACGGCACCCGGGTACGCCCCCGCCCGCCGGTGGCCGCCCGTCGCTCCGCGCTGCGCCCCCCACCGTTGCCCGGCGCCCGGGACCTGTCCCGGGGTGAACCCGACCTGCGACTGCTTCCCCCGCTGGGCCCGCACCTGGCGGCGCTCGCCACCGACGGCGGCCCGCCGGTCGGCTACTCCGATGCCGGGGTGCTGCCCGAACTGGCCGAGGCGGCCCGGGCCAGGCTGCGCGCCGACGGCGTACCGGCCGGGGAGTTGACTCTCACCGGCGGGGCGTTGGACGGCATCGAGCGGCTGCTCGGCGCGCACCTGCGCCCCGGCGACGCGGTGGCGGTCGAGGACCCGGGGTGGGCCAACCTGCTCGACCTGGTCGCCGCGCTCGGGTTGCGCCCGATCGGCGTACCGCTGGATGACGAGGGGCCGCTGGTCGCCGGGGTGGCCGCGGCGCTCGCCGCCGGAGCGCGGGCGCTGATCGTCACCAGCCGGGCGCAGAATCCCACCGGCGCCGCCGTGTCGGCGGCCCGCGCCGAGGCGCTGCGGGCACTGCTCGCCGGCCGGTCGGACCTGCTGCTGATCGAGGACGATCACGCTGCCGAACTGGCCCGCGTACCCCTGCATCCGCTCGCCGGTGCGACAGCGAGTTGGGCCTTCCTCCGTTCGGTGAGCAAGCCCTTCGGCCCGGACCTGCGGATGGCGGTGCTTGTCGGTGACGAGACGACGGTGGCCAGGGTGAGCGGCCGTACCCGGGTCGGCGCCGGCTGGGTCTCCACAGTGCTGCAACGTCTGGTGCTCGCCCTGTGGCGGGACCCGGCGGTCACCGAGTTGGTGCGGCGGGCGGCGCAGAGCTACGAGCAGCGGCGCGAAGGGCTGCTCGCGGCGCTGGCCGCGCACGGCCTGACCGCGCACGGCCGCAGCGGCATCAACGTCTGGCTGCCGGTCGCGGACGAGACCAGCGCGGTGACCGCGCTCCGCGACGCCGGGTGGGCGGTGGCTCCGGGCGCTCTCTACCGGATCGCCGCCCCGCCCGCCCTGCGCATCACCGTCAGCCCCCTGGACCCCACCGACC
>NZ_JAGPXU010000051.1:0-12820 GCF_018070385.1 Micromonospora sp. C97
GGGTCGGGTGTCGGGCCGGCGGCACGTCGACCGGCGGGCATGCCGTCGGCGGTCGGCCGGGCACGGCCAGGTTCGACCGGCTGCTCCGGGCCGGGTCGGCGGACCGGCGGGCCGGCGTCCGGACGGCGCAGCGGCGGCATCGCGTCGGGATGTCCGCCGGGCCCGGCGGTGTCCGGACGACGGCCCGGCGCCACAGCGGCGTCCGGACGACGACCGGCCGGCGCGCCGGAGACCGGTGGGCCCACGGGTGGGCCCGGAGGGGCCGCCGCACCGCGAGAACGAGCCGGGCCGCCGGGCACGTCGGGTGCCGGGCGAGGCCCCTGCGGGCCGGTCGGGTCACCCCCGCCCGGGCGGGCGGTGGGTGGAGACGGCGGTACGGCGGCGCGGGCGCCCGGCACCGGCTGCACGCCTCGGCGCGGTGGCTGCCCGGGTGCGCCGGGGACCGGGGCGGATGGCCGGTCATCCGGGCGGCGGCCCGCTGGCGGCGTCTCCCCCGGCCAGGGGCCGTCGACCGGTCGACGGGCGGCGACGCCCGGCTCACCCTGACGCGGGGTCGGCGGCGCCGAGGCCTCCGGCCCACCGCCGCGCGCACCGGGCGGCTCTGCCGGCGTACGCGGGGCGGCCTGGGCCGGCGGCCCGGCCGGGTCTGCGGGCGGCATGCCGCCCCGGGGGCGGTTCGGCTCCGCCGGTGCGCCGTCCGGGCCCAGCTCGGTGCGTTGCTGCTTGGCCGAGCGCAGGTCGTCGATCCAGCCGAACTCCTCGCCGGCGACCGGCTCCTCCGGCTCCGGCTCGGCCGCCCGGCCACGACCCCACCGGCGGGTCTTGGCACGCGGATCGCGCCGCTCGTCCGGGCCCTCGTCCGGGCGGTCCCCACCACGCGATCTCACTGTTGACCCTCTCCTGCGGCGTCGGTGCCGCTGTCCTGCATCATGCCGGGGGCACCCGTGTCCGTCGTCGGACGGGCGACCCCCGGGGATAGCGCTGGCGCGTTCTGCGCCGTTACGGACGGCTCGGATGCCGGCGTCGGCCGCGCGGCCGGGGCCGGCAGACCACGCACGATCCGGCGCAGCAGCGGCAGCCGGCCGGCCACCGACCGCTCCGCGCCGTGTGGGCTGGGCTGGTAGTAGTCGGTGCCCACCAGGTCGTCCGGAACGTACTGCTGGGTGACCACGCCGCGCTGGTCGTCGTGCGGGTAGCGGTAGCCGGTCCCGTGGCCCAACCCACGCGCACCGGCGTAGTGCGCGTCGCGCAGCCCCCGGGGCACCGGGCCACCGCGACCGGCCCGGACGTCGGCGATCGCGGCGCCGATGGCGGTGGTGGCCGAGTTCGACTTCGGCGCGGTGGCCAGGTGGATCACCGCCTGGGCCAGGTTGAGCTGCGCTTCGGGCAGGCCCACGTACTCGACAGCGTGCGCGGCGGCGGTGGCGACGCTCAACGCGGTCGGGTCGGCCATGCCCACGTCCTCGCTGGCGAAGATGACCAGGCGACGGGCGATGAAGCGGGCGTCCTCACCGGCGACCAGCATGCGGGCCAGCCAGTGCACCGCGGCGTCCACGTCCGAGCCGCGCATGCTCTTGATGAAGGCGCTGACCACGTCGTAGTGGGCGTCGCCGTCGCGGTCGTAGCGCACCGCCGCCACGTCGACCGCCTGCTCGGCGGTGGCCAGGTCGATCCGCCCGCCGCCGAGGGCCGTGGCGGAGGCCGCCGCCGCCTCCAGTGCGGTGAGGGCCTTGCGGACGTCACCGGCGGCCAGCCGGACCAGGTGGTCCTCGGCCTCGGTGGTGAGGGTCAGCGCACCGTCCAGGCCGCGCTTGTCGGCGACCGCGCGGCGCAGCAGGCCCCGCACCGCCTCGTCGTCCAACGGTTGCAGGGTGAGCAGCACGCACCGCGACAGCAACGGTGAGATGACCGAGAAGTACGGGTTCTCGGTGGTCGCCGCCAGGAGGGTGACAGTGCGGTCCTCGACGGCGGCGAGCAGCGAATCCTGTTGGGTCTTGCTGAACCGGTGCACCTCGTCGATGAAGAGCACTGTCTGCGGGCCGCCGGAACGGCGCTGGCGGCGGGCCGTCTCGATCACCGCCCGGACGTCCTTCACCCCGGCGGAGAGCGCCGACATGGCCACGAAGCGGCGGTCGGTGGCCCCGGCCACCAGGTGCGCGATGGTGGTCTTGCCGCTGCCCGGCGGACCCCAGAGGATCACCGACATCGGCGCCCCGCCGGAGACCAGTTGCCGCAGCGGTGCACCGGGAGCGAGCAGGTGCTCCTGCCCGACCAACTCGTCGAGGGTGACCGGGCGCATCCGGACCGGCAGGGGCGAATCGTCGGCCACCGCGGTGAAGCCGTCGACACCGGCGGGACCGTCGGGCGCGCTGCGCGACCCGGTCGGTTCACCGAGGGAGAAGAGGGCGTCGGACTCCATCACGAAGACAGTACCGGGCCGGGCCCACGACGCCGGAATCGCGCCGTGGGCCCGCTGCCAGTGATCGGTTCCGGTCAGCCACGCCCGGGGCGACGACCCCGGTACCAGCGGCCACCGCCACCGCCGCCACCGCCGCGCGGGCCGCTGCCCACGCCGGCCAGGTAGAGCGAGAGCAGGAGTAGTCCGATGAGCACCAGGGTGTTCCAGTTGAACAGGTCGGGTGCGCCGAAGTTGGTGTCGAGCAGGTCGAGCAGCAGGGCAAAGCCAAAGACGATGGCCGCGAGAATGGCGAGCATGTCGGTCCTCCGGTGGGGGTTCCCAGTAGGTCGGCGCGTGATGTACCCAATCGGTCGACTCGCCAATCTCCACGGTGGAGGTGGCTACCCCGCGCCGGCCCGGCGCGGACGTTCCACCCCCGGCCTCCTAGGCTGAACCGCATGATCATCGACGACCGGGGGCTCCAGGACCGGAGCGCCATCCTGGCCGCCGTCGGCCATCACCCGTTCGCCCGGCACGCGCTCCGGGGGGCCGTGCCGGCCCGCGCGTACCGGCGCGATGGCGCCGTGCTGTGGCTGGTCCCGCCCGAGCACGGACCGGTCGGCTGCGCGATCGGCCCGGCCGAACCGGCGCTGGAGATCTGTGTCGCGCTCGCCGCCGACGGGTTGCTCCAGCCCGGACAACGGCTGCACCTGCCGCGACACGATCGCGCTCTGCTGGCCGACCGGTTGGCGGTGGCCGAGCACAGCGACTGGGACTTCCACTGGACCGACGCGTCGCCGCCGACGCAGCCGGACGAGCAGTCGGTGGTACGCCTCACCGACGCCGACCAGCCGGCGCTGGCGGCGCTGGTCGAACAGTCGTTCCCCAGCAGCACCTCCCGCCCGGGAGACCCACGGGTGGTGGACTGGTACGGCATCCGGGCCGGCGACCGGTTGGTGGCGTGCGGCGCGGACCGCAGCCAGGGTGACATCGGCTTCCTCGCCGGCCTGACCGTCGCCCCCGACCAACGAGGTCGAGGGCTGGGCGCGTCCCTGACCGCGGGGATGACCCGGGCGCTGCTGGCGCGCCACGACACCGTGGGGCTCGGCGTCTACACCCACAACGTCGGCGCGGCCCGGCTCTACCGTCGGCTCGGCTTCACCCACACCCTGCCGCTCAGCTCGGTCCGCCTCGCCTGACCGGCGTTTCGGCCGGCCAGGCGAGGGATCGTCGCTAACGGTCGGCGGCGGGTACCGGGACCGCGGTCGGCTCGACGGCGGGTGCGGCCCGACGGCCGGCAAGCCAGGCGGGCAGGTAGAGCGGGGCGGCGACGGCCAACACCACAGCGCCGACCACCATCGCGGTGCTGATGCTGGTGCTGGCGGCGAGCGCGGTGAGCACCACCCCGCCGAGCGCGGCGGCCGGCTGCGCCATCATCGAGTTCAGCGAGAGCACGCTGGTCCGGTACGGGCCGTCGACCTGCCGGTGCAGCAGCCCACTGTGCAGCGGGTTGGACGCGCCGTGCACGCTGTAGCAGGCCAGATACGCGATCAGCACGCCGACCGGCCCGGCGAACAGCCCCATCCCGACCACCGTCACACCCTGGAGGATGCGCAGCAGGGCCGCACTGGGTGCCGCGCCGAACCAGCGCAGCAGCAGCGGGGTCAGCGCCGCACCGGCAGCTGAGGCGAGCCAGGCGGCCGAGCTGGCCGGCCCGAGCAGGGCGGCGGCGCGTTCCGGGTCGCCGACCACCTCGGCGAGTCGTACCGGCAGCAACGACTCGAAGGTGATCATGCCGAAGCCCCAGAACAGCTCGACGGACACCAGGGCCAGCAGAACGCGGGACCGGCGCAGCAGCCCGATCGCCTCGCCGATCATCCGGGGCGCCTGGGCCACCGAGGCCCGCACGGCGACGAATCCGGTGGCCGGCCGCCGCTCGACCAGCAGGGCGAGCAACGCGACCAGCGCGAGCGCCTGCGCGACGATCGCGGCCAGCACGGGCACGGTGAGCGCGCTGATCGGTCCCATCGGGCCCAGCGCGACGAGGCCACCGCCGATCAGCGCACCGCCGCCGATCGCCGCACCGGAGACGGCGCCGGCGTGCCCGAGGCCCCGCTCGTATTCGGCGGTCGGGTCGGCGGCCAGTGTGGCGTCGACGTACCAGGACTCCAGCGGGCCGCTGTCCAGCGCCCGGTAGACCCCCTGCACGGCGTAGACCAGGAAGAACATCCAGAACGAGTCGGCCACCGCGAACAACGACAACGAGACCAGGCTGAGCGCCCCGGCGACGATCAGCACCGGACGGCGACCGAGGGCGTCCGCGAAACCGCCGGTGGGCAGTTCCAGCGCCAGGACCAGCAGGCCCTGCGCCGTATAGACCAGGCCGATCTGCGGCAGCGACAGGCCGCGCTCCTGCATCAGCAGGACCATGACCGGGATCATCAGACCGGTGGGCAGCCAGCGCAGGCCGTAGAGCGTGAGGTAACGACGCCGCACCTGGCGTACGGTCAACGCGGTCATGACACCACCTCCGTTAGCGACTGCGGGGCTCGCAGACCCGGCTCACTCCTCGCGCTCACCCAGCCACCTTCCGTTCGCGACTGCGGGGCTCGCAAACCCGGCTCACTCCTCGCGCTCACCCAGCCACCTTCCGTTCGCGACTGCGGGGCTCGCAAACCCGGCTCACTCCTCGCGCTCACTGGAGACCGTCGCGCAGGGGGTAGGCGGCCAGGAAGACCTGCACCGGGCGGGCCTCCGGGTCGGCGGCGGCGTCGGGCTCGGCCTCGCGGTGGTAGCGCTCGAGCACCTGCCACACCTCCGCCTTGAGTTCCTCCAGGCGGGCCGGCGGGATGGTCATGAAGATGTCGCCCATGCCGAAGCCGTCCCGCCAGGCGGGTGACCACTCGTGCTGGGTGGCGAACCAGCGCTCGGCGGTCTCGGCGAGCAGACGCACCTGGTCGCCCTGGATCCACTCGATCGCGGCCCGGGCGTCGGGGTCGTCGTCGAAGTCGCTCGGCTCCCAGTTGGTGACGTCGTGCGCCGCCTGCCACCAGCGTTGCCGCCCGCTGCCCCGGTCGGGAACCTCGACGACGAGCCCGACCTCGGCGAGTTGGCGCAGGTGGTAGCTGGTCGCGCCGGTGTTGGTGCCGAGCAGCTCGGCGAGGGTGGTGGCGGTGGCGGGCCCCTTCACTCGCAGGGCGCCAACCAGGCGCATTCGCAGCGGGTGTGCCAGGACCCGGACCTGCCTCTTGTCGATGCGGACCTCACGTAGCGCCGCCCGCGGAGCGTCTCCATCGTTCTCCATGACTGCACACTACCTCTGCACACTTCGTATGCACAATAGTTGTGCATACGAAGTGTGCAGCAATCAGCGGGCGAGAACGTCGCGTACCCCGCGCAGTCGGGTGCGCAGCAGGCCGGCCGCACGGGTGGAGTCCAGGCGTACGTCAAGGGGACGGACCAGACCGCTGCTCGCGCTGGTGGTGCTCTTCAACCCGGCCGGATCCAGGCCGTACCGCTCGGCGACCAGCAGACCCAGCTCGACCCGGCTGACCGCGTCCGCGCCGGCCACGTTGAGCAGACCGGCGTACGACGAGACGACCAGCTCCAGCACGGCGTCAGCCAGGTCGGTGACGTCGATCGGGCAGCGCAGCTCGTCGCTGAACAGGGTGGCCCGGCCGGCGAGCGCGTCCCGGCAGAGCTGGATCTGCTTGCTGCCCTCCCCCACGATCAGCGAGGTCCGCACCACCGCCGCGCCGGGGTCGATCGCCCGCACGGCGGTCTCGGCGGCGGCCTTCGCAGCCCCGTACGCGTGCACCGGCGTGGGTGGCTCGTCGTCGAGGTACGGCACGGGTCGTCCGGCGTGCAGCGCATCGCTGGACAGGTGCACCAGCCGGGCACCCACCTCGGCGGCGGCGAGCGCCACGTGCGCGGCCCCGTCGGCGGTGACCGTCCAGTCCTCGTACCGATAGGGGGTCCCGACCACGGCGTCCGGCCGCACCTGGGCGACCAGCGCACGCACGGCGGCCCGGTCGGTCACGTCCAGCCGACGCGCCTCGACACCCGGCACGTCGATCTCACCGGAGTAGAACGTCCCAACAACCGACCAACCAAGCCCGAGGCCCCGCCGACAAACCGACCGCCCGAGTAACCCACTACCCCCGACAACAAGCACCCGCATCCCAGCCCACTCCCCTGCCGCCGCCGACGTCGATCATGAGGTTAACGAGCGACACGCCGTGGCGCGGGCCCGTCAACCCCATGATCGACGGCGCGAAGGGGGTCAGACCGGGTCGGCTACCGGGGCTGCCGGGCCTGCCGTGCCGGCGTGGGCCGTCGCGGGCGGCTTGGGCTTGGCGTCGATGCCGGCCTCGGCGCGCTGCTGGGCGGTGATCGGGGTGGGAGCACTGGTCAGCGGGTCGAAGCCGCCCCGGGTCTTCGGGAACGCGATGACCTCACGGATCGAGTCCGCGCCGGCGAGCAACATGCAGACCCGGTCCCAGCCGAAGGCGATACCGCCGTGCGGCGGGGCGCCGTACTTGAACGCCTCCAGCAGGAAGCCGAACTTGTCCTGCGCCTCCTCGGCGGTGATGCCGAGCAGGTCGAAGACCCGCTTCTGCACGTCACCCCGGTGGATACGGATCGACCCGCCGCCGATCTCGTTGCCGTTGCAGACGATGTCGTACGCGTACGCCAGGGCCCGGTCCGGAGCCTCCTCGAACCGGTCCACCCAATCCGCGTTCGGCGAGGTGAACGGGTGGTGCACGGCCGTCCAGCCACCCTCGTCAGTGCGCTCGAACATCGGCGCGTCGACCACCCAGCAGAACGCCCAGGCGCTCTCGTCGATCAGGCCGGACCGCTTGGCGATCTCGACCCGGGCCGCCCCGAGCAGCTCCTGCGCCTCCCGGGTGGTGGCGCTCGCCGCGAAGAAGACCGCGTCGCCCGGCTTGGCGCCGACCGCGTCGGCGAGCCCGCCCAGGTGCTCGGCGGAGAGGTTCTTCGCCACCGGGCCGCGCGCCTCGCCGGTCTCGGCGTCCAGCACCACGTACGCCAGGCCGCGCGCGCCCCGCGCCTTCGCCCAGTCCTGCCAGCCGTCCAGCTCCTTGCGGCTCTGCGCCGCGCCGCCCGGCATGACCACCGCGCCGACGTAGCCGCCCGCGTCGATCGCCCCGGCGAACACCCGGAACTCGGTGCCGCGCAGGTACTCGGTCAGCTCGGTCAGCTCGACGCCGTAGCGCAGGTCCGGCTTGTCCGAGCCGTACCGGGCCATCGCGTCGTGCCAGGTGATCCGCGGGATCGGCCGGCTGATCTCGTGCCCGGCCAGGTCCTTCCACAGCGCCGAGACGATCGCCTCGCCGAGGTCGATCACGTCGTCCTCGGTGACGAACGACATCTCGATGTCGAGCTGGGTGAACTCCGGCTGCCGGTCGGCGCGGAAGTCCTCGTCGCGGTAGCAGCGGGCGATCTGGTAGTACCGCTCCATGCCGCCGACCATCAGCAGCTGCTTGAACAGCTGCGGCGACTGCGGCAGCGCGTACCAGCTGCCGGGCTGCAGGCGCACCGGCACCAGGAAGTCGCGGGCGCCCTCGGGCGTCGAACGGGTCAGCGTCGGGGTCTCGATCTCCAGGAAGTCCCGCTCGTGCAGCACACCCCGGGCGAGCTGGCTGGCGCGCGAGCGCAGCCGCAGCGCGTTCGCCGGGCCGCTGCGCCGCAGGTCCAGGTAGCGGTACCGGAGTCGGATGTCGTCGCCGGCCTCGATCTGGTCGTCCACCGGCAGTGGCAGCGGCGCCGCCTCGGAGAGCACCTCCAGCTCGGCGGCTGTCACCTCGACCTCACCGGTGGGCAGCTCCGGGTTCTCGTTGCCGGCCGGACGGCGGGTCACCTCGCCGACGACCTTCACGCAGAACTCGTTGCGCAGCGCGTGCGCGTCCTCCTCGCGGAACACCACCTGGACAACACCGGAACCGTCGCGCAGGTCGACGAAGATGACCCCGCCGTGGTCGCGGCGGCGGGCCACCCAGCCGGCGAGCGTCACCGTCGAGCCGGCGTCCGCGGCGCGCAGGCTTCCGGCATTGTGGGTACGGATCACGGCTGGCAACTCCTCATCGTGGAACAGTCCTCACCCGCATTCTGTCAGGGGTGGCCGCCCCGCCTCCGGGCACCCGGCAGGCCGGCACGATTCGCTGGTGGGGTGGACCGGCGAACCCGACTCCCCCGGCAGCCGCGGCGGTTAACGTGGCGAAATGCGGCCCGTACCGAACTGGGCCGTCGCCACGGGGGCGGCGGCGCCCGTGTTGCTGGTGGCCGGTTGGACGGTGGCCCAGGCCCGACAGCCCGTCGGGTACGACCCGGTCCGGGACACCATCAGCGAGCTGGCGGGGCAGGACGCCACCGACGCCTGGATCATGGTGGTGGCCCTGGTGCTGCTCGGCTGCTGCTACCTGTCCGTTGCCGCCGTCCTGCACGCGGCCGGGCTGCCCAGCCGCTTCCTGCTCGCGATCGGCGGGGTGGCCACCATCGCGCTCGTCGCCTTCCCCCGGCCGCCGGTCGGCGGCTCGGTCAGCCACGGCGTCACGGCGACGGTGGCCGTCCTCGCCCTGGTGCTCTGGCCGGCCGGTTCGGCGCTGCGGCTGCCGCGCGGCCACGACACCGAACACCCCGACCGGCCGGAGCCACCCTGGGCGTTCCGCCGGTCGGTGGGGTTGAGCGCCACGCTCGTGCTGCTCGCGCTCTTCGGCTGGTGCGCGTTCGAGGTGACCAGCGGGTCCCGTACCGGATTGGCCGAGCGGGTGACGGCGGTGGCGGTCTCCCTCTGGCCTCTGCTGGCGCTCCTCTCCGCCCGGCGGGCGCACCTCGCCTGGTCGGCCGACGGCACCGTACGGGTGGGCCCGGACCTGCCGACCATCGGCGTCGTACCCCCGGATCCACTCGGACCCCCGAGCGGGCCGGCCCCCGGGCGACCCGACCGGCTGCCGTGAGTCTCCGCCGAACCTGACCCGGCGTCGCCACCGGGCCTGAGCTGGCGTCGCCGATGGACGTGAGCCGGCGCCGCCCCGCCCGGTCTGGCGTCGCCGCCCCCGCGTGGTCGGTGAGGGCTTCAGCCCGTCGACGGGCGGCGCCCTCGGCGTCGTCCGTCTGCCCGGACCGCGCGGCCCGGGAACCGCGCCGGTCGCACCGCTACGATCGCCCGATGTCCGCCGTTCCCCGTTGGGCTCTGCTGTCGGCCGCCGGCGCACCGCTGTTCCTCATCGGCGGCTGGACGGTGGCGCAGGCCGCCCAGGCCGACGGGTTCGACCCGGTGCGGCAGACCATCAGCGCGCTCGCCGCCACCGGCGCGGACCATCGCTGGATCATGACGATCGGGCTGGCGGGCCTGGGCCTCTGTCACCTGACGACCGCGCTCGGCCTGGTCAGCGCCGCACGGGCGGGCCGCGGGCTGCTCGGGTTGGGCGGGCTGGCGACGGTGCTGGTGGCCGTGTTCCCGCAGAACGCGACGGGCAGTTCGACGACGCACGTCGTGGCCGCCGGGGTGGCGTTCGGCGCGTTGGCCGTCTGGCCGGCCCTGGCGGTGCCCCGTCGCGCCGCGTCGCCCCTCGCCCGGGAGCACCGCCATCGGCCGCAGGACGGGCCGGCTCCCGTACGCCGGGTGGCGCTCGCCGCGGCGGCGGTCCTGCTCGGTCTGGTCGGCTGGTTCGGCGTCGAGTTCTTCACCGACGGGGCGTGGATCGGGTTGACCGAGCGCCTGGCGGCGGCCGCCGAGGCGGGCGCACCGCTGGCCGCCGTGCTGTTCTCCCGGCTGCTGCCGAGACCGTCCGGTCCCGGCTGACCGCCGACGCGTTCGCCGGTGTCGGCGGGGTCCGGTGGCCGTGAACGCGACGCGGGCCGCCGGAGTGTTCCGGCGGCCCGCGAGCGGTGCGTGGATCAGAAGACGCTGACGCCGTAGCGGCTGAGCGCCTCGGTGACCGGCTGGAAGAAGGTCGTGCCGCCGGTACGGCAGTTGCCGCTACCACCGGAGGTCAGGCCCAGCGCGGTGGTGTTGGCGAAGAGCGAGCCGCCGCTGTCGCCCGGCTCGGCGCAGACGTTGGTGCGGATCAGGCCGGAGACCGAACCCTCGGCGTAGTTCACAGTGGCGTTGGTGGCGGTCACCGAGCCGCTGCGCAGGCCGGTGGTGCTGCCGGAGCGCTGCACCGCCTGGCCGACGGACGCGTTGCCGGCGCCGGTGATGTCCCGGAAGCTGCCGTTGTAGAGGGACACGTTGCCGGCCGCGTTGGCCGAGTTGTTGTGCCGCACGATGCCGTAGTCGTTGCCCGGGAAGCTGGTGCCGGTACGGGTGCCCAGCAGCGCGGTCTGGGCGGAGTTCGAGTACCAGCTCGACGAGATGTTGGTGCAGTGCCCGGCCGTCAGGAACGAGTAGGTGCTGCCGCTGCGCACGTTGAAGCCGAGCGAGCAACGCCCGCCGCCACCGGCGTAGATGGCCTGACCACCGGAGATGCGGGTGCTCAGCACGCCCGCCTCGGCCTCGACCCGGACCGCGCCGTTGGCCCGCGCGGCGGCGGCCTTGACCCGCTCCAGCTTGGCCCCGGTGACGGTGCTGTCGACGGAGACGACGACCTGGTTGGTGACCGGGTCGCTCCACCAGGCGGTGCCGGGGATCTTGGCGGAGCGCTCCAGGTCGGCGGTGGCCCGGTTGAGCTCGGCCGCGCCGCGGGTGACGTAGCGGACGACGGCGCCGGCCTTGCTGGCCTTGCTGGCGGCGGCCGCGTCGGTCACCGTGACGACGGACTTGCCGCTGGCGTCGATGTACGAGCCGGCGGAGCGGTCGCCGAGTTCCGCGGCGATCGCGGCGGCGGCATCGGGTGACGCGGCGGGAGCGGCCTGAGCCGGCGCACCGATCAGCGAGCCGACGACCAGGGTTCCGGAAACGGCGACGGTAGCCGCAACACGGAATGAGGACCTCGTGGGTCGCATGTAACAACCTCCTGGGCGGGGGAGCGGGTCTCGCCGGGGGCGGCTGACCCGAGGGCAACCCGGCCGATCTGGGGAAACCGGCCGGCTGAGACTGAAGTATTCACATACTTAAGATCATTAACAAGGCTTGGATTCGCCCGAATTCACCGTCCTGGATCGGCCACACGGCCGCAACACCCTCGACACGCTGGTGAACAGGCACCGTCACACCCGACCGACGCCCGGCCCATCAGGAAGTGAACAACCATCGATGCGTTGCCGCGCACCGGGCGCGGCGCGCACCGCCCGCCGCGACGGGCACGACGGCGAGCGCCGGGTGATGAGCGCGGCCCGGTGAGCGCGCCGCGTGATGAGCGGGCCGCGTGGGGGGCGCGGCGCGTGATGGGCGCCGTCGGTCAGGGGGTACGGCGACGGGCACCGGGACCCGGGCGGGGCACCACGTCGCGTGGCCGACCGACGTCGTGCCCGTCGGCGCAGCGCAACTCGGCGCGTACCTCGGCGCCGCAGTCGCGGTGGGTGACGCTCAGCGGTGGGCCGTCCGCGTCGGCGAGGTACCGGTCACCCCAGCCGAGGACGGCGACCAGCACCGGCCACAGGTCCAGACCCTTCGCCGTCAGCCGGTACTCGTGGCGCAGGCGACTGCCGGGCTCCCGGTACGGCTCGCGACTGAGCACGCCCTGCTCTACCAGGCTGGCGAGCCGGTTGGTCAGCACCTGGCGCGGAATGCCGGTCCGCACCCGCATGTCGTCGAAGCGGCGTACGCCGGTGAACACCTCGCGCAGGACCACCAGCGTCCACCGCTCACCGAGGATCTCCATCGCACGGGCGATGGTGCAGTTCTCCACTGACCAGTCCAGAGCCGCAGGTCGCATCCGACCAGGCTAAGTCTCGTTGACAGACTCAGCAACCGGCTGCCAGGCTGCGTCCATGACGCAGACGCAGGAACCAGCGCGCAGCCGTACCTTTACCTGGGCGGACCCGTCGGTCAACGCCGCCCAGGTCGGTCGACGCAGCGGCCTGGACATGCTCCGGGCGATGATCGCCGGCGAACTGGCCGCGCCGCCGGTGATGCACCTTCTCGACATGAGCCGGATGGAAGCCGACGAGGGTCGGGTCGTGGTCGAACTGACCCCGCAGGAGTTCCACTACAACCCGCTCGGCAGCGTCCACGGTGGCGTGCTCTCCACGCTGCTGGACACCGCCGCGGCGTGCGCCGTGCACACCACCCTGCCGGCCGGCGTCGGCTACACGTCGCTGGACCTCAACGTGAAGTTCCTCCGCCCGGTCACCGTCGCCAGCGGCACCCTGCGCTGCGAGGGCACGGTGCTGCAACGCGGCCGCCGCACGGCCCTGGCCGAGGCCCGCATCACCGACGCCGCCGGCCGCCTGACAGCCCACGCCACCAGCACCTGCCTAATCCTCCCCCTCCCCTAACCCCCTGCCCCGCCCCTGCCC
>NZ_JAGPXU010000052.1:0-11330 GCF_018070385.1 Micromonospora sp. C97
GACGGCGACGACCTGGGTCACCGGCTGCTTCGTCACGGCGGACTTGACGAGCTTCCTGCCCGTCGTCACCCCGTCGGTGGTGGTCACCTCGTAGGTCAGGGTCCGTACCCCGTTCACGCCCTTGGTGCGGACGACCCGCTTGCCCTGGGCCAGCGACGAGTCCTTGACGGTCCGCTCGCCGTACCGGATGGTGGCCCGCTCCGTCACCGTCGTCACCTGCACCACGGGCGCGGCCGCCGCGCTGGACGCGCTGGGTGCCACCGACGGGGGTGCCGACGAAGGCACAGTGGAGGGTGCGGCAGCCGCCGACGACGCCTCCTCGGTCGGCTCGCCGGGTGTGGCCAGGATGGGCTGCTGCGGCTGCTCGGCAGCGGTGCCGGTCTGGGTCGGCTTCGGCTCGCCGGTCAGCGCGCTGACGATGGCGGTGCCGGTGCAGCAGAGCAGCAGGATCGACAGGGTCACCGAGCCGAGGATCACGGCGGCCCGACCGGCGGGAGTGGTCCGACGGAACCAGTTGGGCCGGGGCTGCTGGCCGGGCGGCGGCGGGTACGACGGACCCGGGTTCTGTGGTGGTTGCATCGTCACGGCGATGAGTGTCGTCGCAAATACCGTGTGCAATATCCACCGTCGCGTTCGTCACCTGCGCCTTTCGCTTCCCGGGACGGGTCGGGGGGCGCGCCTGTGGGGGACGAGTCGATAGGCGCGGCAACCCACCAGGCCGGCGGGGCAGGGCCGATCGTGCGGGTGTCAGCACCACCAAAAACCGCAAATCACCATGCACCGGTTCGATGAGCGATCGGACGCCCGTCGCGGCGACGAAACTGTCGCGATGCCGTCACTCGGACGCGTTCATCGCTCCTGCAACCCCCAGCGAGGCGTCGGGGGCAGCGCCCTCGGCCGAGCACCCCGACACCGGCCCACGCGCCGGTGGCGAGCAGCTCCAACGCGATGACCGGGTTGAGGGAGGTATGCCAGACCACCGCCTGGTGCCCGTACTCCCGCGTCGACAACGAGTGGACGACGCGAGAGTACGGGACGGGCGGGATCAGCCGATGCTGACGAGGGCGTTGTCCATTGCGCCGCGGAACTGGTCGTTGTTGGACAGACCCGGTCCCTTGGCGCCGATGTTGACCTTCGCCGTGTTGGTGATGGTCATCGTGGCACCGGTCGAGGACGCCACCGTCTCGCTGCCGACGATCAGGCTGAGGACGTCACCGCGCCGCTTGCACTGGACGAACTTCCAGCCCTGGTCGGCGATGGAGGCGTCGGCGGTGATGAGCAGCGACGCCGCCCCGTTGGGGCCGGTGCCGGCGATCCGGCAGCCCGGCTTGCCGTCGTCGAGCTGGAGCTTCCACTGCGCCGGGTCGGCGAAGACGCCTTTCTGCATGAGGTTGGCGCCGCTGGTCACCTGACCGGCTGAAACCTTCACCAGGGTGCTGATGGTGAAGTCCTGGCTGCCCGGGTTGAGGTTGGCGGCATCCGGGACCTGGACGACGGCGCTACCGGAGGCCGGGAAGGCGATCGCCGGGCTGGCGCCCCCACCACTGGGGCGGGTCGTACGCGAGATGGCGCCCGGGGCACCGACCGCGATGCAGCCGGAGTCGCCGGGGGTGGCGACGTCGGCAAAGCACCCGGTCGTCCACGGACCGGGCTCGATCTGCCCGGTGGGAGTGGCGTCGAAGTCGAGGCGCAATTCCTCGGTGGCGGCGTACGCGGGTGCGGTGTCAACCAGGACTGCGGCGGCGAGAGCGGTGACGCCCAGAGCGAGTGCGGACATGGCACGACCCATGGTGGCCCTCCAGAGATTGGTCTGCAGGCCCCCGTGTGGCCGCAGCGCATCAATATGATCACTATGAGTACGGCCGCTGTCAATGCCGTCCGGGGTGGCCGGTCACCGTTCCTGCAGGCCCCAGGGGGAGCCGTATCCGTTCAGCAGGTCGAGGAAGGGCATCGGGGGCAGCGCCTCCGGCCCGAGCACCCCGACACCGGCCCACGCGCCGGTGGCGAGCAACTCCAAGGCGATGACCGGGTTGACGGCGGTCTGCCAGACCACCGCCTGGTGCCCGTACTCCCGCATCGACCACTCGTTGTCGACCACGTGGTACAGGTAGACCTCGCGGGGTCGCCCGTCCGGGCCGAGGCCGCGTACCCAGGTGCCGGCGCAGGTCTTGCCGCGCATCCGGGCGCCGAGCGTGGCCGGGTCGGGCAGACTCGCGGCCACCACGTCACGCGGGGAGACCTCGACCCCGCGGACCCGCACCGGGGAGACCGCGTCCAGGCCGAGCTTGTGCAGTGTCTTGAGCACCTCGATGAACTCGTCGCCGAGGCCGTACTTGAAGGTGACCCGCCGGGCGTTGACCCAGCGCGGGATGAGCAGCACCTCCTCGTGTTCGACGTTGACGCACTCGACCGGCCCGATGCCCTCCGGGAAGTGGAAGACCTCCGGCTCGGAGAACGGTTCGGTGGTGAACCAGCCCCGGTCCCGCTCCCAGACGACTGGCGGGTTGAGGCACTCCTCGATGGTGGTCCAGATGGAGAACGAGGGCGCGAAGTCATACTCGTCGACGGTGAGGTTCGCCCCGTCCCGCACACCGATCTCGTCGATCTCACTGAACAGCTCGTCGGCGGCGTACCGGGCGAACACGTCCGACAGGCCGGGCTCGACCCCGATGCCGCAGAGCGCGAGCCGACCGGCAGTCGACCAGGTGTCGGCCAGTGCGAACTGTTCGTCGCCGAGCTTCACGCCGGTCTCGGCGTGCGACAGCGACATCGCCATGTCCAGGTAGTCCGCGCCGGCCGCGAACGCGCCGTTGAAGATCGGCATGACGAAGCGCGGGTCGACGGCGTTGAGCACGTGCGTGATCCGGTGCTCCCGGCACAGCGCGGTGACCGCGTTGGCCGAGGCGGCGTCCACCTGGGCGGCGACGAAGCGGTCACCGTGCCCGGCGACCGCCCGCTGGGCGCGAGCGGGGTCGTGGTCGGCAACCACCATGGTCTCGAAGAAGGTCCGTCGGGCGGCGATGGCTACGGCGGCAGAGCCGACGCCACCGGCGCCGACGAGGAGGACACGCATCAGGAATCAAACCCCAAACCGAAACGATCGAGAGTACGGAGCCAGAGGTCGCGCCGGCCCTCGCGCGCGTCGGCGCGGGCCAGTGACCAGCGGGTGAGATTGATGCCGACCGCGCGGACGGGTTCCGGCGGGAACGGCAGTGGCTTGCGGCGAACCAGGTCGAGCCCTGTCAGCGGGGTGTTCCCGCCGTCGAGCAGGTCGAGCAGCACCCGGGCGCCGAAGCGGGTGGCCCCGACGCCGAGGCCGGTATAGCCGGCCGCGTACGCCAACCGACCGCCGTAGGCGGTGCCGAAGAACGGGCAGAACCGGGTGCAGGTGTCGATGACGCCGCCCCATCGGTGGCTGAACCGCACGTCCGCGAGCTGCGGGAACGTGGTGAAGAAGTGGCGGGCGAGGGTGGTGAAGGTGGCCGGTCGTTGCTCCAGCTCGGGTGCGACCCGGTTGCCGTAGTGGTAGACGGCGTCGTAGCCGCCGAAGAGGATCCGCCCGTCGGCGGTGATCCGGTAGTAGTGGAACTGGTTGGCGGTGTCGGCGAGCCCCTGCCGGTTGCGCCAACCGATGGCGTCGCGCTGGGCTGGGGTGAGCGGCTCGGTCATCAGCACGTGGTCGTAGACCGGCACCAGGTAGGCCCGCAGCCGGCGCAGCAGCGGCGGGAACGCGTTGGTGGCCAGCACCACCCGACGCGCCCGCACCGAGCCGGGTCGGCCGTCGGCCGGGGTGTCGGCCGGGTGGGCGGTGGGCTCGGCGCCCAGGGTGCTGGCGTGCAGCGCGGCACCGTCGGCGCGCAGCCCGGTGACCCTTGTGTGTTCGTGCACGCGTACGCCGAGGTCGAGGCAGGCGCGGCGAAGCCCCCAGGCCAGCTTCGCCGGGTCCACCATGGCCACCCGGTCGGCGTCGAACATCCCGCCCAGGTACGTCGGTGAGTGCACCTCGGCGCGCACCTCGTCCCGGTCGAGCAGCCGCACCCGGTGGCCGTACCGACGGGCCAGGTCCGCGTCGGCGGCCAGCCCGTCGAGTTGGTACGGCTCGACGGCGACGGCCAGCTCACCGGTGCGCTCGAAGTCGCAGTCGATGTCGAACGTCGCGACTGTGGCGGCAATGGCGTCCAGGTTGTCCCGGCCGAGACGTTCCAACTCGCCGACCTCGTCGGGGAACCGGTCGACGCCGTTGGCGAGGCCGTGGGTCAGCGAGGCGGCGCAGAACCCGCCGTTGCGCCCGGACGCGGCCCAACCGCAGGTCCCGGCGTCGACGAGCAGCACGTCCCGGTCCGGGTCGGCCTGCTTCGCCAACAACGCGGCCCACAGCCCGCTGTACCCGCCGCCGATCACCAGCAGGTCCGCGGAGTGCGGGCCGACCAGTGCCGGCAGCGGGTCGGGGCGGTCCGGACGGTCGAGCCAGTACGGCACGGGTGCCGCGTCGGCCAACGCCCGGCCGGTGTGCGGAATCGTCATGACGGAGCACCGGTCGGAAGACCCGCATCCGGGAGGGTCATGACGACCGACGCAGGTGACCCGGCGGCCCGGCCAGCAGGTTGGCGCGGCGGGCCCGTCGACCGCGCAGCGAGCTGAGCCCCACCAGCAGCAGCGCGACCGCGAACATCGCGGTGCCGATCACGTTGACCTGCGGTGGGATGCCGCGCTGGGCAGCGCCCCAGACGTACATCGGGAACGTGACGGTGGTGCCGGCGTTGAAGTTCGTGATGATGAAGTCGTCGAAGCTCAGCGAGAAGGCCAGCAACGCGGCGGCCACGATGCCGGGCAGCACCAGCGGCAGGGTGATCCGCCGGAAGGTCTGCCACTCGTTGGCGTAGAGGTCCATGGCGGCCTCCTCCAGCCGCCGGTCCATCCCGGCGAGCCGCGCCTTCACGGTGACCACCACGAACGACACGCAGAACATCACGTGCGCGATCAGGATGGTCCAGAAGCCCTGCGGCACGCCCGCCGACACGAACAGGGCCAGCAACGACGTGCCCATCACCAACTCCGGGGTGGCCATCGGCAGGAAGATCAGCACGTTGATCCCGGACCGACCCCGGAAGCGGTGCCGGACCAGCGCGAACGCCATCAGGGTGCCGAGCACGGTGGCGACCACTGTGGCGAGGAAGCCGATCTGCACGCTGCGGACCACGGCGTCACACATGTCCGAGGTGGCACACGGCTGCCGCCAGTTGTCCAGTGTGAACTCGTTGAAGTCGTACGACAGTCGGCTCGACGGCCTGTTGAACGACAGTGCGGCCACCACCAGGATCGGCAGCGCCAGGTAACCGAGCACCAGCAACGCCACGATCATCACCCAGCGGTCCGCCAACCAGCGCGAGAGTCGCATTAGAGGACCTCCTCCGTGCCGGCCCTGCGCAGATAGCCGAAGACCACCGCGAGGATCGCCGCCATCAGCAGGAACGACAGTGCGGCGCCCTGCGGGTAGTCCAGTCGGACCAGGAACGCCGAGTCGATGACGTTGCCGATCATGTATTCGTTCGGGGTGCCGAGCAGTTCGGCGTTGATGTAGTCGCCGCTGGCGGGGATGAAGAACAGCAGCGTGCCGGCGACCAGACCGGGCATGGACAGCGGCAGCGTCACCCGCCGGAACGCCTGCGCCGGGCTCGCGTACAGGTCGGTGGCCGCCTCGAGCAGCCGGGGGTCCAGCCGCTCCAGGCTCGCGTACAGCGGCAGCACCAGGAACGGCAGGAAGTTGTACGTCAGGCCGAGCACCACAGCGAACGGGGTGGCCAGCAGCCTGCCGTCCGGTGCGAGCAGGTGCACGTCCCGCAGCAGGCCGACCAGCGCGCCGTTGTCCGACAGGATCGTCTTCCAGGCCAGCGTGCGGACCAGGAAGCTGGTGAACATCGGCGCGACCACGCACACCAGCAGCAGGTTCTTCCACCGGCCGGCCTTCTGCGCGATCGCGTACGCCAGCGGGTAGCCGAGCAGCAGCGCCAGCACCAGGGCCAGCCCGGCGTAGCCGAACGAACGCAGGAACTGCGGCCAGTACGCCTGCACCACATCCGGGTAGTTGCCGAACGCCCAGGTCATCGCGTACCCGGTGGAGAGCGAGCCGCTGGGGTCGTACAGGCTGGCCGCCGCCAACTGCGCCAGCGGCACGCCGAAGAAGATGAGCAGCCAGGCCGCGCCGGGCAGCAGCAACAGGTACGGCAGGAGCCGGTGCCGCCCGGGTCGAGGTGCCGAGGGCGGTGGCTCCCCCGATCCGGTGCGGGCCAGGAGGGTCATGACGGCGCGCCGACCGGCTCGTCGAGCACCGGCGACGTCCGGTCGGTGTCGGCGGCGTCGCGGGGCAGCAGAAACGCGTGCCGGGGATCCCAGTACGCCACGGCTTCGCTGCCGACCGGCATCCGCTCCGACACGCCGCTGTTCGCGGCGAAGACCGACACCTCGGTGCCCCAGCCGGTGCGCAGCAGGTACTGCGTGCTGACTCCCACGTAGGAGGCGTCGGTGACCACCCCGGTGACGTGCTGATGTCCTTGGGGCACCTGGTCGGCGGAGCCGACCAGAATCAGCTTCTCGGGGCGTACCCCCAGGTGAACCGGACCGTGGTCGGCCCGCGACCGGCCGGCGGGCACCGAGAACCGCGTGCCGTGCGCCGTCACCGCGACGTCGCCGCCGCCGGCGCCGGTGGCCTCCCCGGCGAGCAGATTGGACTGGCCGAGGAAGTTCGCCACGAACGCGGTGGCGGGGAACTCGTAGATGTCGGCCGGGGCACCCAACTGCTCGATCCGGCCGGCGTTCATCACCGCGACGGTGTCGGCCATGGTCATGGCCTCCTCCTGGTCGTGGGTGACGTGCACGAAGGTGATGCCGACCTCGATCTGGATGCGCTTCAGCTCGATCTGCATCTGTCGGCGCAGTTTCAGGTCGAGTGCGCCCAACGGTTCGTCGAGCAGCAGCACCTGCGGCCGGTTGATCAGGGCGCGGGCCAGCGCGACCCGCTGCTGCTGACCACCGGAGAGCTGGGCGGGGCGGCGGTTGCCGTAACCGTCGAGCTGCACCAGGGACAGCATCCGGGTGACCTCGTCGTCGACCGAGCGGATGCCGCGTCGGCGCAGCCCGAAGGCGACGTTCTCGAAGATGCTGAGGTGGGGGAAGAGCGCGTAGCTCTGGAAGACGGTGTTGACCGGCCGCTTGTACGGCCGCAGCCGGGCAATGTCCCGGTCACCGAGGAGCACCTGGCCGGTTGTCGGTTCCTCCAGGCCGGCGATCATCCGCAACGTGGTGGTCTTGCCGCAGCCGGACGCGCCGAGCAGCGCGAAGAACGAGCCCTGTTCGATGGTCAGGCTGAGGTCGTCGACAGCGGTGAAGACGCCGAAGCGTTTGGTGAGGTTGGCCAGGCGCAGGTCGCCGGCGGGTGTCTCGCGCGCCATCCCCGTCACGCCCCGATGACCTGCTGGAACTTACCCTCGTACTCCCGTTCCTGCTTCTCGTCCAGGGCCATGAACACCTTGGACTTCGACAGCAGCGCCTCGTCGGGGAAGATCAGCGGGTTCGCTGCCAACTCGGGGTCGATCTTCTCCATCTCGGCCTGCGCGCCCTTGACCGGGCAGATGTAGTTGACGTAGGCGGCGAGCTTCGCCGCGACCGCCGGCTCGTAGTAGTAGTTGATCAGCGCTTCGGCGTTGCTCTTGTGGGTGGCCTTGTTGGGGACCATCATGTTGTCGCTGTAGAGCATCGCGCCGGAGTCCGGCGCGACGAACCGCACCTTCTCGTCCTCACCGGAGAGTTGGATCACGTCCCCGGACCAGCCGATGCATGCGGCGATGTCACCCTTGGCCAGGTCGGGCGCGTAGTCGTTGCCGGTGAACTTGCGGATCTGGCCGGAGTCGACGGCCTTCTTGAGCTTGTTGAGGGCGTCGTCGAACTGGGCGGCGGTGAAGTTCGCCGGGTCGTGCCCGTTCGACCCGAGCAGCAGACCCATCGTGTCGCGCATCTCGCTGAGCGCTGTCACCTTGCCCTTGAGGTCGGGGCGGGTGAGCAACTCGTCCACTGTGCGCAGTTCCTTCGTGACGTTGCCGTTGTACGCCAGACCGGCGAGGCCGGACTGCCACGGGATGGAGATCCGGTTCTCGGTGTCGAAGGGGCGGTTGAGCAGCGACGGAAGCAGGTTGGCCTGCACGTTCGGGATGTTCGCCGGGTCCAGCTTCTGGATCCAGCCGAGCCGGATCATCCGGGCCGCCATCCAGTCGGTCAGCACGATGATGTCCCGGTCGGTGCTCTGGCAGGCGGCGAGCTGGTTCTGGACCTTGCCGAAGAACTCGTTGTTGTCGTTGATGTCCTCGGTGTAGGTCACCTGGATGCCGGTCTTCGTGATGAACTCGTCGAGGCTCGGCCGCTTGGACTCGTCCTTCTCGTCCACGTCCATGTACTGCGGCCAGTTGGCGAAGGCGAGCTTCTTCTCGGTGCCGGAGAGGTCCTCGCTGACGCAGCCGGCTTCGGTCTGCTGCGCACCCTTGGTGCCGCAGCCCGCGAGGCTGCCGCCCATGGTGAGCAGGGCGGCCGAACCGAGAGTGCCGGTGAGCAGTCCACGCCGGGAGAGGGGCCGGAGGGGAGTACGCATGACGACTCCTAGGGGGTCATCGTCGGCGGGCGGGACGGGGAGGCGCGCCGGCGGGAATGTCGGGAGGATGAAGTGCCATGGACGACTGATCCTGACATGAGGTGACCTCCCTTACAAGGGATTCCGTTGTGGGAATAGCGATGTACGACGAAATACGCCAGACTACGCGGGGATACACGCGCGACATCACGATTCGGGATATGGGGAGCGGGCAATGACAAACCGGCAGCACGAGAACAGCAACGGCGGTCGACGCGTCGCTGTCCGTGACGGTGCCAATCACGCTCTGCTGGATGACGTGGCCAAGCAGATCATCGAGCAGCTCCAGGAGGACGGCCGCCGCCCCTACGCGACGATCGGCAAGGCGGTGGGGCTGTCCGAGGCGGCGGTCCGCCAGCGGGTGCAGCGGCTGCTCGACTCCGGCGTGATGCAGATCGTGGCGGTGACCGATCCGCTCCAGCTCGGCTTCCCCCGGCAGGCGATGATCGGCCTGCGTACCGACGGTGACCTGGAGGCGGTCGCGGACCGGCTGGCCGAGCTGGAGGAGGTCGACTACGTGGTGATCACCGCGGGGTCGTTCGACCTGCTCACCGAGGTGGTCTGCCGCAACGACGACCACCTGCTGGAGATCCTGCAACGGCTGCGCGCCGTGCCCGGGGTGCTCTCCACCGAGGCGTTCGTCTATCTCAAGCTGCGCAAGCAGACCTACACCTGGGGCACGGCCTGAGCTTCCCTTTGATCAACTCGGCTTTCCGGAAGTCGGGGCGTCCGGGCCGCCCTGATGCCCCGATTCCCGGCAACCCGAGTGGATCGAGCCGGCGGCCGCGGGGGGAGCTACCACCGGCCAGGCCCTTTGGAGCTGATGCCGCAAACGATTCGGCGGCCGGCGGGCGACCTGGACAGCCGAGCGGCACCCGATCGACAGCCGTGATGCCGCAACCGATTCGGCGGCCGGCGGGCGACCTGGACAGCCGAGCGCACCCGACCGCCTCGTCCTGATGTCGCAAACGATTCAGCTCCAAAGGCAGCCACCAGCACACCTCCGGCCCCCGCCCAGACTCCCGCCGACCGCCGACGAACCGGCCAGCAGCAGTACGAATTCCGTTGCATCCATGACGTCAGCACGCTGAATCCGTCGCCAACGGACGGTGATACCGCCGATAACACTTGCTTCGTAGCGTGAGACTGTGCGATAACCGTTGGCAGAGCGGCCGGCCTCACCCCGTTGACCGGCCCGATGACCGATGGGGCTGACATGGCCAACGCCACCGACCACCTCTGGATGCACTTCACCCGGATGGCGAGCTACTCCGCCGGTGAGGTGCCGACCATCGTGCGCGGCGAGGGTGCGTACGTGTGGGACGCGCAGGGCCGCCGCTACCTCGACGGGCTCGCCGGGCTCTTCGTGGTCAACGCCGGCCACGGCCGCACCGAGCTGGCGGAGGCTGCCGCCAAGCAGGCCGGCGAGCTGGCCTACTTCCCGCTCTGGTCGTACGCCCACCCGAAGGCCGTCGAGCTGGCCGAGCGGATCGCCGCGCTCACCCCCGGCGACCTCAACCGGATCTTCTTCACCACCGGGGGCTCCGAGGCCGTCGAGGCGGCGTGGAAGCTGGCCCGCGCCTACTTCAAGCGCACCGGCAAGCCCAACAAGTACAAGGTGATCAGCCGCTACATCGCCTACCACGGCACCTCCATGGGCGCCCTGTCGATCACCGGCCTGCCCGGCATCAAGAGCGACTTCGAGCCACTGGTGCCGGGCGCGATCAAGGTGCCGAACACGAACTACTACCGCGCGCCCGAGCACGGCGACGACCCCGAGGCGTTCGGCCGTTGGGCCGCCGACGAGATCGGTCGGGCCATCGAGCGGGAGGGGCCGGACACTGTCGCCGCGGTCTTCCTCGAGCCCGTGCAGAACTCCGGCGGGTGCTTCCCACCCCCTCCCGGTTACTTCGACCGGGTACGGGAGATCTGCGACGCGTACGACGTGCTGCTCGTCTCGGACGAGGTGATCTGCTCGTGGGGCCGGTTGGGTGAATACTTCGGCGCGGTGCGCTACGGCTACCAGCCGGACATCATCACCACCGCCAAGGGCATCACCTCCGGCTACGCCCCGCTCGGCGCGATGATCGCCAGCGACCGGCTGATGGAGCCGTTCCTCACCGAGACCGGCATGTTCGCCCACGGGGTGACCTTCGGTGGACACCCGGTCTCCTGCGCGGTGGCCCTGGCCAACCTGGAGGTCTTCGCCCGCGAAGACCTGGTCGGGCACGTACGCGCCAACGAGGCCGCCTTCCGGGCCACCCTGGAGAAGCTGTACGACCTGCCGATCGTCGGCGACGTCCGCGGCGACGGCTACTTCTACGGCATCGAACTGGTCAAGGACAAGACCACCCGGGAGACCTTCAACGAGGCCGAGTCGGAGCGCCTGCTGCGCGGCTTCCTCTCCACCGCCCTGTTCCAGGCGGGCCTCTACTGCCGGGCCGACGACCGGGGCGACCCCGTCATCCAGTTGGCCCCGCCTCTGATCGCCGAGCAGCAGCACTTCGACGAGATCGAACAGATCCTCCGCACAGTCCTAACCCAAGCCTGGACCAAGCTCTAACCCCACCCACCCACCCCACCCACCCCAGACCGTGTTGATCAAGAGGTTTGCGTCAAGAACGCGCCAGACCATGACCGAAACCTCTTGATC
>NZ_JAGPXU010000053.1:0-10536 GCF_018070385.1 Micromonospora sp. C97
CAGAGATCACAGTCCACGTCAACCTCATGATCGACTCAGGGGGTGGGGGTGGGCGTGGGGGTTGGGCGGAGGACTCCTAGGCGTTGGGTGGCGCGGGTCAGGGCCACGTACAGGTCGCTGCGCCCGCGGGGGGACTCGGCCACCATCCGGTCCGGGTCGACCACCAGCACCGAGTCGAACTCCAACCCCTTGGCCTGTGCGACGGTCAGCACCACCACCCGGCTCTCCAGCTCCGGGTGCTCGCCGACGGCGGCCTCCGGCAGGGCCGCGGTGACCGCCGCGCCCAACTCGCCCACCCGGCCGGCCGGCACCAGCACCCCGAGCCGACCCTCGGTCAGCCCGGCGGCCTCCCGGGTCACCTCGGCCACCAACTCCGCAGCCAACCGCCCGTCGGGCACCGCCCGGTCCCACGGGGGTACGCCGCTCTCCCGCACCGAGCGCGGCGGCCGCAGCGCCGGGTCGATCTCGGCCAGTACGTCGGCGGCCACCGCCATGATCTCGGCGGGGGTGCGGTAGCTGACCGTCAACTCGGTGAGCCGCCACCGCTGCTCGACGTACGGGGCGAGAGCGTCCGCCCAGGACGGTGTGCCGCTGAGCGCGCCGGTCTGGGCGACGTCCCCGACGATCGTCATCGACCGGCTCGGGCAGCGGCGCATCAGCAGTCGCCAGGCCATCGGCGACAACTCCTGCGCCTCGTCCACGATCACGTGGCCGAACGCCCAGGTGCGGTCGGCGGCGGCCCGTTGCGCGGTGGTCAGCCGGTCGCTCTCCTCCTGCCGCTCCAGCAGCCGGTCCGCGTCGATCAGGTCGGTGACGCCGAGGATCTCACCGCCCTCGGCCTCGTCCTCGACGTCGATCGAGCGGGAACCCCTGGCGATCTCGAGCACGCCCTCGGCGTACTCCCGTTCCATCATCCGGATGCGGTCCCGCCGGGCGGCGGCGGCACGTTCGTCCTCGCCGAGCAGTTCGGCCGCCTCGTCGAGCAGCGGAACGTCGGCGGGGGTCCAGCCACCGCGCTCGCGCCGCAGCAGCGCCCGTTCGTCAGCGGTGAGCATCGGCGCGGCGGCGGCGATCCGATCCGGGTCGGCGTACAGGTCGGCGAGCAGCCGCTGCGGTGTGAGCACCGGCCACAGCTGGTCGAGGGCGGCCCGGATCTCCGGTTCCTCGCGCAGTTCCCGCCGGATCTCGGCCCGGTCCGCCTCGTCGAGGAGGTTGTCCCCGCCGAGCGGGTCGGCGCCGATCCGTTCGGCCACCTGCTCGGCGAGCGCGTGCACGATCTCCACGTCGAACAGCGCGCGGGCCAGGTTGTGCGGTCGGTCGGTGCGGCGGACCCGGTCGCGGGCGGCGCGCACGATCTCCGGGTCGAGGGTCAGCGTCTCCCGCTCGACCTCGATCTCCAGTGGCTCGTCCGGCACCCACTGCCGGTCCCGCACGGCCAGCGCCAACACCTCGGCCAGCACCGCCCGGCCCTTGAGCGCCGCGGTCTCGGCCGGCTCGGACCGTTGGGCGCTCACCCCGGGAAAGAGATCACCCTGGGTACGCAGCAACACACCGGTCTCGGCCAGCGTCGGCAGCACCTGGGAGATGTACCGCAGGAAGGTCGCGTTCGGGCCGACCAGCAGCACGCCCCGGCTGGAGAGTTCGCGGCGGTGCGTGTAGAGCAGGTACGCCGCCCGGTGCAACGCGACAGCGGTCTTGCCGGTGCCGGGGCCACCCTGGACCACCATGACGCCCGGGAGTTCCGCGCGGATGATCTCGTCCTGTTCGGCCTGGATGGTCTCGACGATGTCGCGCATCCGGCCGGTGCGGCCGGCGTTGAGCGCGGCGAGCAGCGACGCCTCACCGGTCAACTCCTCGTGGGCGCCGGGGGAGGCGCTGTCGATGTCGAGCACCTCGTCGTTGAGCCCGGTCACCTTGCGCTGGCGGGTACGCAGGTGCCGGCGACGGCGTACGCCCTGCGGGTTGGCGGCGGTGGCGAGGTAGAACGGTCGAGCGGCGGGGGCGCGCCAGTCCATCAGCAGCGGGTCGTAGTCACCGGTGGTGTCGAAGATGCCGATCCGGCCGATGTAGCGGCGGGAGTCGTCGTCGCCGTCGAGACGGCCGAAGCAGAGCCCGTTCTCCACGGCGGAGAACTGTTCGACCTGATCGGCGTACATCGCTACCGAGCTGTCGCGCTGCGAGCGGTCCTGGAGGGTTCCGCCGGTGTTGTGCAGCTCGGCGGTGAGTCGGTGGGCGGCCTGCTCACGCAGCTCGTCCAGCCGGTGGTAGAGCATCGAGACGTACTCCTGCTCGCGACCGATCTCGTCGTCGAGCGGCAATTCGCCGGAACCGCCGGAGTGCCTTGACAAGCCGTCTCCCTAAAGATTAGAATCCTTTGCAGGAACGGCTTTTAGCCGTTCTTTTTTGTGCCCTTCGAACTGTTGAAGATAGCGCGTTCCGCCGGTTCTCACCAAGCCGGGCGGTCCGGCGCGCCGGTGATCGCGAGGTGGCGGCGGATGATCCTGCGGACCGGCCAACGGGTGGTCTTCATCGGGGACAGCATCACCGATTGTGGTCGACGCGACACCGCAGCGCCGTACGGCAGCGGATACGTGAGCCTGGTGCGCGCCCTGGTCGACGCCCGGCACCCCGAGCTGGAGGTGGAGTGGATCAACCGGGGTGTGAGCGGCGACACCGTGCGCGACCTGGCCGCCCGCTGGGACGCCGACGCCATCGCCGAGCGCCCCGACTGGCTCGCGGTGCTGATCGGGATCAACGACATCTGGCGGCGCTACGGTGACCGCCCGGATGAGGCGGTTGGCATCGACGAGTACGAGCGCACCCTGCGTGACCTGCTGCGTCGGGCGGTCACCGGCACCGGCTGCCGACTGATCCTCGGCGACCCGTTCCTCATCGAGGCGGACCGCACCGATCCGCAACGCGCCGACACCGACCGGTACGCGGCGGTCGTGGCCGCGCTCGCCGCCGAGTTCGACGCGGTGCACGTGCCCAACCAGGCGGCGTTCGACCGGGTGCTGGCGGTGAGTCCCGCGACGCGCTGGGCCGACGACCGGGTCCACCCGTACCTGCCCGGCCACGCGGTCCTCGCCGACGCTTACCTCAGCGCCCTCGGCGTCTGCTGACCCGCCCGCGCGCACGGTGAAGCGCCGGGCCGACCGTCAGGTCGACCCGGCGCGAACACGCGGAGATCAGCCGCGGGCGGCCTGGTAGAGCCGCTCCGGCGTCACCGCTCCGGCGAGTACCCGGCCGTCGTCGGTGAGCAGCACGGTGAACAGTCTGGTGCTGAAGAGTCGACCGCTGCCCCAGTCACCACTGACGGCGGGCAGCCCGCCGAGCAGCTTCGACACGTCCACGTCGGGTGCGGCGCCGGCCGGGGGAGTGGCGGGTTTCCCAGCGGCGGGCCTGCCGTCGAGCGCACCGTCCAGGCGGGCGACCAGCACGGTGGTCCAGCCGTCGCCGACCGCACGGACCTGCGGGTCCGCCGCTGGCTTCACGTGACCGGGCTTGCCCGCCGGCCGTTCGGCCTTCTCCTCGGTGACCGTCACCCCGGGCGGCGGGTTGAAGGTGAACTGGTCGGCGTCAGGGCGGCGGTAGTCGACCTGGGTGAAGGTTACCTCGAACGCCGGCTGGTCACTGCCCTTCGCGAGCACCTCGAAGCGCAGCGGCACGTGCTGCTTGGCGTCGATGGCGATCCGCAGCTGGTGCACCAGCGAGTCCTGGTCACGCGGCTGGAGCACCAGCTCGTACGAGTCCCGGCCGGCGACGGTGGCCGAGCGGCCGACGCTGACCTCGGTGCTCGGGTCGATCGCGCCCAACGCCAGGTCGGCGGCCTGCTGCGGGGTGGCCGGCAGGCTCGCTGCCGGTTCCGGAGCGGGCTTGAACGCCCCGGCCTTGTCGCTCAACGCGCGGTGCGTGGCGGTGTTGGTGCGGCTCTGCCAGGTCCACAGATCCCGGCCGTTGCGGATCACGTCCTGCTCGCCGAGGGTGTCCAGCAGCGCGACCCGCTGCTTGTCCGGCCCGGAGTACCAGACCCGCAGGGTGTGTGTGCCGGTCAGCATGGTGGTCAGCTCGTTGCCGGGGAGCAGCCCGACCAGTGGTGGCAGGCCGAGGTCGGCGCGCTGCACGACGGTCCCGGACAACCCCTCCAACCGGGATGTCTGCAGGTCGACGAGGAGCTGGGCGGCGGTGCGGGGCGGCAGACTCGGCTCGGCCTCGGCGGCGAACGTGCCGATCGCCGCGCCACCGCCGATGACGGCGACGGCCGCGGTGGCCGGGACCAGCCAGCGCAGGACGGGACGGCTTTTCAGGACGGACATGGTGGCACCTCCTGCGCCCATCCTGCCCCCTCACTGCTGTGAACGCGCTGAGGACACCGAACGGGGTTGATTGACCCGGGTGGCACCCTTGAGTGGTGCGCGTGCTGGTGGTGGAGGACGAGGCCCGGTTGGCGGCTGCCCTGCAACGCGGCCTGCAGGCCGAGGGGTTCGCGGTGGATGTGGCGGGGACCGGCCCGGCCGGCCTGGACGCGGCCCGGCACGGCGGGTACGACGCCATGATCCTCGACGTGATGCTGCCCGGCCTCTCCGGGTACGAGCTGGTCCGGCGGCTGCGTGCGGAGGAGCACTGGTTGCCGGTGCTGATGCTCTCCGCCAAGGACGGCGAGTACGACCAGGCCGACGGCCTCGACTGCGGCGCCGACGACTATCTGACCAAGCCCTTCTCGTACGTGGTGCTGCTGGCCCGGCTGCGGGCGTTGCTGCGTCGGGGCGCACCGGAGCGTCCGGCCGTGCTGGCGGTCGGCGACCTGCGGCTGGACCCGGCCCGGCGGCGGGTGACCCGGGCGGACGCCGAGGTGACGCTGACCGCGCGGGAGTTCGCGCTGCTGGACTACCTGATGCGCCGGCCGGGTCAGGTGATCTCCAAGATCGAGTTGTTGGACCACGTCTGGGACGCGAGCCTGGAGACCGCGCCGAACGCCGTCGAGGTGTACGTCGGCTATCTGCGCCGCAAGCTCGGCCGGGACCGGCTGGAGACGGTCCGGGGTGCCGGCTACCGGTTGGCCACGTGACGTCGGACGGCCCGGCACCCACCGGTCGGGCCCGGCCCGGCTGGATGCCGATCCTCGGGCTGCGAGGGCGGCTCATGGCGATCGGCGTGTTCGGCCTCACCATCGGGTTGGCGGTGGGCGGGGTGGTGCTGCTCGGCGCGCTCGGCTTCGTGCTCCAGCGCACCGTCGACACCGAGGCGTTCCGCACCGCCGATGCCGTTGCCCTGCTCGCCGCCGAGGACGCGCTGCCCGACCCACTGCCGGTGGCCGGCGGGCAGGTCCGTGTGCAGGTCGTCGACGCGCAGGGGCGGATCAGGGCGGCCTCGATCGACGCCGACCGGCTGGTGCCGATGGTCCGCCCGGAGCGACTGGACCGGACGGGTCGGCAGCGGCTGGAGGTGCCGGCCGAGCGGGTCGGGCTGGTCGGCCCGGTCCGCGTGGTCGCCGTACCAGCCGGCACCGCGGCCGACCCGCTCACCGTGCTGGTCGCCCGCTCGATGGCCGACGTGCGGCACAGCATCCACGTGGTCCGGACCATCCTGCTGGTGGCGTTTCCGCTGCTGGTGGCCGTGCTGGCCGGGGTGGCGTGGCGGGTGGTGGGCGCGACCCTGCGGCCGGTCGAGCAGTTGCGTCGAGGCGCCGAGGAGATCACCGGGAGGGCCGGTGCGGGCCGGCTGCCGGTGCCGGCGTCGGCCGACGAGATCCACCGCCTGGCGGTCACCCTCAACGGCATGCTGGACCGGTTGGAATCCGCCCGCGTCCGGCAGCGGGCCTTCGTCTCCGACGCCGCACACGAGCTGCGCAGCCCGTTGACCAACATCCGGACGGAACTGGAGGTGGCCCAGCGCCTCGCCGACCGGACGGACTGGACGGCGGTGACCGCCAATCTGCTCGCCGACACCGACCGGCTGAGCCGCCTGGTCGACGATCTCCTGCTGCTGGCCCGCCTGGACGAGACGCCGCCGACGCGGGGGACCGGCCCGGTGGAGCTGGGCGCGTTGCTGACGGACGTCGCCGCCCGCTACCCGTCGCCGCCGGTGCGGGTGGCGCCGCCGGCGGGCCCGCTCTGGACGATCGGCGCGGTCGAGGAGTTGCGTCGGGTGCTGGCCAACCTGGTGGACAACGCGGTACGCCACGCGTCCGGCAGTGTCGTGCTCGCCGCCGAGGCAACGTCGACGGAGGGCTCCGCGGTCCGGCCTGGCGTCGGGGCGTACCACCTGGTGACGGTGACCGACGACGGCCCGGGGATCCCGGTGGCGGACCGGGAGCGGGTCTTCGACCGGTTCACCCGGCTGGATGACGGACGGGCCCGCGACGACGGGGGCGCCGGCCTGGGGCTGGCCATCGTCCGGGAGCTGGTGCGACGCGCGGGCGGCAGCATCATCCTGACCGACGCGCCGGAGCAGCGAGGCCTGCGGGTGTGCCTGTTCCTGCCAGCGCTGCCAGCCGAGGACGGCCAAAAGTAGACGGTCCGCGACGGCGACCTCCCCCCAACCGCCCACTGATGCCCCTTTGCTCTGCACCCGCGGACGCGACAGCCACGCAACGTGATGGTCGCCGACGCGTGTTGTAGCGGCGGTCGCGACGTTTCAGCTGCTCATCCGAGGTGGTGCGTATAGGTAAGCAGAGCAAAGCCTGGGCCGGAGTTGTGGGCGGGGCGTCGGGTGTGACGGGGTGTCACGGCGGGTTCGTCAACGGGTAGCTCACGCTGAGTGAGGTCTGCGGGGCGTAGCCGGCGGTGCAGTGGCGGGCAGGGTCGGGGCGTGGCGGGCAGGGTAGTGGCTTGCGGGTCAGCGGCGGCTGGTGCAGACCTGCTTGGACTGGGCCACGGTGTCGGTGGACCAGGCGACCGCGACAGTGAAGCAGAAGTCGTTGGTGCGGTTGAGCGCGTAGATGACGAAGCTGGTGGTGCCCGCCGGCAACGTGGCGAAGATGTTGTGGGTCTGGCCGGTGCGCCCGCCCGCGATGACCACCGGGCCCTCGCTGCCGGCCGGGTACGTCCAGTTCAGCGCGATGCTGTCCCGGTTGTCGCGCAGGGTCACCGCGGTGGGTGGGGTGCCGGGCGGCGCCGCGGCGGCAGCCGACGTGGGTGCCGAGCCGCCCGGGGCGGGCGCGGTGCTGGCCGGCGCGCCGGCGGTGGGGGAGGCGCTGGCCGGCGGCGGGGTCGGCTCGTCGTCGCCGTCGACCCGGGCCACCCCGGCGATCACCGCCGCCGCGCCGAGGAGCACCACTACCACGCCGGCCACCAGCACCGGCACGAGTCGGTTGCGCTGTTCCGGCGGCGCGCGGTGCACGGGCACCGGCAGCAGCCGCGACGGCGTGTACGGCTCCACCTGTGTCGAGGCGTCGGACGACGGGTACGCCTCGGTGGGGGCGGCGGGACGGTGCAGCCGGTACACCCCGGGCTGCTCCTGCGCGCCGCCGGCCAGCCCGACCACCGACGGGGGCACCGGAGGGTCGGCGGGGTGGGGCGGGGGGCCGTCCACCGGTTCGGTCGGCCACCTGCCGCCCGTCGACCCGACCGCCTCGTCGGAGGGCAGCCGGGGGTTCGGAACCGCCCCGGCGTGGTGGGGTGCGGCTGCCGACGGGTGGTGGCCCCAGTCGGTCGGCCCGTCGTCGTGCGGTGCAACGCGGGCGGCCGGTACGACGGGCGTGTCGCGGGCCGTGGGTGGGTTGTCGGCGCAGACGTGATCGGGATTCGCCGCCGCCCGGGCCAGCGCCGCCACCTGGGTGGCCAGCGGGTCGTCGGCGGGCAGGTGCTGCCGGCACAACTCACGGGCGAGCGCCAGGTTGTCGTGCGCCTCGGCGAACTGCCCACAGTCGCGCTGCATCGCCCCGAGCCGCGCCAGCATCTTGATGCCGCTGGGGTGCCCGTCGCCGTACACCTCGCGGTGCAGCTCCCAGGCGTCCTGGAGGCGGTCGCGGGCCACCGTGCACTGGCCTCGCGCGTACTCCACGGTGGCCAGGTCGGCGTGCGCGGCGAGCACCCGCAGCGACTCCGGGCCGTCCTGCGCGGTCAGCTCGATGATGACTTCCTGGTAGAGCCGCGCCGCCCGGGAGTGGCTGCCGACCCGGTGCAGCACCGCGGCCAGGGTGGCCGCCGCGGCCACCGTGCGTGGGTCGGCGCGACCGTGCAGGCGGGTGGTGGCCGCGTACGCGAAGGCGGCCCACCCCCGGGCCGAGTGTGGCTCACCGAGGGCGATCAGCACCCGGGCCTGGAGGCTGGCCGCCTCGGCCAGCTCGGGGGTGGCGTTGGCCGGGCGGGGGTCGGCGTCGGTGAGCGCGTCGGAGAGCAGCTGCTGTGCGCCGGCAAGATCGCCGGAGGACACGAGGTGGTGCGCCTGATCAGTCAGTTCACCGAAGCCGGAAGACACGCCCCATCGTGCTCATCCGACGACGGTAAGTACAAGACCCGCGCCGGTGTCGATTGGTCAGGATCCGGTCAGGTGCTCGGCCAGGGTCTCGCTGATCCGGCGCAGCTGGTCGACCTGGGCGGGGCTCAACGCGTCGAACAGGTGTCGGCGTACCCCTTCGACGTGGCCGGGCGCGGCGGCCGCGAGGGTGGCGAAACCCTCGTCGGTGAGCAGCGCGATCTGCCCGCGTCGGTCGGTGGGGCAGTCCTCGCGGCGCACCCAGCCGGCGGCCTCCAGCCGGGCCACGGCGTGCGAGAGCCGGCTGCGCGAGGACCCCGCGGCCTGGGCCAGCTGGCTCATCCGCAGTTGGCGACCGGGGGCCTCGGAGAGCTGGACCAGGATCTCGTAGTACGCGTGCGGCATGCCCGCGTCGCGTTGCAGCTCGCGGTCGAGAGTGTCCATCAGCACCCGGGAAGCGGTCAGGTACGCGCGCCAGGTGCGTTGCTCGTCGGGGTCCAGCCAGCGGGTCATGACCGCCATCATACCCCCGATGGTTGAATGCTCAACTAAATCGCGCTAGCCTCGGGTCATGGGTATTCATCGGCTCAACCACGCGGTCCTCTACGTCAGTGACCTCGCCCGCAGCGTCGCGTTCTACAGCGACGTGCTGGGCTTCCGCCCGGTGGCGATGACCCCGGACGGCTTCCGGGGCGCCACCTTCCTCCAGGCCCCCGACTCCACCAACGACCACGACCTCGGCCTCTTCGAGATCGGCGCGGGCGCCGGGCGGTCGACCGCTGGTCGGTCCACCGTCGGCCTCTACCACCTCGCCTGGGAGGTGGACACGCTCGACGAGCTGGCCGCCACCGCCGAGCGGCTCGTCGCGGCCGGCGCGCTGGTCGGCACCTCCGACCACGGCACGACCAAGAGCCTCTACGGCAGGGACCCCGACGGTCTGGAGTTCGAGGTGGTCTGGCTGATCCCGGCCAACCTGCTCGACGACACCGCGCTGGCCGCCCGCAAGCAGATCGGTCGGCTCGACCTGGACGCCGAGCGGCAGCGCTACGGCGGGCAGACCCGGGGCGGGGTGGGGATCTCCGTCCCGGCCTGACCGCCCATACGGTAGAACGGACCGATGCCGACCGACCGGACCACTGATTTCCTCCGCGAGCTGCTGGTCCGCCAGTTGACGACCTGGCTGGCCGCGGCCCTGCACCGCTCCCGGCGGGCCACCGTCGCCCTCGCGGGCGTCGACGCGGGCAGCGCGGAGGCGGCACTGCGCCTGGTCGCCGCACACGGCGACCAGGTGCGCGGCCGGCAGGTGACGGTGCTGGTGCTGGCCGACGCCGCCGACGCCGACCTGCCGGCCCGGCTCGGCCCCATCGAGGCGGAGCTGCCCGCCGAGGTCACCGTGCACCTGCTGCCCGGCGACGCGTACCGGCTGCCGGTCGCCGTGAAGGCCGCCGGGGCTGCCGGCGCGCCACTGTTCTCCTTCGTGGACCTGGCCGGCGCGGTGACGCCGAAGGTGCTCGCCGCCGCGACGAACGGCCGGACCGGAGAGCTACTGCTGCACACCACCGACAGTGCCCGAGACGTGCTCGTCTCCGCAGGGTTTCCCCTGGTCGCCGAGGTGGCACCGGTGCTGCCCGGCGGCGAGGCCGCCGGTGTGATCGCGTTCGGCAGCCGCTCCGACCGGAGTCTGGAGGCGATCCGCGACGCGCTCTGGGCGGTCGGCGCGGACCACGGCGTGCGCTACCGCGACCCCCTCGACCCGACCGGCACCACTGTCGACGTGCTCGGCGATCCGGATCTCGAACCGCTGGCTCAGCAGTTGCTGGCCGAGCTGCGCGCGGGCGGGCCACGGCCGGTCACCGAGCTGCGCCGGCACACCCTCACCGCGACCCTCTATCGGGCCGCCGACGCCAACCAGGCGCTCGCCGACCTGCTCGACGCCGGTGACGTGCGCCGCGACCGCGAGTCCGGCCGCCTGGCCGGCGACGAGATCATCAGCCTGACCCGCTGACCCCCAGATCCCCACCCCCACGCGATCTTGCACTTTCTGTCTCGGCATAACGGGTATCCCACGCGAAACGCCAACAGAAACTGCAAGATCGGCGGGGGAGGAGGGCGGGGCGG
>NZ_JAGPXU010000054.1:0-9814 GCF_018070385.1 Micromonospora sp. C97
GGGGCAGGGGCAGGTGGGGGTGGGGCAGGGGGTTAGTCGGTGCGGCGGGTTGCGGCTATGGCCAGGTCGACCAGGGCCTGGCGGGCCTCGGTGTCGAGGTCGACGGCGGTCAGCGCGGTCAGGGCGGCGTCGGTGAGTGTGGTGATCCGCTGTTCGGTGCGGGCCAGCGCCCCGCTCCCCGAGATCACCTCGCGGAGCAGGGTCACCCCCTGCTCGTCCAGCTCCTGGTCGCCGAGCCGGCCGAGCAGCAACTCGCGGCCCGCGTCGTCGGTGGCCTCCACCGCCGCCGCCACCAGATAGGTGCGCTTGCCCTCGCGCAGATCGTCGCCGGCCGGCTTGCCGGTCAGCGCCGGGTCACCGAAAACCCCCAGCACGTCGTCGCGGAGCTGAAACGCCTCACCCAACGGCAGCCCGTACGCCGAGTAGGCCGCCCGCACGTCCTGCGGCGCGTCGGCCAGCGCGGCCCCGAGCAGCATCGGACGTTCGACGGTGTACTTCGCGGACTTGAACCGGGCGACCTTGCTGGCCCGTTGCACCGAGGTGTCCCCGGTGACCTGCGTCAGCACGTCGAGATACTGCCCGACGGTGACCTCGGTGCGCATCTCGTCGAAGACCGGCCGGGCCCGGGCCAACGCCCACAGGTCCAGGCCCGCGGAGTGCAGCAGCTCATCGGACCAGACCAGGCAGAGGTCACCGAGCAGGATGGCCGCGGCGTCGCCGAAACCGTCCGGGTCGCCGCCCCAGCCGGCCTCCCGGTGCCGGGTGGCGAACCTCCGGTGGACCGCGGGCTCGCCGCGACGGGTGTCGGAACGGTCCATCAGGTCGTCGTGAATCAGGGCGCTGGCCTGGACGAACTCCAGCGCGGCCAGGGCGGTGATCACCTGGTCGCTGTCCACCCCGCCGGCACCCCGGAACCCCCAGTACGCGAATGCCGGACGCAGCCGCTTGCCGCCACCGAGCACGAACGCCTCGATCGCCTCCGCCACCGGAATCAGCGCGTCGTCCACGGCGGCGAGCCGGACACGTTGGCCGGCCAGGAACTCGGTGAGAGCCTTGTCGACCCGCTCCCGCAGGCCGTTGCGGTCGACGGGGGAGACAGGAGCAGCGTGGGTCACGCCCCGACGCTAGCCGGTCGTCATCGTTCGTGCTCCACCGCCACGCGTGGTGCGGCCGGGACCCGTTCGCCCAGCCGGTCGTACGCCGCGCGGCGTGGCGCGTCCCGGCCCGGTGGCGCGTCCCGGCCCGGTGGCCCGCGTCGAGCCGGCCCGGCGGGTGGCAGCGGCGGCCTCGGCGAGCGTCACCAGCGGCACGTTCAGGACGACGGCGAGCCAGCCGAGCCAGAACCCGCCCGGCACGCGACGCTGGCGCTCCCACCGGGAGATCTCGTGCCGACTCAGCGTCGGCACCCCGGCGGCGGCGCACAACTCGGCGGCGGCTCGCTGCTGGCTCCAGCCCCGGTCGAGTCGGCACCGAGCCAGCAACGGCCCGAGCTGCGTGCAGCGCGGCGAGGCGGGCGGGATCATGGGTCCTCCTGGCGGGAGTCGGTGCGGTGGCGCCCGACCCGCCCGACCGGACGGGACCGGCGTCACCGCTCGGTTGCTGACCCCCGCACGGGACCCCGGGGCCACCCCCGCCGCCCCTCCCGCACCGACAATTTCTACCCCGGAGGTACGACGCCTTTCCGCCCGCCGCCCCGGCGCGGTGCGCCACCGCCCGCCCCGGCGCACAACGCGACGCCGGCCAACGGGTCAGCGCGGTGCGACGCCGCCTGTCGGCTCAGCGCGGATCAGGCGACCTCGCCAACCAGGTGAGCGCCCGACCGACACCGGCCACCGGGTCGGGCGGACCGGGCGGCGTCGGCCGCTGGATGGGAAGGGCCTGGGTCCTGTTGGCGCCGACCGCTAGAGTCGGAGCGTGGCGCTCGGTCTTCCCTCGACACTCCCCAATCCGCAGCCGGCGATCGGGGAGCTCATTCGTGAGCACCAGCCGACCTTCTCGTTCGAGTTCTTCCCGCCCAAGACCGAGGCGGGGGAGCTGCTGCTCTGGCAGGCCATCCGCGAGCTGGAGTCGCTGCGCCCGTCGTTCGTGTCGATCACGTATGGCGCGGGCGGCTCGACCCGGGACACCACCGTGGCGGTGACCGAGCGGATCGCCACCGAGACCACCCTGCTGCCGATGGCCCACCTGACCGCGGTCAACCACTCGGTCGCCGAGCTGCGGCACGTGGTCGGCCGGCTCGCCGGGGTGGGGGTGCGCAACGTGCTGGCCGTTCGGGGCGACCCTCCGGGTAACCCGAGCGGCGAGTGGATCCGCCACCCCGAGGGGGTGGACTACGCCGAGGACCTGGTCCGGTTGGTGCGTGACGCCGGTGACTTCAGCGTCGGCGTGGCGGCCTTCCCGTACAAGCACCCGCGCTCGCCCGACGTGGCCAGCGACACCGCCCAGTTCGTCAGCAAGTGTCGGGCCGGCGCGGAGTTCGCGATCACCCAGATGTTCTTCGACGCCGACGACTACCTGCGGTTACGCGACCGGGTGGCCGCCGCCGGCTGTGACACCCCGATCCTGGCCGGGGTGATGCCGGTGACCCAGATCGGCACCATCGAACGGTCCGTGCAGCTGTCCGGTGCGCCGTTCCCGCCGGCGTTGGCGGCCCGCTTCGAGCGCGTCGCCGACGACCCGGACGCCGTCCGCCGGCTCGGCATCGAGCAGGCCAGCGAGATGTGCCGCCGACTGCTGGACGAGGGCGTGCCGGGAATCCACTTCATCACCCTCAACCGGTCCACGGCGACCCGTGAGGTTTGGCAGAACCTGAAAGCCGGCGCGCGCGTGTGAACACTGCGCCTGCGACACCTGTTGCCCGGCGCGACGGTTGATCCGTGGTGGGCACACAGCTGAACTGGGATCAGTACGCCACGGCGTGGGCGCGGCTGCACGGCGGGTTCGACCCTCGGGTCGCGGCGCCGGTGGTGCGTGCCTGGCTGCGATTCGCGTACCACGTCGGATATGTGCTGGGCCGACTGCGGGTCAGCCCCACCGCGGTCACCGTGGCCGGGGTGCTGCTCTGCTTCTGCGTACCGTTGCTGGTGAGCCGGCCGGGGGACGGGCCGTTCCTCGGTGCGCTGTTCGTGCTGCTCGCCGCCGTGGCGGACAGCGTGGACGGTGCGGTGGCGGTCGCCACCGGCCGCACCACCCGGCTGGGCTACGTCTACGACTCGGTCGCCGACCGGCTCGGTGAGGTGGCGTGGCTGCTGGCGTTCTGGCTGGTGGGCGCACCAGGTGGGCTGGTCGTCGCGGGCGGCGCGCTGTCCTGGCTGCACGAGTACGTCCGGGCGCGGGCGGTCGCCGCCGGTATGCGGGAGATCGGTGCGGTGACAGTGGGCGAACGCCCCACCCGGGTCTCGGTGGCGCTGGCCGGCTTGCTGGTCGCCGGGCTGGCCGGGCTGATCGAGCCGGACCTGGCCGCCGGCACCATCACCATGGCGACAGCGGTCTGGGTGCTGCTGGCCGGATTCGGCCTGGGGCAACTGCTCTCCAGCATCCGGCGCGCCCTGCTCGACGCCGATTGACTACCAGGCGGGGCCGATCTCGTCGGCGACGATCTGCGCGGAGAGGGTCACCATCGGCAACCCGCCGCCCGGGTGGGTGGAGCCACCCACCAGCCACAGCCCGTTCGCCGGGCCCCGGTTGGCCGGGCGGAGCAGCCCACCGGCGGTGCCGTAGATCGAGCCACCTGGCGCGCCGGTCGCCACGTCCAGGTCGGCGGGGGTACGGATCTCACGGAACAGCAACCGGTCGCGGACGTCCACACCGCGCCGCGCCAGCACGTCCAGGATCCGGTCGGCGTACGCGTCGGCCAGCCCCGGACGTCGCCAGTCGACAGCTCCCGCCGCGGTGCCCTGCCGAGCGGCGTTGACCAGCACGAACCACGCCTCGTGTCCGGCGGGGCGGACCATCGGGTCGTCGGCCACCGTGACGAACACCGTCGGGTCGGCCGCCGGCCGGGCCCGCACCCCGCGCCCGGGGTCACCGAAGACCGCGTCGAACTCGGCGTCGTAGTCGTCGGGGAAGAAGACGTTGTGGTGGGCCAGCCCGGTGCTGCCGGAGACGCCGAGCAGCAGCACGAAACCGGCGAGGCTGCGGTCGGTCAGCGCGGCCAGCCGACCCGGGTGCGGCAGCAGGTCACGGTAGACGGTGATCGCGTCCACGTTGGCCACCACCACGTCGGCGGGCACCGGGGCGGCGACTCCGGCGAGGCGAACCCCGTGCACCCGGCCGCCGGTGGCGTCGATCCGGGTGACAGTGGCGTCGGTCTGCACGACCACGCCGAGGTCCAGGCAACGGGTCAGCAGCGCGTCGGCGAGCGTGCCCAGCCCGCCGCGCAGGTACCAGCCACCGAAGGCCAACTCGGCGTAGGGGACCGCGACCAGCGCCGCGGGTGCCCGACGTGGGTCGGCGCCGGTGTAGGTGGCGTACCGGTCCAGCATCATCCGCAGCCGCGGGTCGGACAGGTGCCGGCGGCCCAGGCCGCGCAGGGTGCGGCCCGGGGCGATGGCGGCCAGGTCTCCGACGCGCCAGGCCAGCGACGCGAGGTCGCGGGGGGAGTCGACGGTACGGCGCAGGATGTCCCGCGAGGAGGCGTTCCACACCCGAGCGGCCCGACGCCACAACCGCTGCCAGTCGGCCGCCGCCCGGTCGCCGAAGGCGGCGCCGATCCGGCTGGCGAACTCCACCGGGTCGGCGCACGAGTCCAGTGCCGGGCCGCCGCCGGGGAAGACGTGCCGGACGATCGGGTTCAGGCCGACCAGGTCCAGGTACTCGTCGAGCTTCGCCCCGGTCGCCTCGAACAGGTCGTGGAAGACCTCGGGCAGGGTGAGCAGGCTCGGCCCGGTGTCGAAGTGGAACGACCCGGCTGGTGTGTCGTGCGCGTACCGGCCGAGCTTGCCGCCGACCGTGTCGGCCCGCTCGAAGACGGTCACCTGGTGCCCGGTGGCGGCCAGCCGGGCGGCGGTGGCGAGGCCACCCACCCCGGCGCCGACGACCACGATCCGCGCCATACCGCGTCCTCCTAGCTGACCGGGCGACCCCGCCAGGTCAGGCGGCGTCGCTTTCGCAGATGGTACGACCGCACTGTCAGCCAACCGAGGACCACGACCGACACGGGGTGTGCGAGCGCGTCGGGCCGCCATCGGCCACCTGTCGCGCGGGCGGTGAGCACCCGCCCGGCCACCCCGAGCAGGTAGCCGGCCAGGCCCACGGCGGCCACCCCGGGCGCGCCGGCCACCACGCCAGCCAGCGCCACCAGTGGCGGGGCGGTGTAGAGCAGCAGCAGCGCCGCCACCACGGCCGCCGCCGCGCCCGGGTGCCCGAACGACGCCCAGAGCGACTTCGAGTACCCGTCGCGCAGTTGCGGCCAGTCGTCGTACATCCGGCAGGTGGCCAGCCGGGAGCCGTCGGCCAGGGCGATCCGCCCGCCGGCCCGCTTGACCGCCCGGGCCAGCTCGACGTCCTCCAGGATCCGGTCGGCGACCGCGGCGTGCCCGCCGGCGGCGGTGTAGCCGGCCCGGTCCACCACCAGGAACTGCCCGCCCGCCGCGGCCAGCGACGGCCGCGGTGAGCGTTCCATCGCGCGCAGCGGCAGGAAGGTGAGCCAGAGCCACTGCAACAGCGGCTGCACCAACCGGTCGGCCGCCGTCGCCACCACGATCCGGGGGTACGGCGACAGCAACGTCACCCGGGCGGCGCGCAACTCGGTGACGGCCGCGGCCACGGCGTGCGGGGCGAGCACCACGTCGGCGTCGACGAAGACCAGCGCGGTGGCGTCCGGGTCGGCCCGGGTGGCCAGCTGCCAGCAGGCGTGCGGCTTGCCCAGCCAGCCCGGCGGCGGGGCGACGCCGCTGAGCAGCGTGACCCGGGGGTCGTCGCCGACCACCGCGCGGACCACGTCGGCGGTGCCATCGGTGGACCCGTCGTCGAGGACCACGATGCGCAGCCCGGGTACGCCGCGTTGGGCGAGCAGGGCGCGCAGGCAGGGTGTGACCCGGGTGGCCTCGTCGCGCAGCGGCAGCAGCACGGCCACCGGCTCGTCGACGGCGTCCGGCCGGTCGGTGGGCCGGCGCAGCCACCGGGCGGCGTTGAGCCAGGTGTGTCCGGTCAACGCGGCGACGGCGATCAGCAGGCCGAGCAGGACGGTCATCGGGTCGCGTCGACGCCGGGGCGGTGCGGCTGGTGGGCCTCCCGACCGGGGTCACCGCCCCGGTGGGCACGTAGGAAGGTCACCGTGAGCGGTACGGCGGTCACCGCCATGCCGGCGGCGCCCCAGAGCGCCGACGCGGGCAGGTCGAGGAAGACCGCGTGGGCCAGGATGCTGGAGAAGTACGTCCACAGGTACAGCGCGACCATCGGGTGGTCCCGCCGATCGGTGTGCGCGGCGGCCGGCCCGGCCAGTGGGCGCAGCGCGCTCATCATCAGCACCGCGAAGAGCAGCCAGCCCAGGTAGTTGCTGACCGGGATGCCGGCCAGGCCGGGCAACGCCGGGGTGGCGTCGCGCCAGACCCAGTAGCCCTCGGCCACCATCTGCGGGTCCAGGAAGAGGTCCCAGGCGGCCAGCCCCACAGTGGCCAGCGCGATCCGCCCCACCCACCGCCCCACCATCGACCCGCTGCCGCCGGCGGTCAGTGCGCCGCCGTCGGCCGTTGCGGCGTTGCCGCCGGTCAGTCGGACCGCTGCCAGCCACGCCGGCCAGGCCATCCAGGTCCAGGCCAGCGGAATGATCAGTGGCACCCCGGCCAGCTTGGGGCCCAGCTCCCCGGAGTAGTCGTAGCTGCCGAACGGCACGCCGGTGGCCACCCCGATCGCCTCGATCGCGAACCCGCCGCCGGTGGCCACCGCGACCAGCGCCGCCGCCACCCGTGGGCCCCGGCTGAGCAGCGCGTGGCCGACCGAGAGCAGCCAGCCGAGGACGACGGTGGCCACGGTGAGCCCGGCCCGGGTGTCGCCGGTGGTGAGCGGGTAGCAGATCTGGGCGAGCACCAGGACGGCGAGCAGTGTCCAGGAGATCCGTCGGGTCATGACGCCGGCGGGTCGAGCGGCAGATCCCGACCGAGCACACCGAACGGCCGCTCGTCGCCGGGGAAGTGGAAGTCGCGCAGCACGTCGACGAAGCCGAACCGTCGGTACAGCCGCCAGGCCCGCGAGGTCTGCTCGTCAGCCTCCGGGGTGGACAGCAGCGTGGTGTCGCCCTCCGCCATGCCGAGCAGGGCGCGCAGCTGACCGGTGCCCAGGCCGTGCCCCTGCGCCGGTGGCCGGACGTGCAGCTCGACCACCTCGAAGCAGTGGGTGAGCCAGCGCGTACGGGTCGGGGCGTCCAGCGCGCGGTGCACCTGGTCGTGCCACCACTGACCGGAGGCGCCCAGATAGCCGTAGCCGAAGCCGGCGAGGTGCCCCTCGCTGGTCAGGCTGGCGACCGCCCGGAAACCCGGCCGGCGAACGTGGGTGGCGATGTAACCGCGCCGGGCCTCCAGCAGGTCGGTGCGGTATCCCATCGCCTCGCCGTAGACGGCCACCACGTCGTCCAGCCGCCGGACGAGATCGTCCGGCGTCCAGCGCACCAACCTCATGCCCGTCCACCCTTCACCGTTTCCGGGCCACCATCGGCGGCCCACCCGAGCACCGACCGGTCGCCGACCACGTCGCGCACCTCGAACCGGGCGAACAGCTCCTCGGCGTACCAGCCCGCGGTGGGGGTTCGCATGATCGCCGCCCGATGCTCCGGGTGACGGTACGCGAACGCCACCAGGTCCGTCGGGCCGCGCCACACGCTCACCGTGCCCTGCCAGCCCAACGGTGCCTCGCCGACCCCGAACCGGGCCAGCAGCCCGGGCGCGTCGCGCAGGGCGGCGGCCACCGGTGGGATCGCCCGCCAGAAGGTGGCGGCCCGGCGGGCCCGCAGCCGGGCCCGGGTCAGTGCCAGCACCGGGCCGGTGACCCGGCCGCCCGACGGGTCACCGAACGGCCGCTGGCCGGACCACTCGCCCCGGCTGGTCAGTGGGCGCAGGTCGATCCGGGCCTGGGCGTGGGCGATGCGTGCCCAGGCCCGTCCGACCGACGAGTCGTCGAAGTCGGCCGCCGCGGCGGGGGAGTCCCAGACGGTCAGCGCCGCCCACCGGGTCAGGTCGGCGTCCCTCGGCCCGAAGTCGGTGCCGGTCCCGGTGCCCAGCAGCTTGCCGAACCGGGCGCCCGGGAGGGCGCGCAGCCGGCGTGGGTCCAGCGCCATCCGGGTCAGCGCCCGGGGCAGCGCGCCGCGGGAGGTCCGCCACACGTGCAGCGTGACCAGCTCCGGGACCGCGCTGCCGGACTGGTTGGTCAGCACGCTCCGCTCGCTCACGCCACCTCGGCCGGGGTGCCGGCGGTGACCCGCAGCAGTTCGGTGTAGGTGGTCGGAAAGACCGCCTGGGGTACGCCACCCGCGGCCCAGATCTCCGGGTACGCCGCCAGCGCCGTGTCCACCAGGGTGCGCAGCGGGTGCGGGTGCCCGAGGGGGGCGACCCCGCCGATCGGCTGTCCGGTGTGGGTCCGGACGAACTCCGGGGTGGCCCGGCGCAGCCGGGTGACGCTGATCGATGCCGCCAGACCGGCGGTGTCGACCCGGTGCGCGCCGGAGGTGAGCACGAGCAGCGGCGTGTCGTCCGCGTCGAAGATCAGGGAGTTGGCGATCTGACCGACCTCGACGTCGAGCGCCTCGGCGGCCGCCGCGGCGGTGTGCACCGCGTCGGGCAGCAGACGGACCAGGCTGGGCTCGCCGGTGCCGTCGCGCGTGCCGGCGGCGGTGAGCGCGTCCTGCACCGCTCGTACGTTCGGGTGTGGCTGCATGTCGTCATTCTTCCCGGTTCGCCGGGGTGGGTTCATCCGGCCGGCACGCTCAGCGCGTCACACGTTGCATTTTCGTCGGAGGGGAGGTGTACTGTCAGCAGTAGTTAGAACGAGTGTTCGATTGCCTCGAACGCCCGTTCCAACCAGCCGGAGCGCGGCGTTTCGCGGCGCCACCTCCGGGCGGTGCGGCTCCGCGGGCCGCACCTGGGTTTCCGGGCAGTCGCGAGCCTGGTCCCAACAGGCAGGAGCGTCGTCCGCCGCCCACGACCCCCGGGCGGCGGGCGACGCACCCGCCGGTCCGCCGGCCGGGTGTGGTGTGGGGAAGCATCCACACCCGGCCGGCCACACCCGGTGCGTCTTCCTCCGCACCACCCCGACCTCGGCGTCTCGTCGGTGGCAGCAGCCGCCGCAGTGACGTCTCGGCCACGTGGAGGAGAGACACCCATGCCGACCAACCCGGCTCAGGCACCGACGGTGCCGGCACACGTGCTGCCGCATCGCACCCCCGCCCAGCTCCTCATGTTGGCCCGCCGTGGGCTGGTCGAGGCCGGCCAGACCCGACCTGACGGCCTGCGCTACGCGGCTGCCCACCTGGCCGCCCTGCGCGCGGCGGCGGCCCTGCTCGCCGCCCGGGCCCGGCCCGCGCCGAGTCGGCGCAACCGGATCACCAGCGTCTGGGTCCTCCTCTGCGCGGTCGCTCCAGAGCTGGACGAGTGGTCCCGGTTCTTCGCAGCGGGGGCCAGCAAGCGTGCCGCCGCCGAGGCCGGCATCCCCCGGGTGGTCAGCGCCCGGGAGGCCGACGATCTGCTCCGCGCTGCCGAACAGTTCGTCACGGTGGTGGAAGCCGCGCTCGGCGTGGCCCACCAACCGGCTCTGGACGGCCTCGCCGCCTGATCCCGTCGTGCCACCGGCCGCCCTGCGGGGGGAGCCGGGCGGCCGGTGGCAC
>NZ_JAGPXU010000055.1:0-3398 GCF_018070385.1 Micromonospora sp. C97
AAGATTGTCCGGCGGCGTCCTACTCTCCCACACCCTCACGAGTGCAGTACCATCGGCGCTGGAGGGCTTAGCTTCCGGGTTCGGAATGTAACCGGGCGTTTCCCCTCCGCCATGACCGCCGTAACTCTATGAACATATCAAACAACCCCGGCACGATTTCACGGGTGTTCGCTTGTTCAGAGTTGCACAGTGGACGCGTAGCAGCTTAGTAGTCAAGTCCTCGGCCTATTAGTACCGGTCAACTGAACCCGTTACCGGGCTTACATTTCCGGCCTATCAACCCAGTCGTCTAGCTGGGGGCCTTACCCCACAAAGTGGGTGGGATACCTCATCTTGAAGCAGGCTTCCCGCTTAGATGCTTTCAGCGGTTATCCCTTCCGAACGTAGCTAACCAGCCGTGCCCTTGGCAGGACAACTGGCACACCAGAGGTTCGTCCGTCCCGGTCCTCTCGTACTAGGGACAGCCCTTCTCAAGTATCCTACGCGCACGGCGGATAGGGACCGAACTGTCTCACGACGTTCTAAACCCAGCTCGCGTACCGCTTTAATGGGCGAACAGCCCAACCCTTGGGACCTGCTACAGCCCCAGGATGCGACGAGCCGACATCGAGGTGCCAAACCATCCCGTCGATATGGACTCTTGGGGAAGATCAGCCTGTTATCCCCGGGGTACCTTTTATCCGTTGAGCGACACCGCTTCCACTCGCAAGTGCCGGATCACTAGTCCCGACTTTCGTCCCTGCTCGACCTGTCAGTCTCACAGTCAAGCTCCCTTGTGTACTTGCACTCAACACCTGATTGCCAACCAGGCTGAGGGAACCTTTGGGCGCCTCCGTTACCTTTTAGGAGGCAACCGCCCCAGTTAAACTACCCACCAGACACTGTCCCTGAACCGGATAACGGTCCGAAGTTAGATACCCAAATCAACCAGAGTGGTATTTCAAGATTGCCTCCACCCATACTGGCGTATGGACTTCACCGGCTCCCACCTATCCTACACAAGCTAATTCGAGTACCAATGTCAAGCTATAGTAAAGGTCCCGGGGTCTTTCCGTCCTGCCGCGCGTAACGAGCATCTTTACTCGTACTGCAATTTCGCCGGGCCTGTGGTTGAGACAGTGGGGAAGTCGTTACGCCATTCGTGCAGGTCGGAACTTACCCGACAAGGAATTTCGCTACCTTAGGATGGTTATAGTTACCACCGCCGTTTACTGGCGCTTAAGTTCTCCGCTTCGCCCCAAAAGAGCTAACAGGTCCCCTTAACGTTCCAGCACCGGGCAGGCGTCAGTCCATATACATCGAATTACTTCTTCGCATGGACCTGTGTTTTTAGTAAACAGTCGCTTCCCCCTGCTCTCTGCGGCCATACAACGCTCCACCCGCGCGGGGCTTCACGTCTCCGGCCCCCCTTCTCCCTAAGTTACGGGGGCAATTTGCCGAGTTCCTTAACCACAGTTCGCCCGATCGCCTCGGTATTCTCTACCTGACCACCTGTGTCGGTTTGGGGTACGGGCCGCTAAGAACTCGCTAGAGGCTTTTCTCGGCAGCATAGGATCACTGACTTCACCTGAATCGGCTCGGCATCACGTCTCAGCCTTCATGTGGTGCGGATTTGCCTACACCACGGCCTACACGCTTACCCCGGCACAACCACCGGCCGGGCTCAGCTACCTTCCTGCGTCACCCCATCGCTTGACTACTACCCATCAGGTTCCCACGCTCCCCACCCTCAACCCGAAGGTCTTGGATGGTTTGGGTGGTTAGCACAACGAGGTTCATCAGGGACGCTCTTTCGCGGGTACGGGAATATCAACCCGTTGTCCATCGACTACGCCTCTCGGCCTCGCCTTAGGTCCCGACTCACCCAGGGCGGATTAGCCTGGCCCTGGAACCCTTGGTCATCCGGCGGAAGGGTTTCTCACCCTTCTTTCGCTACTCATGCCTGCATTCTCACTCGTGCCGCGTCCACAACTGGGTCACCCCGCTGCTTCACTCGCGGCACGACGCTCCCCTACCCATCCACACACCTGCACAAGGAATCAAGTCCAAGCGAGGTTAAAATGTGAATGCCACAGCTTCGGCGGTGTGCTTGAGCCCCGCTACATTGTCGGCGCGGAACCACTTGACCAGTGAGCTATTACGCACTCTTTAAAGGGTGGCTGCTTCTAAGCCAACCTCCTGGTTGTCTATGCGACCCCACATCCTTTTCCACTTAGCACACGCTTAGGGGCCTTAGCTGGTGATCTGGGCTGTTTCCCTCTCGACTACGAAGCTTATCCCCCGCAGTCTCACTGCCGCGCTCTCACTTACCGGCATTCGGAGTTTGGCTGATTTCGGTAAGCTTGTGGGCCCCCTAGACCATCCAGTGCTCTACCTCCGGCAAGAAACACGCGACGCTGCACCTAAATGCATTTCGGGGAGAACCAGCTATCACGGAGTTTGATTGGCCTTTCACCCCTAACCACAGGTCATCCCCCAATTTTTCAACATTGGTGGGTTCGGCCCTCCACGCGGTCTTACCCGCGCTTCAGCCTGCCCATGGCTAGATCACTCCGCTTCGGGTCTAGGACACGCGACTGAATCGCCCTATTCAGACTCGCTTTCGCTACGGCTCCCCCACACGGGTTAACCTCGCCACATGCCACTAACTCGCAGGCTCATTCTTCAAAAGGCACGCCGTCACCCCGCAAGGCTCCGACGGATTGTAGGCGAACGGTTTCAGGTACTATTTCACTCCCCTCCCGGGGTACTTTTCACCATTCCCTCACGGTACTTGTCCGCTATCGGTCACCAGGAAGTATTTAGGCTTACCAGGTGGTCCTGGCAGATTCACGGCAGATTTCAGGGGTCCGCCGCTACTCGGGAACACCCACAGAAGGTCAGCAACTTTCACCTACCGGACTCTCACCGTCTACGGTCAGCCATTCCAGACTGTTCGACTAGCCACTAACTTTGTAACTTCTCGAACAAGTGTCAGCTTGTTCAGCAGGGTCCCACAACCCCGACCACGCAACCCCTGACAGGTATCACACGCAGCCGGTTTAGCCTCGATCCGCTTTCGCTCGCCACTACTCACGGAATCACTAAATTGTTTTCTCTTCCTACGGGTACTGAGATGTTTCACTTCCCCGCGTTCCCTCCACACACCCTATGTGTTCAGGTGTGGGTGACACCACATGACTGGTGCCAGGTTTCCCCATTCGGACACCCTGGGATCACAGCTTGGTTGACAGCTCCCCCAGGCCTATCGCGGCCTCCCACGTCCTTCATCGGCTCCTGGTGCCAAGGCATTCACCGTTCGCCCTTGACAACTTGACCACAAAGATGCTCGCGTCCACTGTGCAATTCTCAACAAACGACCAACCCACAACCCGATCCGCCCCACACCAAACCCAACA
>NZ_JAGPXU010000057.1:0-1397 GCF_018070385.1 Micromonospora sp. C97
CCCCCCCGCAACCACCATCGCGGTCGCCACCACGGAAACCACCCTCACGGCGGTCACCACCACGGAAACCACCGTCACGGTCACCGCCGCGGAAGCCACCCTCACGCGGCGGGCCGGAGCGAGTGCGGTCACCACCCTGGTACCCGCCCTCACGACGGTCACCACCACGGAAACCACCATCGCGGTCGCCACCACGGAAACCACCATCGCGGTCGCCACCACGGAAACCACCCTCACGGCGGTCACCACCACGGAAACCACCGTCACGGTCGCCGCCACGGAAACCACCCTCACGCGGCGGGCCGGAGCGAGTGCGGTCACCACCCTGGTACCCGCCCTCACGACGGTCACCACCACGGAAACCACCATCGCGGTCGCCACCACGGAAACCACCGTCACGGTCACCGCCGCGGAAGCCACCCTCACGGGGCGAGCTGGAACGCGAACTGTCCCGGTCGCCGCCACGGAAACCGCCCTCGCGGCGGTCACCGCCACGGAACCCGCCGTCGCGGTCGCCACCGCGGAAACCGCCTTCACGCGGGGCGCTGGAACGCGAACCGTCCCGATCGCCGCCACGGAAACCACCTTCACGGCGGTCACCGCCACGGAACCCGCCGTCGCGGTCGCCGCCGCGGAAACCACCCTCACGCGGCGGGCCGGAGCGAGTGCGGTCACCACCCTGGTACCCGCCCTCACGGCGGTCACCACCACGGAAACCACCGTCGCGGTCACCACCACGGAAACCACCCTCACGCGGGGCGCTGGAACGCGAACCGTCCCGATCGCCGCCACGGAAACCACCCTCACGGGAAGGTCCGGACCGGAACCCACCGTCACGGGGAGCACCCGAGCGCGACCCGTCCCGGTCACCGCCGCGGTAGCCGCCCTCGCGGGGGGCGCTGGAACGCGAACCGTCCCGGTCACCGCCGCGGAAGCCACCGTCACGGCGATCGCCGCCGCGGAAACCGCCGTCACGCGGGGCGCTGGAGCGCGAGCTGTCCCGGTCACCACCACGGGAGCCAGAGTCGCGGCCGCCGGCGTATCCGCCTCGGGCGCCGCCGCTGTCACGGTCTCCCCGGTACGGAGGCCGGTCTCGGTCGTCGCGGCGCGGGCCGCGGTCGCGTCCGCCCGCACCGTCAGTACGGTCTTCGTAACGACGGGGACGATCTCCGCCCTGCGGTCCTGAACTCACAGGTACATCCTTCCTGATTGCGCCACCAATGGCGCTACGCAGTCGAGGGCCGACCCGGATGGGGCGGCCCTCGACTGGAAGATTGTCCGGCGGCGTCCTACTCTCCCACACCCTCACGAGTGCAGTACCATCGGCGCTGGAGGGCTTAGCTTCCGGGTTCGGAATGTAACCGGGCGTTTCCCCTCCGCCATGACCGCCGTAACTC
>NZ_JAGPXU010000058.1:0-1230 GCF_018070385.1 Micromonospora sp. C97
CCGTCCGGGCGACCAGCGCGCGGCGCAGGTCGTCGGCGGCGTCGGTCACCACCCGGCGCAGGCCGGGGGTCAGGTCGTCGCGGGCCAGCAACGCCGCGGCCGCCTCCCGGGTCGGCTGCGCCACGGCGTAGCGGGGGAACGCCAGGGCCGCCACCCGGTCGGCCGTCCAGGGGGTACGCCGGCGCGCGGCGGCCGGCATCTCCGCGAAGTACCGATCGACGTACGCGGCGGTCAGCTCGGCCTGCTCGGGTTGCCAGAACCCCTCGGCTGTCGCTTCCAACAGCCGGTTGGACAGGTCGTCGCCCCGCACGATGATCTCCCAGGCCGCCTGCTTCGCCGCCGGGTCGGGCAGTGCGGCCCGGCACCGCGCGGCCCGTTCCGCGCCAGCGGAGCTGACGTCTGCGGCCGCCTCGATGGCGATCTCCGCCTCGCCCGCGGCACCCAGCACCACCAGTCGGCGCAGCACCGCCCAGCGCAGCTCCGCGTCGACCTTCAGGCCGGCCGGCACGTCCCGGCCGGCGAGCCAGCCGACGAGCAGGTCGGCGTCGGTGGTGGCGGCGATCCAGCCCCGTGCGGCGGCGAGCTGCAACGACTCCCCGGCCGGCGCGCCGTCGAGCAGGCGCCGGCACGCCTCGGCGACCCGGGCCAACGCTGTCGAGCGGGTCAGCGGGTCGAGGTATCGGTCGATCAGTGACCGACTGAGCGTCAGCACGTCCTCCGCAATGATCACCTCGGTCTCGGTGGGCAGCGCGGCGACGATCAGGTCGACCAGGCCGGCGACCGGCCGCTCCCCGTCGGTCGCCGCGTCCAGCGCCTCACCCCACAGCACCGCCCGGGCCAGCGGGTCGGTCAGGCCGGGCAGCACCAGCGGGACGGCCTCGGCCGACGCCGGGTCGAGACGCACCTTGGCGAAGGTGAGGTCACCGTCGTTGAGCAGCAGAAGCCGGGCCGCCGGCTCACCCGTCAGCTGACCCAGCACGGTGCGCCCACCGTCGGCGGCCGGGTCGATGTCCACCTCGTCGCGCCGGACGGTGCCGTCCGCCGCATAGCGGCCCACGCCGATCCGGTGCGGGCGCAGCACCGGGTGCGACTCGGGTGCGGTCTGCACCACGGCGACCTCGGTGTAGCGGCCGTCGGCGTCGACGGCGACCTCGGCGCGCAACGTGTTGACCTGCGGCTGGCGCAACCACAGCTCGGCCCAACCGGACAGCTCCCGCCCGCTGCTGGCGG
>NZ_JAGPXU010000059.1:0-750 GCF_018070385.1 Micromonospora sp. C97
GCGAGGTGGGTTCGGACGGCGAGCGCGGTTCGGTAGGCGTTCTCGGCGTCGTTGAAGTTGCCCCGATCTCGAGCGATGTCGCCAAGTTTGCTCTGGGCGATGCTTAGGTCGCGTTGTGCCTCGGTGTCGTCGGGGTTGGTCTCTATTAGGTGTTGGAATGCGGTGAGGGCGGAGTTGTAGGCGGTCTCGGCGTCGTTGAGGTTGCCGCGCTCCCGGGCGATGTCGCCGAGCCTGCTGTGGGTGATGCTGAGGTCGCGTTGTGCTTCAGGGTTGTCGGGGTTGGTCTCTATTAGGTGTTGGAATGCGGTGAGGGCGGAGTTGTAGGCGGTCTCGGCGTCGTTGAGGTTGCCGCGCTCCCGGGCGATGTCGCCCAGCTTGCCGTGGGTGATGCTGAGGTCGCGTTGCGCCTCGGTGTCGTCGGGGTTGGTCTCTATTAGGTGTTGGAATGCGGTGAGGGCGCGGTTGTAGGCGGTCTCGGCGTCGTTGAGGTTGCCCCGATCGTGGGCGAGGTCGCCCATCCGGATCTGCAAGAGCCCATAGATACGTCCTCCTTCGGCTACATCCGCGTCCATCACACGTTGCAAGGCGCTCAGGGCGGCGCGGTAGGCGTTCTCGGCGTCGTTGAGGTTGCCGCGAGCGTGGGCGATGTCGCCGAGTCTGCTGTGGGTGATGCTGAGGTCGCGTTGTGCTTCGGCGTTGTCGGGGTCGGCTTCAGCTAGACGCATATCAATGGCGAGGGCAGCGCGATGG